>JARFRM010000314.1 GCA_029287235.1 Thermoanaerobaculales bacterium
CTTTGGCTACGACCGGCTCTCGAGCGGCGGGATGGCCGATGTCCAGATGAACCTCGCCAAACTCCCCGAGGACGACCTGCTCGCCATGGCCGAGTATCTGCTCAGCCTCGAGTGAAGCTTGCACCCGATCCTCGGGAGTTGTTCCTCGAGCACACCCGTTGGGCCTGGAATCTGCTTCCTACATTCGAAACCGGGACGCCGTTTTTGTGCCAGGCTTTAGAACCTTAGAAAGTTGCATTTTCAACCTTTGCGCGTGAGAGATGCCGAGAGTCGTCCGTCGAGTTCATCAAGCTTCTCCGCGTATTGCGGGTCTTCTCGCCGTCTGCGCGATCCTTCCCCCGCCCAGAAACTCACGACATCTGGATTCTTGTTTAACACGGTAGCCAAATCGGTTCTTCTTTGGCTCCATCGTTCGACGCCGAGCGTCGCGACCACTTTCCGGGCATTGGCGGTATTGCGATCTCTCGCCCTCGAGGCAAGCTGATCGAGATCGAATCCGGCAAGATCGCAAACGCGACGGATGAAATCGTCAGCTTCCAGCCCCGGTCGCTCGAGATCCGTCGTCCGACCCTGGAGATCGACATGGATCCCGTCAGCGTTCACGCGGAGTGGTGCATCTCTTTCATTCCCAAACGGGTGCCATGTGTGTTTCAGATCAGGAGCATCCGGATCGGCACCGATTCTCATGGCTTGCAGATAGTTACGCCGAGCCACCTTCTGTGTCTCGCCGAAGCACAGCAGCATGTCTTCGACGTCCACCAACGGCGATCTCAACCGCCGCTTCACCTCCCGGTGCCCGGCAAAAGGGTACTCTTCCGGGTCGTCCACCAGGCCACCCTTCAACGGGTTGAGGTGAACGTACAATACAAGCCGATCCAGGTACGTCTGATCCTCAACGTACTTCGTCTTGTATCGCCCTTGCCAAAGGCCACCTGTTCTTCCGTGCCGCCGGTTGAACCCGCGACTGAATCGGTTCTGGATCCCATGCATCCCGCGCCACAACGGAACGGAAGACGTTCGCAAGACCACGTGGATATGGTTGGACATCACACACCAGGCGAAAATCGTCCAGCCATCTCGCTTCTTGATGTCGCGGACGATCTCGATGAACTCTATTGCCTCTTCTGGATCAGCAAAGATGTGCTCGCCGCTCGAAACTCGGTTGTATACGTGGTACAAACCGCCTTCAACCACGATTCTCGGCCGTCTCACCATTGCCGAATCCCTCCGACAACAGCCTAACTCAACTTTCTAAGGTTCTAAAGCCTGGCACCATTATAATTACGGATCATTACGTTTGCCATACCGAATATTACGATTAGCTATTTTGTGTGTTACGATTAGCGAATGAAAGATAGAAATCGTCAAATAGATGATCTCTTCCAAGGCGGTCATTCGCTGCGGGCCGGTGAGGTGGCTGGGGCCCTTGGCGTGACGCGACAGACGGCTCATCGGCACCTTCGCGAACTCGTCGCCGCAGGATACCTGGTTGTCGAAGGCGCCGGCCGCAGCACGCGATACCGGAAGACCAATCCGGTCGATGAGCGACGTTATGCGATCGCTGGCCTCGAGGAGGATCGGGTCTGGTCCGATATGAGCGCCCCGGGAATGGTGGCGAGCGATCTGCCGAAGGCTGCGGAGAAGGTTCTCCATTACGTCCTGACCGAGCTGGTCAACAACGCGATTGACCACTCGGGTTCCGTGGAGGTCGAGGTGAGGCTTGCAAGAGTTGATCTCACGATTGAGCTCGAAGTCAGCGATCATGGGGTCGGGGTCTTTCGTCACGTTCGTGACAAGCTGGGCCTCGAGTCCGAGATCCACGCACTTCAGGAGTTGTCCAAGGGCAAGACCACGACCATGCCCTCCCATCACACTGGAGAGGGGATTTTTTTCTCCTCGAAGGCTGCCAATAGATTCTTGATCGAAAGCGGTGAGCTGAGGTGGATCGTCGATTCCCGAAAGAACGACACGGCAGTCGGCACCGTCGCCCCCCCGGTGCATGGAACGACGGTACGGGCCGAAGTCGACTCTGAGAAACCCAATGATCTGACCGCAATCTTTGCGGAGTACACCCGCGATTTTGTATTCAGCAGGACCCGGACGGTCGTCAGGCTCTTCGCCATCGGCACCGAGTTTGTGAGCCGGTCGGAGGCAAAGCGCCTGGTACACGGGCTGGAGAAGTTCCGGGAAGTTGTCCTCGACTTCGAGGGGGTCGATCTCGTGGGGCAGGGTTTCGCCGACGAGGTGTTTCGCGTTTGGGCCCATCAGCACCCGGAAGTGCTCCTGATTCCAACTGGAATGAACGAACCCATCGCATTTATGATCGAGCGCGCCATTCGAGAGCGGGCGGAGAGCTGAAGGTCCAACCCATCCAGGGTGTGTGGAAGATCTCGACTCTCGAGCTGATCGAGGAGGAGAGGCTCTGAGGGGTGCCGCCGGTCAGTCGACCTCGAAGCTCTGCAGCTGGCATTCTCGTGTAAGACGCGGGAGATGTGCGAGCGAAACGGGCGAATCCGAAGTCGAGCGGTCAGGCGGGACGGTGCCCGGACGTCGAAGTTTCTGCGTTCGGAGGGATCGGTCCTCAGAACACCCCAATCGAGCAGATTATTGGAGTGTCGGCGCGCAATCTACATCGTCACTCACCGTCCCAGTAGCCCAGCTTCTTGTGCTCGTCATACCATCCGGCGAATCGTGCCTGGTCGGGCCGCATACCCGGGGCGAGACCGGCAACGACACCGAACTTGCCCGAATCGGGATACTGGACGACATCGGTGTCCGGTGTCGTGCTGATTGCCAGGTAGCGAAGCTCGACCGCGCCGGTGTTGACCAGCTGGTGGGCGACTTCCGGACCTCCGGTGGGGCAGGCGATGAAATCGCCGGACCGCACGGGATGCTCGTCCTCACCGAACCTCAGAGTGCCTTCTCCTTCGAGGATGAAGAAGACCTCTTCGATCGCGTGGTGGTTGTGGAGGGGAAAGGCGCGTTTCCCGGGCGGGACCTCTGTCACGTTGTACGCGAGCTTGGCGCCGCCGATGATGGGGCTGACGCGCGCCATCTTGGCTTCGAATTCGTCGCCGTGGGCGAAGTCGAGGGTGAAGTCGAGTTCATCGAGGTTGAGAATGTTCTTGGCCATGGTCGCTGCTAGTCCTTTACTCGTTCGACGATGTGGAGCTCTCCGTCAATGACTCCTGCGCGTTTTCCAACCTCGGCGGATTCCGGGGCGGAAACGTACGCACGGGCCTTGTCGACATCCTCCACTCTCATGGTGAAAAAGACATTGTTGGTGTCCTCGATATCGCGCCACATATCCAAGAGGTGGAGTCCGGCCCTCCGGGCCGCCCCTTTCTGCGCGTCAAAGACTGATCTCCAGGTTGAGTAGTCCTCGACCTTGTTACGCACCAGCATGATCGGCATGTCGTGCCCTCCGTCGGTTGGGATGAGCGAGTCTACTTCACGTATGATGTCTTGGCCCCCCGGATATGAAGCGTGCACCGAATCGCTTGCCGGGGAAACCACCCGTAGTTGGAGAGAGAATGACCAAACCGAGCAAGAAAATGACCGACAAGCTCAGCCGGCGGCTGTTGGCGGCGAGGACCGAGATCGAAACCCTCCTCGGGCGGACGACCGAGGGCTCCAAACCGGTCGATCTCGATCTTCCCATCGGCCGGCTCTCTCGCGCCGATGCCATCCAGATGCAGAACATGGCCGAGCTGAACAGACGCCAGCTCGAGGTCAAACTCAAGCAGGTCGAAGGCGCCCTGGGGGCGGTCGAAGACGGAAGCTACGGTTCATGCAGGAGTTGCCACGGAGAGATCCACCCCGCGCGTCTCGAAGCTTGTCCGGAAACACCCTTCTGCATCAACTGCCAGGAGGCCTTTGAACAGGAGCGGTAGGAAGTCAGATTCGTCGCTGCAGGTCGTCGTCGTTCTTGGATCTTCGTGCACAAAGATCGACGAAGCTCGGTTGGCGTTGATGTGGAGTCCATCATCAGGGCCACGCAAGCGCTGACCACAATGAGTAGACCCCGATGAGCGCGAGGATGAACGACGAGACGAGAAGGAGGGACCGGCGTCCCCGCGGACCGAGGAACGACGTGGTGCCGAGCAGCAGAATGAAGAGCCCCAACGAGAGCACCAATATCACGTAGAAGGAGCCGACCAGAGCAATGGCGGAGATCGGTGAATCGGCCCAGGCCTCGAGCGCCAAAGGACCCAAGATGAGGCTCCAGCCGAGCCATGGGCCGGGATTGATGGCGTTGACCGCAACTGCCTGCAGGAGCGTCCGTGGCGATGACCCCACCTCGGTCGCGGGGCCCAGACGCGTCCGCCGCCACTCGAGAAAGGTCGTGACTGCGAAGTAGAGGAAAACGCACCCACCAGCAGCCTTGAGGAAGCTCTCGAAACCGCGTGCGAGGTGATGCAGGACCACCAATACGACGAGTGCTATCGGGCCGTCGCTGATCAGCGGAGCGAGGGCCGCAGGCAGGGTTGACCGCCAGCCGACGGTCGCAACCCGAGAAAGCAGAAACGCCTGCAGAGGCCCCGGCTGAATCGCGGCCGCAAACGCGATGCTCCCCCCGATGATCATGTTCTCCAACATCCGGACCCGATGGTACCTGCATCCGGTCCCGACATCAGACGCACTGACGTTACCGCTTGACGAGCGCGACCCTTCGATTCAAGGCTCGTCCGGCTTCGGTGTTGTTGGACCCGATCGGGGCCAACGGTCCGATGCCTCGCGGCGTCAAGCGGTCACCCGAGATCCCGTGCTCTGCGGCCAGCGCCTCGACCACCGCCGTGGCGCGTCGCTTCGAGAGATCGATGTTGTGCTCAAAAGGTGCCTGGCACGTATTTCCTCGTCTTCCGGCACATCGTGTTCCCTGCAGTGGAGCCCTGAGGTCACCACCGCCGTCAATCGCGTGCCGTTAGAAAGCTCGGGGTGGCAGAGAAAGCACTCATCCTCTTCGGGGGCGGGGATTCTTCCGCAACCCGTGGTCGCAAGAGCCAGTAGAGCCATTGCAGCGACGGTCGTCATGAATATTCGTGCAGTGTTCATTGGTCGTCTCCCTGGTGCTTTTCATTCCGACGAGAAGCGGACCGACAGCCGGTCGATCGGACAAGGAACCCGACCGCAAATCGACTGTTTCCGGGAGACCTAGGTCAGAATAATGACGGTGGAGAGGGGGGTGAGCAAGCGCCAGCGATGGTTCCGCGACCGCTGCCTTGGCTTGCTTCACTCCCTCACTCCCTTGTCACGACTCAATGATTGGTTGGCTCCAACGTCAACCGAGATCCCGGGGCGACGACATGTGGAAATGTGTACGTGGTGCCGATCGATCCATCCGAACCTCATCGTCGTTTTCTTCGTTTCTTCCGGGAGGCAAGGGTCATTGCCTACGATTTTGCGAGGAAAACACAATGAGACAACTGTTGGGAATCGGCGCTTTGGTGGCTGCAGTCACCGTTCTTGTCGGGTGCGGCACGGAGGAAGTGCAGGAACCGCCGCCGCAGCCGCCAGCGGGAGCGATCGCGGGAGACCTCGATATCGAGTCGTGTGTGCACGTCGAGAATGAGGTGGAGTACGCGGCTGAATGCGGCACCTTGATCGTCCCGGAAAACCGGACCGATTCCGTCTCCCGTGTGATCGCGCTGCCCGTCATTCGAATACCGGCATCGGGAGCGGAGCCTGCCGAACCCATCTTCTGGCTTGGCGGCGGGCCCGGGTCGTCGAATCTGGGCTACCGCCGGATCGAGTGGTTCCACGAGCACCACGACATTGTTCTGGTCGGGTACCGCGGCATCGACGGTTCGGTCCATCTCGGCTGTCCCGAAATCGGTGAGGCGATGGCGTCGGGTCTGCCGATGATGAGCCGAGAGAGCATGAAGATGCAGCGCGATGCGGCCGCGGCCTGTGCCGAACGGTTGACCGCCGATGGGATTGACCTCGACGGGTACACCGTCCTCGAGGTGGTCGACGACATCGAAGCCGTTCGTCGAGCCCTGGGGTACGACCGCATCAACCTCGAGAGCGGCAGCTACGGTACGCGTCTGGCCCAGATCTACACCTGGCGGTATCCCGAGAGCGTCCACCGCAATGCGATGGTGGCCGTCAATCCACCGGGTCGATTCTGGTGGGACGGGGCGATCCTCGAGCAGCAGATCCTGCGATACTCGAAGCTCTGCGCCGAGGATGCCTACTGCTCGTCGCGCACGAGTGACCTCGCCGCTTCGATCCAACAGGCGCTGGACAACATGCCGAAACGTTGGCTGGTCTTCCCCATCGATCGCGACGCCGTGCTCTTCGCCACCTTCATGGGGCTGTATTCCACCGGCGGCGCGGCCACCACTTTCGACATCTGGCTTGCCGCGGCCGACGGTGACTACAGCGGGATGGCACTGGTGACGGCGGCGATGGGATCGATGCTGCCGAAGGGCTATGCCTGGGGTGAAAGCGCGTCGAAGGCCCTGAGTGCTGACTACGACTTCGACCCGGCGGCCGACTATGTCGCCGAGGTGACGCCCGGGCCCTACCTGCTCGGCTCGCCGGCATCGATCATGGGTTGGGCGGCCGCAGGATCCTGGCCGGCCAACAAGATCCCCGACGAGTACCGGACGGTGCGCCCCTCATCCGTCGAGACCCTGATGCTGAGCGGCACGCTAGACGTGTCGACTCCGGCGGAAAACGCCCGCAATCAACTGCTGCCGTTCCTGGAAAACGGCGTGCAGGTCGTGCTTGCCGAGTTCGCCCACACCGGTGACCTTTACTACCTCCAGCCGGAAGCCACTCGACACCTGCTGGCCACCTTTTTCTCGACCGGGGTCGTCGACTCGTCACACTTCAACACGAATGTTGTGAACTTCGAGCCATCCTGGGGCATGCCCTTGATCGCCAAACTGGTGGTCGGCGGCGCCGCCCTCGCCCTGGTCGTCATCGGGTTTTCGCTTCTCGTTATCGTTCGCCTGGTGATGCGGATCGCCCGCCGGCGAGAGCGGGGAGTCTGAGGGTCGGTAGGTACGGTAGGTACCACGTACACACTTCCACACTTGTTTGGCTGAGGGTGGCCGAGTAGGATTGGGTTGTCCCGTCCGCGCATGAGAGGAACCTCATGCCAAGACGACCCCGCCTTTTCGTTCCCGGTGCGATCTATCACGTGTACTGCCGCGTCGCCCGCGGCGAGTTCGTGTTCGACGAGTACGACGAAGCAGTCGAGTTCATCGAAACCCTCCGCAAGGTCCGCGATCTCGATGGACTGACGATCTTCGCGTGGTGCCTGATGGGCAATCACTACCACCTCGTGTTGAGGACCAGGGAGATTGCCCTGTGGAGGACGATGGCGCGGCTCCAGGGCTCGTTCTCTCGAAGCTACAACCGAAGGCATCGCTACCTCGGACGGCTGTGGCAATGTCGATACCGCGCTCGGGTGATCGACACGGATGAGTACTTCCGCCAAGTCGTCGCCTACGTCCATCTCAACCCCGCGTCGGCTCGAATCGTCGATGATCCCGCCGCCCATGTTTACAGCGGCCACCGAGAGATCATCGGTACGTGCAGTCCACATCTCATCGATCGCCGCGCTGTGCTGTACGGCTTCGATGAGCCTGTCACCGAGAGTCCGGAAGAAAACTACCTCCACTGGGTGCGAGGCGTCGCAGAGGCCCGTTGGGCCACAGAGCCGATCACCGAGCTTCCCTGGTGGGCCGAGTCGACCGATGAGGATGAGATCGCTCATCCCCATCGCCACCCGAATGCCCGGATGTTCGATGGTCTCGAGCTCGCCGAGGAAAGGCTGGAGCTTACTTTCGACGAGCTGATAGATAGCCTGCAGGATCTCGACCTCGTGTCGGTGGAAAGGCTGTCTTCCAGATTTCGAGGAGCAGAGCTCACGCTGCTACGTGCGGAGTTCGCGGCACTCGCCATCGGCCGCTACCAGGCTCGAACCTGCGACGTGGCGGCCCTCTTGGGCAAGCATCCGAATTCGATCACCAAGTGGCTCAACCGGGGACTCCGTCTCGAGCGAGAAGACCCCACCTTCAAGCGACGTGTCGACAAGCTCGACGAGGCCGTCTCACGACGGGACTGACAGCCAACAAGTGTGGAAGTGTGTACGTGGCACCCGTGGGTGGGTCGTTCAAAAGTCGAACGCCCATCCAACCCTCGGGGGATTCTTCGGTGCGACGGGTACCACCCTTGGCGAACAGTGCAACGTCCGGCGATCAGATGGACGCAATTCAATGGACGCTGAAGTTGGCGTTCAACTCCAAACAAGCCGGCCACAACTCTCAGATTGCTAAGGGTGGCGCCGATCCTGAAGGGAGGCACCCATCTTCAAAATGACGGCAAAAGGGACGCCGTCAGGGCGAGCTTGCCGACCAGCGGCTGGTGTCTCCGGTTTCGAAACCGTCAAAAAAGATCGAGGAGCTGGAGTCGCGTCCAGCCAGGGTGAGGACGCCGGAGCCGAGCGGGTCGAGCCAATCGGAAAGCCGGCCCGCCGGGGTCCCGTCCCCCGTCCAGTGGGCGTCCATGCGGCCGTAGATGTCATATCCAGAAGGGTTGGAACAGGAGGCGGTCCCGCCAGTCAGCGTGCCGACGCAGAGCCGGTTGGCTGGGTTATACATGCACGATCCTGAGGAGCCACCCTCGGTGGTGCCCTGCTCCCACTCCGATACCTCCCATTGGTGGCTGCCGTTCCCGTAGTAGTTGGTCGCGAGGAGGGGATCGTCGTTCAGTGCAAGCGCCTTTTCGTCCCCCGATGGATGGTGGATGCCGACCGATCCCAGGGGGACATCCCCGGTGGCGTCCCAGCCGGAGTAGTAGACGTTGAAGGATGGGTCGGGCGTCTCGTCGAGGAGAAGCAACGAGAAGTCGGAACCCGTACGCCACTGCCAACTCGAAACCAACGTTGCACCGGTCTGGTTGTCGGTCAGACTCCCACCGCTCAACATCCCGCACGCGGGCGATTGGTAGTTCCAGAATGCAATCACCGAGGTGGCCTGGGATGCGTTCTCGACGCAGTGTTGAGCGGTGAGCAGGTACGGGGTTTCGTCCTGGGCCGTCGTGTTGAGGAACTGACCGGTACAGAGATAAACGCCCATAATGGTGAGCCGCGCCACGGAACGGATCTGATCACGCCACTCGTCGCCTTCGGGGCAGATCACATCGATGTTGCAGCTGCCCTGTTTGTTCCGGGTTGCGGAGGGGTCGTCAGCAAAGCTTCGGTAGCCGTGGTTGACCGATGCGATCCGAAGATCGGCCGCGGGCGCAGCCCCGGGCGGCAGATCGAGCTCGAGGGCGAGCTCGTCGCCGAGGATGACCGGGGTCCACAGCCCACCGAGCGCATTGCGGTCGCTGCTCGTGTACGGCCCCTGAACCATCGCCCCTGAATCGTCATAGAGCCACAGGACAGCGCCCGGCGGTAGATCCAGGCGGTCGAACCAGAGGTTGAGGCTGAGCGCGCCGGGCGAGACGAGCCGGACCCGCCAGAGCAGCCACCCGTTCGGCAGGTTCTCCCATGAACCCTCATGGGATGGGGTGATGGCAGTCTCAATGCCGGCCGCGAATCGGAAGGGGAACGGCTGGCCGGACTGCGCGAGTGCGGCATCCTCCGCGCGGTAGGCTGCGACATCGACATTCGGCATCCGGATCGTCGCCACCTCGGCGATGGCCATGGCCGGCTGAACGAGTCCGGGCGGAAGATCGTGAGGCGATTTCGCTTCCCCTGCGGCGACAGCGATTGCGAATGTCGAAGCGACCAGAATCATGGCGATCGTCGAAGGCAGGCATTGCTTCACGACTTGGACCCCTCTCCCGCCGGGCGGGCCCGCCGAGCATTTTCTCGTGCGCGCCAACCGCCCCTGCCGCCCCGATCTTGCTGGCCACGAGTCCACCATCGAGCCGCGGCCTATGGGCGACCGTTTCCGATGTCGATGTCTTGGATTTCAATGTAGGTCTTCGAATCGCGGTTGTCATGGGTCGGCTAAAAGGGCGAGCCGAGACCCAACCTCCGCCGGGTAGGCTTGACGCCGTCTCTCTTGCGCAAGATCGTTCAATAGTTGGGTTGGTTGTCGAGCGTATGAGTTGGTCTTAGGCATTCTCCCTGCCAACCGGCCAATCGGTCAGTCGAGATCGAGCTGGGTCTTCATTGCGGTGCGGACGTCGTCCCGGGAGCTCGGATCGTCGAGGGTCCCCATGTGACGGCCGAGGCGTTTCTTCGACAGTGTCCGGAGCTGGTGCGCCATGACAATGGAATCCCGCTTCAGTCCCGCCATGCCTTTTGGTATGACCGCTTCGTTCGGATAGATCCGGCGCTGCGGCCTTCGGGATGTCAGAGGAATGGCGGTGACCACCGGAAGGGCGGCATTGGCGCTTTCCCGGGAGACGATGAGGACAGGACGTCGCCCGGCCTGCTCCGAGCCGACGGTCGGGTCGAGATCGACTGAGTAGACCGACCACTGGAGCGGGGTGGTGCTCATTCACCCTCTCCTGGAGGCTCGTTGTCGGCGTGTCTGAACGCCTCCATCGTCTCCTCGACGTCGGCCAGGAAGGCCGGATCCGCCGCGGCCTGGCCGAACGCTGCGGCGAGGGCCTCCTCCCGGGCCGCACGGACCTTCTCTGTCAGAGCTTCTTCGACAAAGGCGCTGTAGGAAGGGGCCGCGCCCTCTCTGACAACGCAGGCGATGTCCTCGATGAGCTCCTCTGGGAGGGAGTAGGTGACCTTGCGTTTCGGTTTTGTCGACATTCTGGGGAACCTCTGAAGTATTCTATGAAAGTATTGCTGTTTTTACAATACATCTGATACCGAGTATGTAGGTAACGCGCACCGCATCCATGCATTTCGTTGCCCGCGTGGGTAACCGCCCGGGTCTAACCGACACCTTTTCTTGGTGGGCGCCCACCCAACCTGCGCCCCCGGGGGCGCATGGTAACCTGCCGATGTCGTCTTTTTGGGAGGAGGAGGGATGGACCCAAACCGTCGGTGCGGGGACCCCGGCCCGGTGACGCGCCCCGATTCGGGGTGCGCCCCATGAATCCGGCGGCCCTCCGCAACGACCTTTCCGCCCTGCACTCCGCTGCCCTGGCGGCTCTCGTGCTCTCCTCGAGCGGCTCGGCCTCCGCGCAGGTCGACTTCCGCGGCGAGCTGGTCGGCAGCCTGGTCTGGACCGACGCCGACAGCGATGCGGTCCCGGGTGAAGAAGAACCGGAGGAAGCGAAGGGCCTCGCCTCGCTGCGTTACCTGCCGGAGCTGATGATCGACGCCCGGATCAAGGGGCAGACCGATTTCACCTTCGTCGGCTCGGCGAACCTGACGGCCACCGCCGCCAGGACAGTCGCCGACGAGTGGCTGACCGACTCGAATGCAGACCTCTACCGGCTGTGGGCGCGGCTTGCGTCGCCGCGCCTGGAGTTCCGGGTGGGCTTGCAGAAGATCTCGTTCGGCTCGGCCACCCTGCTGCGGCCGCTGCAGTGGTTCGATCAGCTCGACCCGAGGGACCCGCTGCAGATCACCGACGGGGTCGAGGCGGGTCTCTTCCGCTACACCGCACTCAACAACACCAACCTCTCGCTGTGGCTGCTGTACGGCAACGACGAGGTGCGCGGCTGGGACGTGGTGCCGTCAGACCCGAACGAGGTCGAGTTCGGCGGGCGGCTCCAGTTCCCGCTCTTCAAGGGCGAGCTCGGTCTGAGCTACCACCACCGCGATCTCGAGCCGTCGGCGCTGCTGCCGGCACCGCTGCCGGAATCGACGACACCGCCGGAGCACCGGGTCGGTCTCGACGGCAAGTGGGATGTGGGCGTCGGCCTCTGGTTCGAGGGTGCGGTCATCGAGCGCGACACCGACCTCCTCCCCTACCGCTACCGCCACATGCTGACTGTGGGCGCCGACTACACCTTCGACCTCGGCACCGGGTTGACCGCGCTCGGCGAGCACTTCCGGCTGCAGGAGTCGAGCGATCTCTTCGGCAGCGGCGAGATGGTGCAGATCACCGCGCTGTCGATGAGCTACCGAACGAGCATCATCGACCAGCTCACGTTGATCGCGTCGCGCGAGTGGGAGGGTGACGAGAGCTCCTTCTTCTTTGAGTGGCGGAGGACCTGGAACCGGTGGCGGCTCCACCTGATCGGCTTCTCGGCTCCCGAAGGTGGGGCATTTCTCGGCGGCCCGCCGACCGACGCGTTGTACTCTGGCAACGGCCTCCAGGTGGTGGTCGTCTTCAATCACTGACGCAGGATGGTGACGATGGCATGAAAGAGCACACCGGCGCGAACGGCCAGTTCATCGAGCTCACTGGCGTGACCAAGACCTACCCCATGGGCGAGGGCCACATCGTCGCCCTCGACGATGTGAGCCTCGCGCTGCAGCCAGGCGAGTTCTCGGGACTGGTGGGGCCGAGCGGTTCGGGCAAGACGACCCTCTTGAACATCGTCGGCTCGCTCGACGAGCCGACCTCGGGGCGGGCGGTGGTGCTCGGAGAGGACGTCGCGCAGCTCGACGAGAAGCGGGCGGCGCGGCTGCGCAACCTCCACATCGGCTTCATCTTCCAGACCTTCAACCTGCTGCCTGTGTACTCGGTCTTCGAAAACGTCGAGTTCCCGCTGCTGCTCCTGCGACAGCCTGCCGAGCAACGCAGGCGGGCCGTGGCCGACGCACTCGAGCGGGTCGGCCTCGGGGACCGTGCGGCGTCGCGGCCGCACCAGCTGTCGGGCGGCCAATGCCAGCGGGTGGCGATCGCCCGCGCCATCGTCAAGAACCCACAGATCGTGCTCGCAGACGAGCCGACCGCCAACCTCGACGCCGAAAACTCGCACAAAGTCATCCGGATCATGCAGGACCTCAATCGCGATCTCGGGACGACCTTTCTGTTCTCCACCCACGACGAGAAGGTGGTGGGCTACCTGCGGCGCACGATCACGCTGGCCGACGGCCGCGTGGCGTCCGACGAGACCGGGAGCGCCGAGACTTGATGCTGCTGCGATTCGCGCTCAAGAATCTCACCGGCGCCGGGCTGCGGACCGCGCTCAACGTGGTCGTGCTGTCCCTGGTCTTCATCGCCATCGTCACCACCCAGGGGCTGCTCGAGGGAATGAACCGCCAGGCCTCGCGGGCGATGATCGATGCGGAGTACGGCGGCGGCCAATACTGGTCGCCGGACTTCGATCCCTACGATCCGCTGAGCTACAGCCAGGCACAGGCGCCCCTGCCGCCGAAGCTCGCCGAGATGGTCGAGCGCGGGTCGGCGATCGAGGAGCTCATAGTCCAGGGAACCGTCTACCCGGTGGGCCGGGTTTTTCCGGTGCTGATCCGCGGCATCGACCTCGGGCAGGATGTGCTCGACCTCCCGGCCCACACACTCGGCGACAGCGGTGCCGAGATCCCGGCCCTGATCGGCGAGCGCATGGCGCGCAGCACCGGCCTCGCGAAGGGCGATTCGGTGACGCTACAGTGGCGCGACCGAAACGGCACCTTCGACGCGCGCGACGTGAGCATCGACGAGGTCATGAAGACCACCGTGCAGAGCATCGACAAGGGCCAGATCTGGGTGCCGATCGAGGTGCTGCGGGATCTCACCGGGCGCCACGGCGAGGCGACCCTGGTGGTGGTGCGGCAGGGTGCAACCGCCGCACCGGAGGTCGAGGACTGGTCGTTCAAGACGGTCGACTTCCTGCTCACCGACATCCGCAACCTGATCATGTCGAAGACCCTGGGTTCGATGATCGTCTACGTGATCCTGCTCTTCCTCGCCATGCTGGCCGTCTTCGACACCCAGATCCTTTCGATCTTCCACCGCCGAAAGGAGATCGGAACGTTGATGGCGATGGGGCTGACGCGGCGCCAGGTGACGCTGCTCTTCACCCTCGAGGGGACTCTGATCGGGGTCTTCGCGGCGATCCTGGCCTTTCTCTGCGGGGGTCCCGCGCTTTGGTGGCTTTCCCGCGTCGGCTGGCGCCTGCCCGAAACCACCGACAGCTACGGCTTTGCGATCGGCGATGTGCTCTATCCCTACTACGGACCGTGGCTGGTGACCCTGACGGCGGCCATTCTGCTGTTCGTCACCGCCGGGGTCAGCTACCTGCCGGCGCGCCGGATCCTGAGGTACCGGGCCACCGAGGCCCTGCGGGGGAAAATGCTGTGATCCGGTTTCTCATCAAGGGGCTGCTCCGGGACCGCTCGCGAAGCCTGTTCCCGACGCTCACCGTCATCGCGGGGACCACGTTGACGGTCGTGATGTACAGCTGGATCCGCGGCACCGAGGCGGACATCATCCGCGCCAACGCCAACTTCAACACCGGCCACGTCCGAGTCATGACGCGCGCTTACACGGCCGAGGTCGACCGCATGCCGAATGACCTCGCCCTGCTCGGGGCCGACGAGCTCACCGCCGAGCTCGAACAAAGACTCCCGAACTTCGACTGGGTGTCGAGAATCCGCTTCGGGGGATTGCTCGACATCCCCGACGCTTCGGGCGAAACGCGGGCCCAAGCGCCGGTAACCGGACTGGGGGTGCAGCTGCTCGATGAACGCTCGATCGATCGCGAGATCCTCAACCTCGACAACGCCCTTGTGCGTGGCCGGCTGCCTTCGGCGCCGGGCGAGATCGTTGTCAGCGACGAGCTGTATAGACGGCTCGAGCTCGAGCCCGGAGATACCGCGACGTTGATTTCGTCGACGATGTACGGCAGCATGGCGACCATCAACTTCGCGGTGGTCGGGACGGTCGAGTTCGGTGTGACGGCACTCGATCGCGGGGCCATTCTGGCGGACCTCGAGGACGTGCGGTTGGCGCTCGACATGGAAGATGCCGCGGGCGAGATCCTCGGCTTCCTCACGACCGGGATCTACGATGAGGAACTGACGTCGCGGGCGGCGGACGATTTCAACGATTGGATTGGCTCGGGCGGCGACGAATTCGAGCCGGTCATGGGAAATTTGCGCCAGCAAAGCGGGCTCGCGACGACTCTCGACCTCGCCGGCGCGGTTTCCCTCGCCCTCATCACTATCTTCGTGGTCGTGATGTCGATCGTGCTGTGGAACGCGGGTTTGATCGGAGCGCTCAGGCGCTACGGTGAGATGGGCCTGAGGCTTGCGCTTGGGGAACCCAAGGGCCACATCTACCGCACACTGATCCTCGAGTCGGTCACGATCGGTTTGGTCGGCTCGGTGATCGGGACCGCGATTGGGATCGCCTGCGCCTGGTACCTCCAGGAGAAAGGCGTCAACATCGAGCCCTTCCTCAAGAATGCCTCGATGATGATATTCAACGTCATGCGGGCGCGGGTCACCACCACCAGCTTGTTCATCGGGCTCGTGCCCGGGCTGCTGGCGACGATCCTCGGAACCTCGATCTCCGGCCTCGGAATCTACCGCAGGCAGAGCTCTCAACTGACCAAGGAGCTGGAAGCATGAAGCATCGATGGTGGATCGTAGCGCTGCTCGGCGGGGCGATCACGGCCTCGGGCGAGGTGCCCGATGGCGACGCGATCCTCACAGCCGTGGATCGAAATATCGGTTCCGATACCAAGGTTTCGACGGCTCGCATGGTCATCGAGGGACGGCGAGGGAGCCGCACCGTGGCCTTCAAGTCCTGGATCCGGGGCATGGAGGAATCGTCGACCGAGTACCTCGAGCCGCCTCGCGAGCGGGGCGTCAAGATGCTCAAGCTAGGCGATCAGCTGTGGGCCTACTACCCCTCCACCGACCGCACTATCAAAATCTCCGGGCACATGCTGCGGCAATCGGTCATGGGCTCCGATCTGTCGTACGAAGACCTGATGGAGGACCCACTCTTGAGTGGTCTCTATGAACCGGTAATCGAAAGCGAAGAGGTGGTGCTCGACCGGTTGTGCTGGGTGCTGCACCTGACAGCGAAGCGGGACGACCTCGCCTACGATTCGCGCACCATGTGGGTGGACAAGGAGCGGTTCGTGATCTTGCGCGAGCACCGCTTCGCCAAAAGCGGCAAGCTGCTCAAGACCACCGACGTCACCGAGGTGGTTGAGATCGACGGCCGCTGGGTCGGCAAGACTGTCGAGTTCAAGGACGCTCTCAAGAGCGGCAGCGGGACCAGGTTCATCATCGATACCATAGACTTCGACGTGGAGATCCCCGAGTTTGTTTTCACGAAGGCGATTCTGAGGAAGTAGATCGGGAGGTATGGTCGCCGTGTACCGGATGCCCGATCGGTCCTGGAACCCGGAACACGGGTGATGTCTCGTCATATCATTCCCCTCGGCAGCCGGCGGGCCCTACGCCCTGAGCTCAGCGGCGGCAAAGCCGCGACCCTGGCGCGGTTGGCGAAACTGGGATATGCGGTGCCACCCGGCTTCGTCATCTTGGCATCCCTCTTCGAGGATCTCACGCAGCGCTGTGTGCCCGAGGGTCTCCGCAACGTCGTAGATCTCGAGCCCGATGCCTTGGAGGCACTCCATCAGAAGCTCCTGGAGTGTCCCGTTTCAGGCACCGAGCTGCAACAGATGAGGCGAGCGTACCAGCGCTTCGGCGGGCGGGTCGCCGTGCGCTCGTCCTACGTCGGCGAGGACGGCTCGAAGGACTCCTACGCGGGTCAGCTGGAATCGGTGCTCGGGATCAACTGCGAGAACGATTTCGTTG
>JARFRM010000310.1 GCA_029287235.1 Thermoanaerobaculales bacterium
CGCCACTCCGCACAAGAGAACCCGCGGGACCCGCATGGATCAAGAATACCGTGACCACGTGGCGGGGATGACGTCCTGTTTTGGGTGCGTTGTTGAGGAACCTCAGGAATCCGTTGCGGGGTCCCGCCGGAAAATATCCCTCGATGCCAGCACCCCCCCTCCCACGATCAGGGTGAAGGCGACGCCCAGGCTCAACGACGGCTCCGCCCGCCCGGCGAGGATGAGAAGGACGGTGGAGAGCAGGGGCGCGAGGTATGAGATCGTCCCGAGGGCCTGAATACTGCCGCGCTTGACACCCCAGTCCCAGACAAAGAAGGCGAGGCCGACCGGGCCGAGCCCCAACGCGAGCACCGCGCCCCACTGCCAACCGATAGGCCAGGTCGTTTCCTCGAGCAGGGCGTGGCAGATCCAGGCGAGCGCCGCGGTGGCGAGACAGAATCCTGCCACGGAGGTGGTGGGAAACGCACCCCACTTGCGCGAGAGCACCGATTAGGTCGACCACGTCAGTGCGCAGACCAGGGCGGCGAGATAACCGGGGGCGTATCTCCATTCGAAATCGACGCCACCGCCGCCGGCGATCAGCAGTCCAGCGCCCACGAATCCGGAGAGCGCGACGACCACGTGATACCACCGGAGCTTCTCTCCGAGCAGGAGCGACGACAACAAGACGATGAGGAGCGGCCAGAGATATGCGATCAGGCTTGCCTCAACCACCGGCGCCCGACGCATGGCGACAAAGTAGAAGAAGTGGTATCCGAAGAGGCCCGCGATCCCGAGCAACCACACCCGCCCGGGAAGCCTCGTCAGGCTCCCGAAGTCTCCGATGCGGACGAGGTATACGAGCCCGATCAGCGAATGGACGAGGGCATCTCGGACGGCAACTTGGTGAGGTGACGACCTCTCATTCCTTTGCGTGAAATTCGGAATGAACCGTCGCAGCTGAGGGTTCCGTCGAACACGACTCAAGGAGCATCGTCATGACCATGACAACGCGGAAACAGCAGATCCATGACCTCTTGAAGAGCATCGAGACCGGTGACCCGGCGCCGGTGGCGGTCGTCCACCCCATCACCTACATCCAGCACAACCCCGAGACCCATGAGGGGGGAGAGGGTTTGGCCTCGCTCTTCAAGCGATTGTCGAAAACGAATCCGCGCGTCAATCTGGTGCGGGTCTTCGAGGATGGCGACTATGTCTTCGGCCACACCGAGTACGACTTCGCCAGCACGAAGATCGGCTTCGAGGTCTTTCGTTTCGAGAACGACCTGGTAGTCGAGCACTGGGACAACCTCCAGCCAAAGCCTGCCGAACCGAACCCGAGTGGACACACCATGACCGATGGCCCCACCGAGCCGACGAATCTCGCAAAGACCCTTGAGAACAAAGAGATCGTGCGCTCGTTTGTCGACGACATCCTCGTCAACGGACGGATGGAGAGGCTGAGGGGGTACTTCGACGGTGACAGCTACACCCAGCACAACCCGCAGATCGGCGACGGGCTCTCCGGTCTCGGCGCCGCACTCGAGGAGTGGGCCGCGCAGGGCATCGTCATGAAGTACGACCGTATCCACCGGGTGCTCGGTGAGGGTAGCTTCGTACTGGTGGTGAGCGAGGGCAGCCTTGCCGGAAGCCACACCTCTTTCTACGATCTCTTCCGAGTCGCCGACGGCAAGATCGCCGAGCACTGGGACACCATCGAGACCATCCCACCACGCGAGAAGTGGAAGAACGACAACGGCAAGTTCTGAGACCACCGAAGCGTGAATGCAATCTGCTAGGCTTCGAGCATCGTGCATATCCTGCTCGTCTACAACCCATGCGCGGCGAACGGTCGAGCCGCCAGAACTCTGCCGCGGGTGCGTGAGCTGTTGACGGCGGGCGGCATGGATTCCGAGATTGTCCTCACCGAAGCCCCCGGGCACGCAACCCGGGTCGTCAGGGTTGCTGATCTCAGCCGGTTCGACGGGGTGGTGGCAGCCGGGGGTGACGGCACCCTCTTCGAGGTGGTGAACGGGTACTTCGAAAATCGGGGGCAACGACGTCCACCGCTGGGTGTCCTTCCGGTGGGCACCGGCAACGCGTTCTCCCGCGACATCGGTCTGGGCACCGGAGCGGTGGGGGCGGCCGTCGATCTCATCAGCCGCGGCCATCATCGACCTATCGACGTCGGTCGATTCACCACCGACGGGCAAACTCACCATTTCCTCAACATCCTCGGGTTGGGCTTCGTCTCGGATGTCGGTGAAAGAGCCGGCCGCCTCAAACAGATCGGCAATCTGTCCTACACGGTTGGTGTGCTGCTCGAGTTGGTCTCGCTCTCGTCCTATCGCCTGACCATCGAGATCGACGGAGAGGTGCTGGAGCGCGAGAACATCTTCTGCGAGATCTCCAACACCAGATACACCTCGAACTTCCTGATGGCCCCATCTGCCTCCATCGACGACGGCCTCCTCGACGTAACCCTCCTCGGAAAAGCCTCCCGGACGCGGCTGTTGAGGTGCTTCCCCACGATCTTCACCGGTGAACACATCCACCTCGACGAGGTCGAGACCTTCAAAGCGAAGAGGATCCGAATCGAAACTACGCAGCCAAAGGTCCTGGCCCCCGACGGCGAGGTTTACGGATCCAGCCCGGTTGAGGTTGAATGCCTGCACCGGGCAGTGGAGTTCTTCGCTCCACGAGCCACGCAGCACACCCAAATGTCTACACCGTCAACCCTGGCCGGCGCATCCTCATCACGGATGCCGGGCTCTGGTTCCCTCTGATTGTTGGCAGATGGGAGGCACCCATCTTCCCGTCGAATCAGCGCCTGGTGTAGATCATCTCCATCATCTTCACCTCGTCGCCGTCACGGCCGGGGCCATACATCGCAAAGTATTGCTCGTCGGACGACTTCCACTTCGCCACATAGCGGTTTGTCACCGGGCCCTCTTTGATGGGATCGTTGTACGTGCCGATGTAGGTGCAATTGAAGTTCTCATCGCACTCTCCCTCAGAGAGCATGATCCCGGTGGACATGCTGTCGGTCCACGTCGACCACCACTTGCCGGACACGTTGTCGTAGCCGCTGCGCGAAAGACCGGTGAATGGCGTGCCCATCATGTCGCCCTGGAACTCCTCGTGCAGGACCCGGCCACCCATGTGCAGGGTCCGGATCGCCACGCCGTTGGACTCCATCGGCGGCGCCGAGGGGTCCATCCAACTTTTGATCGCGACGTCGAAGGTGCCGACATGCTCGGCCATCAATTCGTGAGGATCAGTCCGACTTCGTGCTGATGAGCGCCTCGATCGAACGGAGCTCGCTGTCGATCTGATCCTGAAGGATGGTGAAGCTCTCGTTGGCGTCGAGCCTTTCTTCGATGAGATCGTTGAACGCCGCCCGTCGGAGGGTGACGAGCGCCTGGTGGCGCCGACCAAGCGACTCCTTCGATGCCGATTGGACATCGTCGAAGTGTCTGGTCGCCGCGACGTAGTAGGCGTCGATTCGGTTCTTTCGCCTTCGACGCGCCCACTCCCGGAAGGCGATGTATCCCGAATAGAGACCCACCATCATGGTCAGCAGAAGACTCATGGTTTCGGCGTACTCGACAATGAACGGCGGTTGCCGTCTGGTGTAGTAGGCTACGGCGCCGGTGTGGTAGGGGATCGAAGAAGCCCTCGGGTCGTACCGTTCGCGGATCCGCTGGGCCGCGGCGAGCCGTTCTTCACCGGTGCCGAAGTTCGATCGCTGTTCGAAGAGTGTCCCGGTCACATGACGAACAATCGAGGGGTCGACCTCGCTCGAGGCGATGAGCTGAGCTGTCACACCCACGGTCAGGATCGGTCGCTCGGGGAGTCGCCCATAGGTCGAGTGAGGAATGGTCGTCGCGTGCAGACTCGGGTGAACGAGCGCCAACGCGTCGGCTTCGTTTCCGACCTCCTGGGCATCACCCAAGGGGAGGAATCGAATGACGTCCTTGCGCGAAAGAGCCTCAATGGTCTGCGAAGGGATCGAGGTGAGAATGAAGGCAGCATCGATCTCGTCTGCGAGGAAACCATCCGCCACATCAGCCGGTGCAACCGCGAGATCGCGGCCGACGTCAATCTTGAAGTGGGCGAGAACTCTCCGAGCAACTTGACGAGTTCCGCTGCCGATGCCGCCGAGAGAGACCCGGCGACCGCGCAAATCGTAGATCGTTCCGATCTCCGGTGAGAGGTTCTTCGCAATCAAGAGGTGGAGGTGCTCTTCGTAGAGCGAAGCCACGAGCCGGGCCTGTGCGTTGGCACGGGTGTCGCTCTGGGTCAGTGCAAAGTCGGCCCGGCCGCCCTTGCCGCCGATAAGATCCATGTTTTCGGCGCTGCCTTCGGTGATGATCACCTTTGCCGACCCGACGATGGCCTCGGATTCGAGCAAACGGCCGAACGCGGACCCGAGCTCGTGATAGGTGCCCGTCTCCGGTCCGGTGGCGATGACGATCTCACTTTTCCCGGCCTTGCCCGACATGGAAAAATAGGCGAGACCGCCGATCAGAACCACGGCGCAGCCGACGACGGCGGCCACGATGGCCGACACCGGGAGTGATGAACCGACTGTTTCGCTGTGCTTTGGTGTTTTCATCTGGACCTCTGACTCTTGTCCGGAGCCTACCACGCCACACCTCAATCGGTTTTGCTGCCTTGCATTTCGAGGTTGTACGAGTCACAGTTGGGGACCCTCGAGGAGCATCCCATGAACGATCCGAATACCACTGCGTTGGTCGACTCGTACTGGAAACAGGCGGAAGAAGGCGTCTCCGGCCTCAGCGGAGAAGACCATGCGCGTCTCAACGTGGCGGTCGGCGCCATCGACACGGTGTGGGACCGTCATGTTTTCGATCAGGCTGAGACCTTCGGCGGCCCGGAGATCGGGTTCGCCCGCGCCCTTTCCGGCTCGATTCTTGCCCGTCTCCTGGGTCTCGACCTCGCGGTTCTGGTTTCGGTCGCCGGCGGAGAGATCCCGCCCACCGGGAACGAGGAACTCGATCTCGGTCTCGCCAGCGCCCGACAAGAAGCCCTCGATACCTTCTCAGACGAGTTGCTCGGGCCGGTGGAGTTGGAGGAGTACCAGATCTACGCTCAGCCCATGCTGCTCGACAGCCCGATTCCCATCGGAGCGGCGGTCCTGGCCGGTCGCAACCCTCTGACCGCCAACCATGCGCGGCTGCTCAGAGGCTATCTTGCCCACTTCGACACCCGCCTCAACCTCGCCGAACATCTCCTCAAGCTCCGCCGAGACTCCATCGAACTCGACTACGAACTCCGAAAGCTCCGGGGCGACGACCTCGAGACGAAACCGCGAGAGGACCGGCATCGCACGGCGCTGCCGGATGACATCGGCAGGTCTCTTGCTGAACTCGCCGAGGTCGTGCCCACCCTCGAGCTATTCGGGGTACCGCTTCCAACCGAGCACTTTGACGATTTCTGCGCCGAGTTCAAGAGACTCACGGGTGACTACCTCGAGATTCTCGAGAAGGCCCCGAGTCTCTTCCTCGATGTTCCAAACGCGATCGACGCCAAGAGTGGGAGCAAGCTTGCGGCGCCATACCGCCGCCTGCTCGAAACCATGGGATTGCTGCGGAGGGCGGCGGGCGCGCTCGCACTCACCCGTGCCGATGACCTCCTTCCCTTCAGCGTCGGCGGCCGGATGCCGACCTTCGCCGATGTGACTCGTGTCGCCAAGGGCCGGGTGGGGGACGAGACCATCGAACGAATCCTCGAAATCATGAACGACCAGGGTGAGGAGCGTGAGCTCGAAGCGGTTGCCTCTCGTCACCATCCTTACGAATTTCGGGCCGCAAACACTGGGGAGGTCTTCGCCCTGCTCGCACTCTTCCGCACGGTGAAGGCGAACGACCCAAAACTCCTTGATCGGCACGTGAATCACATATTCAGGGCGTTGTCCGAGTACCAGGCGGCGCGAGCTTATCTCTTCTCCTTCGATCGCTTCGAGGACGTCCCGCTCAAGGGTGTGGACCGGACCCAGCTCCCGGCCGCCGAGAACCTCCTCCTGCTGCGCGAGAAGGCGCCGTCATTCGGAGTGCTGCTCAAGGCCTATCAGAAGTAGCCTTTCTCGCCGTTCGGGGTCATCGAGGCGTTCAGGGTCGTCACCCCGGCCGGGTATCGGCGGTCGGACTGTTCCCAATACCACGGGTCGAACGGTTTGATGGATCGAGCACGGGCGCGCGATCCCCGGGTGGGCGCATTTTCATTCGGCCGACCAGACCGGATCAGTTTGCGCGCAGCGCCAGGATCCGTTGGTGAAGAGCTCGCAGAGTCTTTTCGGGAATCGACCGTGTGCTCGTGTTGACGAATCCCCTGGGGACGTTGCCTCCTCCGTCGCCGATGTACTGGAAGCTGACCGTGGAGGTCGTTGCGTCGAACCGTTTGACCTCCCAAACTCCACGTCCTTTGAGGATTCGAACCAGTCCTTCTTCGCCTTCGAATTCTGCGTGATCGGCGATGAATTTCATGAGGAAGTGGTCATCCGTATCAACAGCGTAGATCCGTTTCCAGACGCAGTCCCGGTCGGTGATCGGCCAGGGCGCGCGGCTGACCATGTAGACCAGCAGCTCGGTCTCGCTGATATATCGAACGAGCTCAGCTCGCCGGCACGAGGGGAGCCAGTGGACATTGCCGGGGATGTCCTTGATGACATCGCGAGCTTCCTCGAAGGTCGCGGCCATGGTGGTCACACCCCTGAACTCGCGGAAGCCGTCGTCACGCTGCTCGTTGACGAAGGTGTCGATACCGTCGTTGCTGCGCACGAGGGTCCAACCATCGTCGTCTGCCACGGCAACCCGTGCCAGAAGCGCGATTGCGGCGTATATGAGAAGTCGTCTCACTGCTGCCGTTTGTATCACGGACTGCGCCTTGGACCAAATGATGACCGGAGCGAACTCGCACCCGGGCTGAGAAAGCAGGTCTGGGTTCTGTGCATCGTTGGCCGCAGCCGAACAGCTGGTGAGAAGTCCTGGGTAGTACCGCGCCAGGTACTCGACCGCCTCGCACGTCAGATCGAGCACCGTCGCCCACGCGGCTCGAGCGAGGTCTTCTCCCCGAATCGGTGGTGTTGACCCGAAAGCGGCACCGGAAACGGCCCTTGGGATCGGTCCGTTGGTTCACGGATTCTACCGGCACAGAGAAACCTCCCCGTCCGCTGTTGTCGCCGGCGCCGACAGAACCTACATTGGATCGTGAACCCACGAACCGGCGATAACGACTTTCGAGGCGCATCGGCATTGCCGACAAACCGACCGAGCAAGGGGAGAAAGCATGAGTGACAACACCGACTCGACGTTCGCTGATTCCTCAAACCAGCACCCGAAGAAGACGCGCCCATGGCTGCGCTGGGTCCTTCTTGGTTGCGGTGGCCTGGCCGTGCTTCTGGTCGCAATCGTCGTCGTGATTCTGTTCGTCGTCAAGCAGGCGACGGCCGCGCCCGAAAAGGTCGTTCAGACCTTCCTCGCCGAGGCCGCCGCCGGCAATCTCGAAGCCGCCCACGATTGCTTCTCGGCGCCGCTCAAGGAGGCACAGCCCTTCGATCAGTTTGCGGCCGGGGTCAGCGCCAACCGCCAATTCTTCGAGATCTCCGACACCAGCTTCACTGAACGATCCGTCGACATGCAGGGAGCCACGCTGGCCGGAACCGTAACCCTGAGCAGCGGCACCGAGGTCCCATGCTCCTTCAAGTTGGTTCGCGAGAACGAGACCTGGAAGCTGATCGCCTACAACATCGGCGGGGGCGACAGCTGAAGCTCGGGGGAGGTCGGCCGTCATGCAGGAACAATCACCATCGACGCCTGCGAAGGAAACGGGCACCCGGGAGACGGTCCTTTCCCTCGCCGCCGCGTCGGCCCTTCATCTGACGGCTTTGGTTGCCGCGGTCCAGGCCATGGCCACCGGCTGGCCGGGCCGCTGGTGGCTGACCGGAATCGTCATCGCGGCGATCGGCCTGTCCCTGGTGCTCGGCCGACGCTGGCGGCACGCACCCTTGTGGATCGGCGGAGGGGTGGTTTCCGCCTTGCTCGTCGTCCCCGCGTATCAGTACGGGGCCGACGGTGGAGGGCTGCGCGTTTTCAGCCTGCCGTTCGCCACCGTCATCGCGATGCTGTTCATGGTCTCCCTGGCTCTTGCCGCCTGGCGACTCGCGAGCATGCGCCGCTTTCCCTTTTGGGCACGCCTCATCCCGGTCGCTCTGGGGATCTACGCGGCTGTTCCGGTGGCCATGGGTCTGAACGAGGGGATACGGTTCGACGAAGTGCTGATCGGCCTGTGGACCCACGCCTACTGGCTCCAGGGGGCCTGGATAGGGGCGGCGATCCTGCTGCCGGCAGCCCTCGCCGCGGTCCTTTTCTACGCCATCGTTCCCTCCCTGAGGCGGAAGAAACCCCGCTGGCCGCTGCTCCTGCCAACGGTGGTTCTTCTGATGGTCCTGACTCTGGTCACAGCCTTCGTCATGAACGGTCGAGGCCTGCTCAACGGGTTGGCATTCATGGCCGGCGGCGGGCCGGATGAGCCAAGCTCCGCGAGTTCATATCATGAAGTGTCGGGCTCGATCTCGGCGTCGGCCGTCGGCTCATCAGGGCTGTCAGGTACGGCCGAGAATGCCCCGGGCTCCGTCGAAGATCTCGGCGCCAAATACAGTTGGGAGGAGGCGTTCGTCGAGGTTCGTGACGACATCGCCCTCGAGCCGACCCGAGGCGCGATGCGCTCAGCCCGAGATCTTCTCTTGAATGGGCGCGGGAATTCCCTCGAACAGGCCCGACTCCTGGCGACGCTGCTCGAGCGCGTCGGGGTCGAGGCCCGCTACGTTCGAGGAACACTCGATCCGGACGACGCTCGGGCCCTTCTCCGGTCCGCGTTCACGACCCCGGTCCGGTGGACCGGCTCGCCGGCCGCCCCCATTTCAGAGCCGTCCGAAGATCCGGATCTGCTGGAGGCCGTGGCCGATCATTTCTGGGTCCAGGTCCGGCAGGGCGACGAGTGGTTGGACCTGGATCCCTCGTTCCCGAATTCGGCGGTCGGCTCTCGGCATGGGCAACCGGTCGAGTTCTACGGTGGTCTTCCCGAATCCCTCAACCCGACCATTCGTGTTCAGCTTGCGGCCGAACGAGTGTCGGCGCCCGGACGGTCGGAGACCGTGTTGAGCTGGTCCGGTCCATTCGAGACCGTCGCCAACATGCCGGCCGGTCTCACCCTGATCGGTCGTACCGAGGCGGTGGCATCGCACGAATCGAAGGGTGAAGGACACCCCGCGTCCGGCCTGCTCGGCGGATTCGGCGGCGAAGAGGATCCGCCGGATCCCGGAGCATCCCCTCAGGAGGTGGAACTGCTCTGGGACGCAAGCCTCGTCATCGCCGATTCGGAACTCGCCTCGGGCATCATCGCGGAGAATGACGCCCACGGCGCGCTGCAGCGGCTCGACCTGCTCATCGACATCGACCTCCGGAACGGTCGCGTCCTGGAGGCTCGGCGGTCGCTCTTCGAGCGCGGTGCCACCGGCGACCGGCCGAATCTCTTTCAGCGGCACTCCCTCCTGATCACCGGAAGCAGGGTCCCGGAGTCGGTCCTGCGAAACGCGCTCGACGATGCCGTCGGCCGGAGATCGGCGATGACGATCACGCGCGACCTGGAGGCGATCAGGAACGGTCTGCGAGAGGGCGGAGATCTCGGACAGCTCCACCGCAGATCTGTCGATCTCGAACGCCGGTTCGGTCCCGAATCGGGTCACCTGATCAATCTCGCCTTTGCGGCGATCTCGGACCGGCTGTCCGATGACCTCGGCGAGCGACTTTCGGTCGCCAGTTTCTACGAGACGCCTCGCATCCTGATCAACAGCATCGAAGGAGACGAGGGGCATCTCGAGATCTCCCTGGACCTCAGGCTCGACAGCCGGACGGCCTTTTCCTATCCGGGGCAGGCTCTGTTGATGCGGGAAACTTTTCTCTATGGGCGAGGGGTGCTCGAGTCGATTCTCGAAGGCGAGGTCGTTCACGTTCTCACCGGGCGGGAGGCGCTGACCACCGCCGGCCTGATGATGGCAGCCGAGAGGCAGGGGATCGCGACGGTCCTCTACTCCCACCACGAACGGGAGGCTCTCGCCGGGCTGCCGATGCCGGAGCCTGCGAAGAAACTGGTGCTGGCAACGGTCGACAGGGGAAAGGTCGTCGTCCTGCCTCAGCGCGGAATCGATTTCGACGGCCGATCACGATGGGCGTGGTGGGAGATCGATCCCGCCACTCGCGAGGCGATCGGTGTGCTCGACACCGGTCTCCACCAGGCGGTGGTCCAGTACACGCTGATCGAGACCGAGGGTGCCGTTGACAACGACACCGCGTGGGCGGTTGGCGCCATCACCGGAGCCGTCGACACTCAGTGGGTGCTCGCCGCCGTGCTGCTGGAGTACGGCGAGATGACCAAAGAAGCGCTGAACAAGGCAAAGAAGTATCTCGGGGTGATCGCCAGCTACCTGTGTTGGGATGTGAAAGTCGGCCACATCGAGTCAGAGAGCGTCACGATCGCCGAGGCGAGTGTCGAAATCGAGGGCTGCTGGGAAGAGGGACTGGCTCTCGAGATGGGAGGCAGCATCGGCGCCGAGCTGACGATCATCGACAAGGGGTGGTGCGAGGCCTTTCAGAGTGGATTCACATGCGCCTCGACCCAGATCATGAACCACTACCTCAGGCAGGTGGAGTGATCGTAAGGGAGGAAGACATGGGATCGACGACCCGCGTCATCGGCCGGAGGTCCTCGACGGGCTTGCTGATCGCCACCTGTGCCGTTCTGTATCTGGGTGGATGCGAGCGGCGGCAGATCGCCAACCGCAGCGCCGCAGACAATCGCCCGACCGCCGGAGAGACGCCAGCGGATGAACGGGGGCCCTCCTCCGATGCCGACCGCGCCAGTCGTTCATCCCTCGGCAAAGAGGGCGCGTCGAACCAGGCAGTCGAGCTTGCGGTGGCCTCGAGCAGTCTGACGCGCAACCTCGGCGGCTCGCATGCTCCGGATGGGAGAGCCTTCGTGGTGCTCCAAACGAGGTGGCGGAACATTCACCCAAAACAAGAAGTGGAGAAGTCGAAGCTCGAGGGTCAGCGTGATCATACCCTCGGTGTCGGCGGCTTCGCGCGTGGTGAAACCTCCGCCGACCGTGAGTACGTGGAGGTGGACGTCGCCTACACGATTCCGCAAATGCGCGACCACGTTTACCTGCTCGCCGACGGGGTGGCATACGCCCTGGACGAGAGAACCCAACGAGTCGATCGGGGCCTCGATCCCGGTTCGGAGCTGGTGATCGAAAAGAATGACGAGGTCAGGGACCTCGGGCTTGTGTTCGTGGTTCCAGAAGATACGGAACATCTTGGCCTGCAGCTCCTCGACTACTCGTACGGCCACGTCCTGGTCCCGGTTGAAGGGAGTATCAAGCGTGCGCGCGGCGACAGCCACCCGCCGAAGGGCTGTGTCGACGAGAGCGAGACGCAGGGCCTCGAAATCGCGACTCGGGGCATCGAGTTCAGAGATGTCTACCGGGGCGACCAGGCCGGGCCGGGCCGCATATTCGCCATTGTTGACCTGGTCGGGAAGAGCCTCTCCCGGGGCGGCGCGATGAGGAACATCGTCGAGGTCGACCCGACACAGTATCTGTGGGTCACGACCGACGGCGGATTCATGCATTACGCCGAGCCGTGCGAGGGTGCCCGCGGCCGGCCGATTCGCTTCACCCCGGAGGTTTTCCAACACCAGACAGTCGCCTTTCTGGTGCCCGATACGGCTGACCGCCTGCGGCTCGGAGTGCGGGTACAGAACGAGGTCGTCGAGCTTGATCTTACCGAGCGTCGCCCGCGAGAGATGCCGAAGGCACAGTCGGTCCACACCGATGGTGAGGTCATGGAGGTGCTCTACTTCGGCAGCCGCCGACAGGCACACCAATTCATCCTCGATCTCGGCATCCGGCCCTTGAGCGAGGAACGCGGCCTCGAGATCCAGCCCTCGGCCCAATTCATGCTGGTGGCCGGCGAGACCGAGTTGAGTATGGACTCCGTTGCAAGTGCTGCCCTCCCGCATCCACCACCCCGGCCGCTGATCGTGCCGCCGGGAACTGCGGTGCGCTTCGAGCTGGCCTTCACCACCGAGGACACGCCCACCGCTGTGAGGATCAGGGGATTCCGCAGCGAGGCGACGATCGGGCTCGAGTAGGTCCGACACTGTTTGAGAGGAGACTCACGATGATTTCGATGGTGACGCCGAAAGGCGCCTTTCTACGGGTGCCGGGATCGCTCATCTACGCCACAATCTGCATGATCGGGCTGCTGGTCGCCGTGCAGGGTTGTGGGCAAGCGGAGGAGGTGACGCCGGCAGGTGCCGAGGACAGCGGTCCCACCACCCAGGGCGGAGGAGAGAACCTCGTCTTCGATCTTGCCGGTGATGACGGCAGCTCGGCCGACCTCGGTGAGGGACCGGCTCTCGCACCCCTGGAGGTCGCCGCCTTTGATTTCAGAAATGTGTCAGAGGCGGCCGAGCCCAACGATGATCAGAAGGCGGCATCCTCGATGCATCGCGCCGGAGACCAATGGGTGTCCCGCGGTCGCCTCGTCGAGCGCGAGAAGGACTGGTTCACATTCACGGTTGAAGGACGACCGCAGCTCTGGCTGGTCGAAGGGGTCGGCGAGAACATCCAACGGATCGATTACTACAACGCCGTCGGGCGGTCGAAAGAGGGGGTCAAGGATCGAGAGTCCTTCCGGTGGTCGATCGCCAATCTCTTCCTGCTGCCCGGACAGCACTGGCTCAGGGTGGAAGCGTCGGCGGGAGACCATGAGTATACTCTGCGGGTCGTTCCCCTCGGAGTACCGGATCTTCGCACCGAGCGAGAGCCGAATGACGACGTCAGTCGTGCCCACCTCCTGCGGTTCGGGATCTCGCGCTCCGGCCTGATATTCGATGAGGGCGATCACGACTACTACACCTTTTCCGTGAACAACACCGATCACATCGAGCTGAGTCTGATTCCTCCGTCCGACCTCACGATGCGATTCACTCTGTGGGAACTCAGTCGTAACAGCAGGGCCGATCAGGTCTTCAGAGCGAAATCTCCGGAGCCGGGAGCGGAGTTCAGATATCGCGGGCTCCTGCCCCCGGGCGATTACACCGCAGAAGTGAGGGCCGAAACGGGCCGCAGCTCCGCCCCTTACGAGATCCGCCTCGCACGCCTGGACCCGTTCAACCTTCCGGGCGATCTCGAGCCGAACGATCAGAAGACGCAGGCGGCCGCCCTGCCCCTCAGCTTGAAAGTCGTTGGAACGGTCGGTGACTTCGATGACGACGACTGGTATCGCCTGCCTCCGCTGGCGCGGGACACGCCCGCGAAGTTCACGGTCATCGACAGACCGGAGGGTTCCTTCTCCCCGACCTCCTTCCTCCAGCTCTATCATTCGGAAGAGGATCGACCGGCCAAGATCGCCGAATGGAGTGAGGAAGACGGCGCATACCACGCGACGCTCCCGGCCGGCTCACCGATGTTCGTGCGGCTCAGGGGCAGAGGCGCCTATCGGCTCGATGTCGAGTTCGAAGGGGGTCCGGCGACGAAGCCCCCCGCCGATCCGCTCCCGGTGAGAGCTTCCTTTTCTTCGAGCTCCCACGTCTTCGCGGCCTATTGGCATCAGGGCCAAAGGGCAGAGCTCCAGCTTGAGTTGACCAACGATGGGGATGAGAACCTGACGATCTCGTTGCACGCCGTGTCGAGTCACCACCAATGGTCCGCACATCCGGCCGCAGAAGTGGTGTCCCTCGAGGCCGGCAGGAGTGCGGTTGTTCCGGTCTCCGTCAGGGTGCTTCCGGATGCCTGGGCCAACCAGCCGGTCCAGATCACCGTCCGCGCGCTCGGCGAATCCGGCGCCCACCGAACGGCCTCCGCTCACGTCGTCTCCAGATGCGGAGCGCCGCCGGTCAACCCGCACGTCGCGTGGCCCGTACCTGCAGAGCTTCTCGGCGGGTTCAACGGCGCATGGTTGGGCTTCGGTGGCCGGCCGGCAGTCGCCGACCAACACGAAGCCGACAAACAGGCCGAGCTCTATGATGGGTTCACGCCCAACGATGGGGGTTGGTACTCGAGCCGAGTGCCTGCATCCGTGACCGTTGCGCTCGCAGGCCCTGAGCCGGTCCGGGTCGGGGGCTTGCTGCTCAACCCCCGCACCGAAAACCGTCCCGGAGAACAGGTTCGGAACTTCGAGCTCTCTCTCTCCACAGACGGTGAGCAGTTCACTCCCGCGATCTCCGGTGAGCTATCGCGGTTCCAGACCGAACAGGCGTTCGTCCTCGAGAGCCCGGTCGAGGCACGCTTCGCGCGTCTCCGCCTCCTCTCCCGGCAGGCGGGGGGAGAAGGGCAGGTCACGCTCGGCGAAGCAAAGGTCGTCATCACCCCGGGTGAGAACCCTTTCGGAAGGCTCAATCTGGCCGATCCGGCCGTGGGCGGGCACGTCGTCTGGTCGAACCCGCTCATCGACAGGAGCTCCACGCGCGCAATCCTCAGCGGGGAGGTGGAGAACCCTCGACTCCGGATGGATGGTGTGAATCCCAACCGGTGGGTGATCGGTTTCCACAATCAGAGAGCGGCCCAGATCGAGGAGCTGCAATGGATGCAGTCTGCCTCGAGTTCGAACAATCCCCGGCTGAGTGAGGTCCAGGTCGCAGTGAGCACGGAGAGCCCGATCGGCCCCTGGACTCCCCTCGGAACCTGGAATCTCGACGCCTCACCCGGAAGCACCTCGATCTGGGAGCTCGAGGAGATCGTGTGGGCACGATATGTCCGCTTCTCCACCTCCGAGCCCGGGGACGCGAAAACCTGGCAGCTGCCGGAGACCCTTCGTATCTTCGAGCGACCAGCCGATGAGAGGTATCGGTCGATTCTCGGTGAATGGGGGCACTACTCGCGCAGCGCAATCTTCGAGGCTCTTGGCGAGGCGAGAACCGAGCACGATCTCCGCGCCGAGGCGGACGACAACGACAGCCGCCGAACGGCCCAGGCGCTCGCTCCCGAGACGCGCTATCAGGGTCGGGTATTGGTGGGCGAGGATGTCGACTGGTACCGGATCGAGATACCGGCGAAGCACAATCGGCTCCGGTTGACGGTCGAAGGCGATCCTTCGCTGCAGGTCACGGCCCATGTTGAAGACGGCAACGGGGACGCGCTCACGTTCGACGACAGCTCCGAGAGGACACCCAAGTCACTCACCATGGATATTCCGGTCGAAAAGGAGCGTGAATACTACGTCCGTATCGAGGAACCGCCGCGTTCGATCGCTCTTTGCTGGGACAACAGCGCCAGCACCACACCGTTCAAACCCACCCTCTACCAGGCCCTACCGCAGTTTGTCGCCGGCGTTCAAGCGGACCGAGAGTACGTCAATCTCCTGCCCTTTCGGGACAGCGATGCCGGTTTTCTCGTCGAAGAATGGACCGATCAGCCGTACATGCTGCAGAGGGCTCTCAACAACTACGACCGCAAGGACGGATCGAGCCGCGCCGAGCAGGCACTGCTGACGGCAACCAAGGGCCTGTCCGAACGAACGGGCTCCAAAGCGATCGTCTTCCTCACCGACGCCGACACCAATTCCTACGACGAGACCAGAGAGCTTTGGACAGCACTCGAGGAGGTGTGGCCGCGCATTTTCGCGCTCGAGTTACACCGGGGTAGAGTGTCGGAGCACCAGGATCTGATGCAGTCGTGGGCGAGCGTCAACGAAGGTCACTACGACTTTTTCCGCTCCAACGCGGATCTCAGGGTCGCCTTCGATCGGGCCTCCTGCCACCTTCGCAGGCCGGCTCCATACATCATCGCCGCCATTACAAGCTTCGAGGAACCGCCGGGACCGGGAACGATCGAGGTCGTCACCGAGGACGAAGCCCCGGCGCTCAACGCCGTCGAGCTGATCCTCGATGCATCGGGCAGCATGCTGCAGCGGATCGAAGGGCGGCAGAGGATTGACATCGCCCGCACGGTTCTCGTCGACCTCGTCGAGGCCACCATTCCCTCCGGCACCCCGCTGGCCCTGAGAATCTTCGGCCACAGAACGCCGGACGCGTGCCAGACCGATCTCGAGGTTCCGCTGGCGCCCCTGGACCGGGCGAGGGTTGCGCCGATCATCCGCAGGACCGAGGCCAAGAATCTCGCCAAGACACCGATCGGTGCATCTCTCGAGCTCGTTGGAGAGGACCTCAAAGGGGTCGAAGGGCAGATGATCGTCATCCTGGTCACGGATGGCGAAGAGACCTGTGGCGGCGATCCCCAGGCCGCGATCCAGGGTCTCAAGGACCAGGGAATCGAGATCAGGGTCAACATCGTGGGCTTCGCCATCGAGGACGCCGCGCTCAAGGAGACCTTCAGAAGCTGGGCCGACCTGGGGGGTGGTCTCTACTTCGACGCCACCGGCGGTGAGCAGCTGAGCACCGCCGTGCGCCAGGCCCTGCAACCGAAGTTCCAGGTGATCGACGCGGGCGGAGAAGTGATCGCCTCCGGTGTGACCAACGGCGAACCGCTATCGGTGCCGGCCGGGGCCTACAGTGTCAAGGTCTTGACCAGCCCAACCAAGGTATTCGAAAACGTTCATGTTCGGGGTGAGGATGCCGTGCGCCTGAGCGTCGGAGGATGACTCATCGCGGGTGGGTGGTCTCGATCCCTGCCACCGAGCGCTGGACCTCGGCCCAGTCGTCGAGGAAGGTGTAGACCGCCGTCACGGCGCCGAGCTCGGATGTCAGCGCGTTGTTCTGGGCGTCGAGAAGATCGATGATCGAGGCCGCTCCGCGGGCATAGGCATCGCGGACCAGCTCGAGGGTCTTGGAAGCGGCATCGGCGGCCTCGCTACGCAGCGAGATGGTCGACCACGAGGCGGTCGCGGTGTCGAGGGCCGAGAGGGTGCGTTGGGAGAGCTTTTCTTCGGCGTTGCGGCGGTCGGTCTGGAGGGCAAAGAGTTCTTCCTGCGCCTGGACCCGTCGGGCCTTGTTGGCGCCCCCGGTGACCACGGGCAATGCGGCCTGGACGCCGAGCTGCCACGAGGTGTCGTCGAACTCGGGGATGAGATCACCGATATCGCCGAGATCGAGACCACCGGAAGTGTCTTTGGCGAGAACCTGGTTGACATCGGCCCTGGCCGCCACCGTGGGGGCGTAATACGCCCGTTTGGCGGCCTTGTAGGAGCGCTCCTGCGCCGTGATGGCGGCGTCGAGGGCGGCAAGCTCCGGCGCGCGGTCAAGCCCCTGGGTCACCAGGATCGAGGCGAGACGATCGTAGCCGTCCGGGGTCCCGAGCAATGCCGCGTCCCGCTCGCCACCGAGGGTTTCGAGGGTGGCGGAGATCTCGGGTTCCTTGGGGCTCCACCGGGTGGTGAGGGGCTCGTCGAGGAGCCGGCTCAGCTGGCGTTCACTGATGCTGTTGGCCGAGATGGCATCGAGGAGCCCGGCGCGCGCCGTCGCGAGCTCTGCTTCCCAGCGATAGACCTCGGCGGCGCCGGCCGCGCCCACCGAGCGGCGGAGCTGGGCGAGCTCACGGTTGGTTCGGGTGAGATCCACCTGGTCGCGGCGGATCCGAACGAGGGCGTCGGTCCGCATGACGTTCATATAGGCGGTGACCGTGTCGCGGGCGATGTCGAGCTTGAGAGCATCTAGATCGAGCTCGCGGATCTGTTGGAGGTCCTTCTGGATGTTGATGTTGGCGGTGGCATCGTTGGAGTAGATCAGCTGGGTCAGGGTGAGGGAACCGGCGGCGTACATGGGATAGTTCCCGAGCGCGGCGATGGCGTGGTTCTCGTCGATGGCGACACCGGCGAGACCGACATCGATCTTGGGACGGTAGTTCGATCTTGCCACTCGGATGTCCTCGGCGCCGGCGGCCACCAGACGGTCCCGGACCGCGAGATCGAGATTCGCCCGGATCGCCTGATGAATGGCGCTGGCGAGATCGATGGGTCGGTCTCGTTGAAAGCCCTGGTCGTGGAGCAGTCTTGCGCGGGTGAGCAGCTCCCAGGTCGGGCTGAACCCGAGCTTGGATGCGGTGGCCATGTTGAGGGTCAACTGACCTCCGAGATCGGAGCTCTGCGCCTGCTGCGGTGCGCGGCCTTCGGCGAGATCGAGGACCTCGAGGGCGGAGCCCCGTGCGAGGGCGGCCATTGTGGCCGTGGTGTTGAGCCCGGCGAGGATGCCGAGATCCACCTCGGCCTCGCCGATCAGGCTGAAGGTCGGGAATCCGTTGTCGGTCAGGCGCGCCGCAAGGGACGAGAGCTGGGTCTCATCAAGCTGGAAGAGGGGCATCACATAGACGGCATCGGTGTCCGGGGGCAGGAGATCGGCAGCGTCGGTCAGACCGGACGGCACCGAGACAAATCGGACATCCACCGACGCCGGCGCCAACGCCCGCGCCAGCTCGGTCTCGGTGCAGTTGGACGGCCACACCGAGTCCATGAGCACGGCGAGCCGGTCGAAGGCGATCAGATCGTGGAACGCCCTGAGATCGTCGGAGATCATCTCGCCGAGATCGAGGGCCCGAGTGCTGACATTTGGAAGACGCGAGCAGGTCACGGCGCAGTCGCCGAAGGCAAAGGGAACCACGACCGGGGTCTCGGTGGATTCGCGACGGCAGATATCGGCGGACACACCCACGCCGGCGGCGAGGATGACATCGAGATCGGAGCGACTCAGAAGCTCGTCCATGACGGAGGAGATAAGATCGGGGTTCCAACCTCCGTCGACGACGGCGCCCTCGGGGAGCACCACCGTGTAGGAGCCTGCGGCTACGCCTTCGATCTCGCTGCGGAAGAGATCGACAAAGCTCGTCTCGCGGACGATGGGCCCATCGGTGATGATTCCGATACGGAGGACGGGCAGTTCGTCATCAGCGAGCGCCGACCCGGTGACGAGAACCAGGGCAGATACGATCAGGGCTGAAAACCGGAACCGTCCGGAACTGAAAGAATTCATGATGAGAGCTCCGTTTGAGGAGAGTGGACACGGTAGAAGGTGGCGTAGAGCACCGGGACCACCACCAGGGTGAGCACGGTGGCGAAGGTCAGACCGGCCATGATGGTCACGGCCATCCCGCGCCAGAAAATGTCGAAGACCAGGGGGGTCATCCCGAGCACGGTGGTGAAGGCGGCCATGGCCACGGGTCGCAGACGGCTGACCCCGGCGTCCAGGGTCGCTTCAAAGGGTTCTTGGCCGGTCCTGAGGTTGAGATCGATCTGGTCGAGGAGCACCACCGAGTTCTTGATGAGCATCCCCGAGAGGCTTAGAAAGCCGAGAAGAGCGACAAAACCGAAGGGCTGGCCGGTGAGGAGCAGCCCGGCCGTGACCCCGATGATGGCCAGAGGAACTGTGGCGAAGACGATGATCGGTTGGCGCACGGTGTTGAAAAGCGCCACCACGATGAGCACCATCAGCGTGAAGAAGAGCGGCACGCTGGCGAGGAGCATCCGATTGGCGTCCCCCGAGCTCTCGTACTCACCACCCCATTCGAGCTCGGTTCCAGCCGGCAGCTCCATGGCCTCGATCTGCGGACGGAGGCGTTCGAAGACCGGGTTGGCGACCCCGTGTCGAGGGTCGGCCTTGACCGTGATGGTCCGACGACGATCATACCGGCGGATCACCGGGTCTTCCCACTCGGTGGTCATCTCGGTGACGACCTGGTTGACGGGTACGATCCTTCCGGTGGCCGAGGACCAGACCTGGACGTTTTCGAGCTCTCCCACCGTCGAGCGCTCCTCCTCCGGGAGCTGGAAGACGATGGGCAACAGGGTGTCGCCCTCGCGGAAGAGCCCGGCGATGGTGCCGGATGTGACGACCTGGAGGCTCGAGGCGAGGTCGTTGCGGCTGACCCCGGCCTGACGGGCCTCGGCCTCGGCGAACTCGGGCCGGATCACCGGTACCCGTTGACGCCAGTCGTCGCGGACGTCTTTGGTGTTGTCATCGGCCCGCATGATGGTCTTCGCCTCTTCGGCGAGCCGGCGCAGGACCACCGGGTCGTCACCCTTGAACCGTGCCTCGATCTTGGCGCCGCCGCCGGTGCCGAAGACGAAGCGGTGGATCTGATACTCGGAGTTGGGAAAATGCTCGTTCAGGTGTGTTGCGCTGGCGGCGCGGAGCGCGTCGATGCGCTTCGCGTCATCCACCGTGATCAGGAGCTGGGCATAGGCTGAACTCGGCATTTCGGGGACGTAGGTGAGCATGAACCGCGATCCGCCTCGGCCGATGAACGAGGTGACGGATTCCACGCCCTCCTGTTGGAGAAGCCATTGATTGACCGCTCGGACCTCGGCCTCGGTCTCGCGGATGTGGGTGCCCTCCGGCTTCCAGAAATCGATGTAGAACTGCGGCTGACCGGATTCCGGGAAGAAGCTCTGCTTGACAAAACCGAAGCCGAAGACCGCCGAGAAGAGCAGTGCCGTCATGACCGCCAGGGTCAGCCAGCGCCGACGGATGGCGGTCGCTAGGAACTTCCGATAGACGCGGAAGAACGGGCGGTCATAGGGGTCGACAGCGCCTTCGGCCTGCGAGACGGTGAGGAACATCGTCCCGAGCAGAGGAGTGACGGTCACCGCCAGCACCCAGCTCAGCAGCAACGAGAAGGCCACCACCAGAAAGAGCGACGAGAGAAACTCGCCCGAGACATCCTCCGAGACGCTGATGGCGGCGAAGGCGAGAATGGCGACGATGGTGGCGCCGAGCAGCGGCCACATGGTTTCCTTGACGCTCAAGCTGGCCGCCTCGAGGCGATCCATCCCACGCTGGAGACGAACCAGCAACCCCTCGGTGACCACGATGGCGTTGTCCACCAGCATTCCGAGGGCGATGATCAGCGCGCCGAGTGAGATCCGCTGGAGGCTGATGTCGGCGATGCTCATGTAGATGAAGGTGCCGAGGATGTCGAGCAGGAGGATGCCACCGATCAGCAGACCCGATCGGAGTCCCATGAAGATCATCAGCAACCCGATGACGATGACCAGCGCCTCGGCGAGGTTGATGATGAATCCATTCACCGCCTTGGTGACGGCATCACCCTGGAAGTAGATGGGTGACAGGGCGATCCCCAGCGGTTGCTCGTTTTCGAGCTCGGCGAGCCGTTTCACAACCCCCTGCCCGGTGGTGACCACGTTGCCGCCCTCGACGGTGGCGACACCGAGACCGATGGCGGGCTGCCCGTTGAAGAGCAGCAGATCGCGTGGCGGATCGAGGTAGCCGCGCCGGATCTCGGCCACATCGGCCAGACGGATCATGGAGTCGGAGCCGCCGCCTCTGATGAGAACGTCGCCCATCTCGTCGAGACTGTCGAAGGCGCCCGAGGCCGCGACCCGAACGTGTTGCTCGTCGATGCGGATGCGTCCATCCGGGACCACCGCGCCTTGATCGGAGAGGGTGCCGAGGGCCTGGTAGGGGTTGAGTCCGAGCTGGGCCATCTTGGCCCGGGAGATCTCGATGAAGACCGCCTCGGTCTGGACCCCCCACAGCTCGACGGCGCCTACGCCGTCGACCATGAGCAGCTCGCGCCGCAGGAGCTTGGCGTAGTCCTCGATCTCGGCCAGGGTATAACCCGGGCCGGTAATCGCGAAGAGGGCGCCATAGACATCGCCCCAGTCGTCGTTGACCAGGGACGGTCCCGCCCCCGGAGGCATTCGGTTCTGGGTATCGCCGACCTTGCGTCGGAGCTCGTCCCAAGCCTGCGGGATGTCCTCCTGATCGGTTGTCGACCAGAGATCCACGATGATCAGCGAGAGCCCGGCTCGCGAGATCGAGGTCACGTGCTCCACCTGGCCCATGGTCTGGATCGCGGTCTCGAGCCGGTCGGTGACCTCGAGCTCCACTTCCTCCGGTGAGGCGCCGGGGTAGGGGGTCTGGACGATGGCGGTGAAGATGGTGAACTCGGGATCCTCGAGCTGGCCGAGCCCGAGAAATGAAACGAGGCCTCCGAGGGCCACGGCCGCCGTTACCACGAGGGTGACGGTCTTTTTTTCGATGGCGATGCGTGCGAGGTCCATGGCCTATTCCCCGTCGGCGTCGAGGGGCCGGACCTTCTGGCCCTCGATGGCAAAGTCGACCCCGGCGGCAAGGATGCGGTCGGAGGGTTCGATACCTCCGGTGATCTCCATCCCGGTATCCGTGAGGGCGCCGGTGGTGACCGGCATCCGTTGGATGGTCATCGTGTCGGGGTCCACCCGCCAGACAAAGGATTGCCCATCGACGTCGCTCCCCACCGAACCGAGGGGGACGATCATGGATTCATGTTTGGAGGCGCCATGACCGGTCAACCAGGTCACCGAAGCGGTCATCCCCGGCATGAGATCGGTTGATGGCGAGCCCTCCAGCTCCAAAGTCACCGGGAAGGTCTGGGTCTGGCGATCGGTCTGGGTCGCGAACTCCTTGACCCGTGCGGGGAGGGATGCGTCGCTCGAGAGCGCGTCGAAACGAACCTCGATGGCGGAGGGCGCGTTGCTGGTGAGATCGCCGACCTCGCGCTCCGGGACGTGGATCAGAACCTCCATCCCATCGACACCCTGGAAGGCGATGATGGGCTGGCCGGCTGCGACCGTCTGGTGTTCCTCCACGAGGCGGTCGGCGACGATGCCGCTGTATGGGGCCTTGAGGGCGGTGTCGGCCAGAGACAATCTGGCGGCCCGAAGCGCCTGTTCGGTGGCCTCGACCTGAGCCCGGCCCACATCGAGAGCGGCCCTGGCGTTGTCGAAATCGGCCTTGGATGCGTTGTCGTGCTCATACAGACCGCGCACCCGTTGGTAACCCTCGGCAGCCTGGACCTCCTGGGCTCGTGCTGCAGCGACCTGAGCCGAGAGGTTGGCGACCTGGACCTCGTAATCACGGGTGTCGATGCGTGCCAGAACCTGACCGGCGTTGACCCGCTGACCTTTGCTGACACGGATCTCGACCACCGGACCGCCGACACGGAAGGCCAGGGAGACCCGCTGGGCCGCCTGGACCCGTCCGGGGTAGGTGCGGGCGCTCGAGCCGGGAACTCCGACGGTGACGATCTTGGCGGGGCGAGCCTCGTCGCTCGTGTCGGTCTCGGTGGTCATCTTCGAGCCGCAGGCCCAGGTCAGGGCCGTGGAGGCGGCGGCGATGGCGATGACGGTGATGAGTCGTGTCTTGGACATGGGAACCTCTTGTGAATCGTGAGTCGTGAGTCGTGAGTCGTGAGTCGTAACGTTGTGAATAGTGATCAGTGATCAGTGGCTAGTGATCAGTGGCTAGTGATCAGTGTCGGGGGTTCCGTAACCCGCCGAGGAGAAGCTCCATGAGGGTTGGGACCACGGCGTCGGCGCGGTAGAACTCGCCGTTGAGCGACATGCTTTCGATCATCCCGAAGATCGAACCGACATAGATTTCGGTGACGACCACCGGGGAGAGCCTTTTGAAGGCTCCGGAATCGATCCCGTCTCGGACGATCTCCTCGATGGACCGCATGGCCTTGTTTCGCCGTTCGATTTTGCAGGGGTGGCGCTTCATCTCGTGTTTGACCGGCGAGAGCGCGATGATCAACGCACTGTCCTCATAGACCGCGGTGAAGATCCAGTTGGCGATCCGGGTCAGTTTGAGGTCGGGCTCGAGATCGCTCTTCGAGATTTCCTGGATCGCTCCGAGCACGGGATCGAAGGTCCGCTCTTCGACATAGTCGATGACCGCATCTTTATCGGCAAAGTAGTTGTAGAGGGTGCCACGGGAAACCCCGACTGCTGCGGCGATCCCTTCCATGGTCAACCCACCCAGACCATCGGTCTTGATGATCTCCATGGCGTGGCGGTAGACGTCGTCCTTCATCAGGGCGTCGAGGGCGGCCTTCTGTTTCTCCGAATAGCGGGCCATGATGATCTCCTTGGCGTATCGTCAGAGATAAAACGTATAGTTTTTATTCTGACGTAACGTCAAAATAGACGACGAGTTGTCGATTGTCAACCCCCTGGCGGGAGAACCGCGGTCCCCGGATCCATCTGCAACGAGGGATCGGGTGGAGGTGACGGGACGAGGCGGGTCGGAATCTCGTGTGGGAGACGGGGC
>JARFRM010000016.1 GCA_029287235.1 Thermoanaerobaculales bacterium
CGCTGCCGCTGCCGCTGCCGCTGCCGCTGCCGCTGCCGCTGCCGCTGCCGCTGCAAACAAGATCTTGAGGTCGTGAGGTCTTGAGGTCTTGAGGATGTCGGTGAACGTCAAGCACCGCGGCAAAGAGCTCTGCGACCTCATCCATCAGCTGGTGGTGATCCCATCCCGGGCGGTACCACTCCAGCATGGTGAATTCGGGGTTGTGACGGCTGCCCGCCTCGCCGTCGCGGAAGGCCTTACAGACCTGGTAGATAGGGCCACTTCCGGCGGCCAGCAGCCGTTTCATGGCGAACTCGGGCGAGGTCTGGAGCCAGAGCCTCCGCCCGCCGTCGTGACCCGGGCCGCGATAGCGAGTGCTCAGGGCGGCGAGGTGGAGATCAGTGACCGGCGCGGAGGCGAGCAGTGGAGTCTCCACCTCGAGCACGCCGCGGTCGTCAAAGAAAGCTCTGATCCCTGCCGTCACCTCGGCGCGGATACGCAGCACTTCCATCGAAGCGGTTGGTTGCCAGTCGGTGTTCACGTGGTGATTATGACGTGGTCTGCGCCAATCGGGAATCGGCACTCGATGCCGGGTCTTCTGCTACCCTCTCGTCGATGCTCCGCAAGGTTTTCGTGCTCGCCATCACCGCCGTTCAGGTCGTGGTCTTCGGCAGTCTCATCGTCTGGAGGGTTTTGGGCTGGAACGAAAACGGCTGGGCGGGGATGGCGTACAACATCGATACCGAGGTCGAGCGCGAGGAGCCGTCGTTGGCGATCTTTGTTGGAGGGGACTCTCGGCAGGTGGAGATGGTTGTGCCCGGGGGGCCGGCCGATGATTCCGGAATCGAGGTCGGTGACCGGGTTGTTTCGGTCAACGGCGTTGTGGTGGCTGATGACGAAGGACTCCGGGACCTGGCCGGTCGATCTCTTGCCGGCGACGAGCTCGAATACCGGTTCGAACGGAATGGGACCACGCGCGATGCGTTGATCACGCTCGAAGCACCCTACGGGAATCCTCTGATCATTGCCGGTACCGCGACATCGGTGTTTGTCGGCGCGGTCTTCGTCCTCATCAGCATGCTGGTCTACTGGAGTCGGCCTCGGTCCGGAGTTGCGTTGGTCTTCTTCCTGATGTGTGTTTTTGGTGCGGCTGAATACCTCGCGTGGGCGGCGGTGGAGCTCGATCTTCCCAGCCTGAGGGGAATCGCCCCCGCGACCATCGAGCCCCTGGTGCTGCTCGGCTTGGGCGTCGTCGGAATTTTCGCAGTCGCGCTGGTCAACACCCTCCTCCACCTTTCGTTGCTTTTTCCTCGGCCGCGCCCCGTGGTTGGGAGCTGGCCGCAGGTCCTTGTTTGGATCCACACTTTCCCCTTCCTCCCGGTCCTCGTCGTGGTGTCGATGACTGCGGTCGCTTTTGCCTCGAAATCTCCGTGGGGGGGGGCGCTGACGGCAACGGCGGTGGCGGCCGGAATCTCCGCCTCGGTTCTTCGTCTTCGGCGGTCGGCGACCGGGGGCGGGTGGTTGTTGGCGGCCAAGACTGATCCGTGGACCATGCTCGCCCTCGTGCTGTTGGCGGGCGGAGCGGCGGGCTTTGCACTGCGTCTGCTTCCCCAACCGCTGAAATCAGTCGCGCTGGCCGTGGCCGGAGTCGGTTCATTTGTTGTGTGTATTCTCATCATGACGGTGTTCTCGATCATCACCGCCGTGACCCTCTACCGCAGCTATCGGGAGAGTGGGATCGACGAGCAGCGCCAGGTCCGCTGGCCGTTGTGGGGCACCCTCACGGCCGTCGGCAGCTCCGTCGTGCTGACGGTGATCTCGCTGGTCATTTCGCTGGTCTACGGCGAGTTCGGCCGCGTCGATTTCTCGACCAGCGTTGTGCTCAACGCCGCCAGCAAAATGGTCTACCTCCTGATTCCGATCTCCCTCGCCTTCGGCATCGTCAAATACCGGTTGATGGAGATCGACCTCATCATTCGGAAGACGGTGGTCTACACCGCGGTCACCGGATTCATCTTGGTGGTCTACCTCGCGCTGGCAGGTTTCTCCGGCCTCGCCCTGGTGCGATCGGCGGGTCTCGAGAGCCAGGCGGCGACGGTGGTGGCGACCCTGGTGGTGGTCGCCCTCTTTGTTCCGGTGAGAAACCGGGTTCAGCGTGTTGTGGATCGGATTTTCTTCCACCGCGAACAGGACACCGAGGCATCGATCGCACGAATCACCGAGACGGTCATGCAGTCCGCCTCCCTCGGTGTGATGACTCTCGGGGTGGCGGAGGAGGTGCAACGGGCCCTCCGGTGTCGCACGGTGGCGGTGCTGGTTCGGCGGGCGGGAAGCGATCACTTCGCGGTCGAGGCGACGGTGGGTCTGCCGGACACCGCGGCCTCGGGTCTTTCGCTTCCGGCGGATAGCCCGATCGTCCGATCAACCGCGGTGCACGTCGTGGACGACCGCGGCGAATGGACCGCGGATGAGCGCCGGATTCTCCGGCAGGCCGGGTCCGAACGTGCGGTGATCTGTCGGCGTGGGGAGGAAGCGGTCGGTTTCATCACCCTCGGTCGAAAGCTCACGAAGGAGGCGTTCGACGACGATGACGAGGTCTTTCTCGAAGCGGTGGCCGGTCAGCTTGCCGTTGGAATCGGACGACTCCGCGGTCGGCGCGCCGAGCTCGAGTTCGCCCAGGCGCTGCAGATCCAGCGCAGCCTGCTGCCCGCCGAGATCCCCCAGATCGAAGGGGTCGAGGTGGTGGCGCGCTGGAAACCGGCTCGTGAGGTCAGCGGCGACTACTACGATGTGCTTCGACTCGACGATCACCGATTGGCGGTGTGCATCGGCGATGTGGTGGGCAAGGGAATGCCGGCAGCGCTGCTCATGTCTTCTTTGCAGGCGGCGGTCAAGGCGGTGGCGACCGGCGATGCCGAACCCGTGATGGTGTGTTCCCAGGTCCGATCGGTCGTGACTTCGAACCTGCAGGGTGGGAAGTTCGTGACTTTCTTTTTCGCCATCGTCGATGGGGCGTCAAAACGCTTGACCTACACCAACTGCGGTCACAACCAACCGGTGCTGGTCCGTGGGAACGGAGAAGCGATGCGGTTGGGCGAGGGCGGACCGGCCTTCGCCCGCCTGATGCGGGATCTTCCCTATAAACAGGAACAGTTGGTTCTCCACCCCGGTGACCGTTTGGTGCTCTTCACCGACGGCGTCAGCGAAGCCGAGGGCCGAGGCGGCGATCAGTTCGGTGAGGATCGGTTGGAAACATTGGCGGTGGAGCATCGCGGCGCATCGGCGACCGATCTCGAGCGGAAGCTCACGGATGTCGTGATCGAGCACGCCGACGGCGAGCTCCAGGACGATCTGACTCTCCTGGTTCTGGCGGTGAATTGAGGTGAGGCGGTCCAAATGCAGCGGCGCAGAGAGGCAAAGAGACTCTGCCGTGCGTATCTTGTCGGTTGGTTGACTTCGTGGTGGCTCACTTCCGACTGAGACGTATCTGAAGGGCAGGCTGGAAGCCCGCCCCACAATCCTCGCTCGGACGCGGACATCCGGATCTGTGTCTTTGTGGTCGTCTCGAGGAGCTACGCGCGGCTGACGTACTCACCGGTCCTCGTGTCCACCTTGATCTTCTCGCCGATCTGGACAAAGAGTGGGACCCGGACGACGGCGCCGGTCTCCATGGTGGCCGGCTTGTTGCCGCCCGAGGAGGTGTCGCCCTTGAGTCCGGGATCGGTCTCCGTGACTTCGAGGAAAACGAAGGTCGGCGGAGCGATCACGATGGGGTTGCCCTCGAAGAGGGTCACGGTGCAGATGTCCTCTTCCTTGAGCCACTGGCTGGCTTCGCCGACGGTCTCGGAGCTGGCTGCGATCTGCTCGAAGGTTTCCTGGTCCATGAAGGTCCACATGTCGCCGTCGGAGTAGAGGTACTGCATCTCTTTTTCGTGGACGTCGGCGCCCTCCACCGAGTCCGATGCCTTCATGGTGACCTCGTTGACCCTTTCGGTCACGAAGTTCTTGTATCGGACGCGGGTGAAGGCCTGGCCCTTGCCGGGTTTGACCACATCGGTGTCGACGATGATGCAGGGGGCGTTGTCCATCATGATCTTGAGCCCGACCCTGACCTGATTCATGTTGTAGGAAGCCATGTGTCACTCTCTTTCTAGCTTGCGCTGATCATACCGATGCTGCGAGACTGCGCCGGTGAAGATCGCTTCCGATCCCTGGCCGGTAGGTGAGTGGCGACAGCACCTCGCGGCTGCGGTTCGCGACCTCGACGAGCTGCTCGAGCTGCTCGAACTCGATGCCGAGATCCTCGGTCCCGGTGCAACCGCGCAGGCCTGCCGTCGATTCCCGCTCAGGGTACCACGCGGCTTCGTCGCCCGGATGCACCCGGGTGACTCAAACGACCCGCTGCTGCGACAGGTCCTTCCAGCGTCCGCCGAAGATGAAGAGGTGGCAGGTTTCACCACCAACCCGGTGGGTGAACTGGGTCTGGTTCGAGGTGACGGCCTGCTGAGCAAGTATCACGGGAGGGCGCTCTTGGTTGCCACCGGAGCGTGCTCAGTCCATTGCCGCTACTGCTTTCGAAGGCACTTCCCATACGAGGACGAGTCGCCGGATGACCGAGGGTTTGCAGACGCGCTCGCGGCGATTGCCGGTGATGCCACGGTTGACGAGGTGATCCTGTCGGGCGGTGACCCGCTGATTCTCTCCGACCACCGATTGACGGCTTTGGCCGACAACATCGCCCGGATACCGCAGATCCGGCGTCTGAGGATTCACACCCGGATGCCCGTTGTGCTCCCGCAGAGGGTGGACGAGGCGCTCGCGGGTTGGATCGCGGCGTACCCGTTGCCGGTGGTGGTCGTCATCCACGCGAATCACCCGAATGAGATCGATGACACGGTGATCCGCGGCCTCGGCGCTCTCGAAGCCGCCGGGGCGACCCTGCTCAATCAGGCTGTCCTACTGCGCGGGGTCAACGACTCGGCCGAGGTGCTCGAGGCGCTGTCGAAGCGGCTCTTCGATTGCGGCGTCCTGCCCTACTATCTCCACCTCCTCGACCGGGTCTCCGGCGCCGCCCACTTCGAGGTCGGCGAAGACCGGGCTTTGGAGATCATGGACCACCTTCGGGCGAGGCTCCCCGGCTACCTCGTCCCGCGGCTGGTCCGCGAGATCGAGGGCGCCCCGTCGAAAACCGCCGTTGATTGAACCGCAAGGACGCAAGGGACGCAAGGCACCGCAATTGATGGGTGCATTCGGCCAGCCCGACCTTCTCACCAGTTTCCTACTGCGGTCGACGATGCACAGCACCCAGCTGTGCACAGCGCCTCGACGCCCTCGTGACGAAAATTGGTGAGAAGGTCGGGCTAGGGTGTGCGGAGGTTGGAGTCCGGGCGTATGAGTCACCCCCGAGTAGTTTCGCAACGTAGACTGGGCCTGGGCCCGGATTCTGAGGCAATCCGGAGAGAGTTGCGGTTCCACGTCAGTCAGACAACGTAGGAGCAATCAGTGTGTTCGACTCGAGGAATGATTGCGATGGACCTTGCGTCCCTCGCGCCCTTGCGGTGAAAAATCCACTCAGCCCCTGAGAATCGGCCTCGTGAGGCAGGTCGCCCCACCTTCGGCCTTGAGCGAGAGCTCGTCACCGCGGTAGGTCAGTACCTCGCAACCGGCCTCCTCCATCCGACTTCGGGTCACGGGATTTCCCTCGATGGCGAGGCAACGCCTCGGCGCGATGGCGAGCACGTTGGGTCCCATGGTCGGGTACTCGCTTTCCGGTACGTCGACCAAACCGATGCCGCGCTCCTCGAGCAGTTCGACGAAGGGCACCGGCAGCAGGGGTTTGTAGACCACCGCGAGATCGTCATCGATCATGGAGATGAGCGACATGAGGTGAAGACAGGCCGCAGGCCCGCCGGCGTGGGGAAGCTGGACCTCAAAGGTCTTTGCACCCAGGGGACGCAGGACTGCCGTCAACTGTCTGAGACCCTCGGCGTTGGTTCGATAGCCGCGGCCGACGGCCAGGGTGTCGTGATCGAGCCACAGCAGATCGCCGCCCTCCGCGGTGGCCTCGTCCTCGAGGGTGGCCAGGATCGGGACGCCGAGATTGTCGAGGGTTGCCGCGATGGCCGCCTCCTCTCCGCGTCTCTGCGGCTTGCCCATCCGGAGCACGATGGCCCCCGCGTCGGTGACGAGAACAGGATCGTGGGTGAAGATGGAGTCCGCGTGATCGGGCAGCAAGGCATCGTGAAAAATCACCTCACAGCCGGAGTCGCGGAGGGTTGCGACCAGAGCCTCGTGTTCGGACCGAGCACCGGCAAGATCGGGCTGGGAGGTGTAGTTCCAGCGGACGGGGTCGGCGGTGCCGAACGCCTCGTCCGGGCCGCGGACCAGCACCCGCTTCAGCGGGCCCACCATGCTCTGTGAACCGTAAGATCTACTCATCAATCGTCATCCTCCTCGAGTCGTTTCGGGTGGGCGTGGACGGTGGTGAAGCGGCGCAGGGTCAACTTGCCCCGCGCCATTCCCCGCGACTTGCCGACATCACCGGCGAGGGCCATGTGGACCGCGGTCTTGCCGCCGCGCCGGGCCTTGGAGTAGCCCGCTGCGAGTGACGCGGCGAATCGTTTGGTTTCTCGCGGCAGGCTGTCGAGCTTGTCGGGGTTGCGGACGACGACGTGCGAACCCGACTCACCGGCGACGTGAAACCAAAAATCCCGCGCCGAGGCCAGCTTGAGTGAAAGCACGTCGTTGTCGCGGGCGGTGCGACCCACGAGGACGATCATCCCGTCGGGCGAAGTCGCCACCCGCGCCACCGATCGTCCGAGATGGACCCCGGCATCGGCATCGGTTTCTCCCGGCGGTTGGCCTCGTTTCCCCATGGGTTCATGATAGCCCTCTCCCTCTCCCGAATCCGAACGCTGCCACGGACACCGCCGCGGTCCCTGCCGCCGCCGCTGCCGCCGCTGCCGCCGCTCCTGCCGCTGTCCCTGTCCCGTTCCTGCTCCCGCTCCCACTCCCGGTTCCATGAGTGCGCCACCGACGAGGTTCTGTGATCGCGGTTGCCCGTGGTTGCCCCCCTTGACATTGTTCGGCTTCAAAGATGAATCGACGATGACGCCTGACGAATCCGAACAATGATCAAGGACGGCACGCCCGTTCGAGGCCAGTTTCACAGACCCTCCAAGGAACGCGGGATAGGGGCGTGCGGCGGGGTGCCAGGTACGTAAATGTGCCAGTCCAACGACCCGGCAACGCGAGGCGTTGCGCACAATTACGCTACCTGGCTCCCTCGGGAAGAGAGACGAATTCCGGCTCTTCCGGCTCTGAGGGAGGCCGCCGCTTGCGACATCAGCGTGGTCGCCGCCCTCCCCATTTCCACTGATCGACCACGCTGATGGCGCAACGCTGGGTCGCCAGGGGCGGCCCAGAAGGCCGGGGATGAGGAACACGGGGAGCCGAAGCCGTAGCCGAGACCGTACCCGCACCCGAGACCGTGACCGTATCCGTAGCAGCGGCAGCGACCGTAACCGTGGCCCGATCAGAGTACAGTGTGTTCGTGACCACATCGATCGGACCAGCAGTGAACGAATCCACCATCCCGGCCCGCGACGGCTACCCGTTGGCGGCGACGATCTACGGCGAGGCATCCCCGGGGTCGCGGGTGGTCGTCATCAACAGCGCCACGGCGGTGCCGCAGCGCTTCTACCGTCACTTTGCAGGAACCCTGGCGGGCGCGGGATTCACCGCGGTGACGTACGACTACCGTGGGATCGAGATCGAGAGCCGAGAGGAACTCAGGAAGCTCGGGGCCACGGCGCGCGACTGGGCGTTGCTGGATCTGCCCGGAGTCGTCGACTGGGTGGCCGACGGACTCGGTCCGGAGAAGCTCTTTCTGGCGGGTCACAGCTTCGGCGGTCAGGTGGCGGGGATGTACGATCGCCCGGCCCTCATCGACGCCATGGCCACCATGTCGGCCCAGAGTGGAAACTGGCGTCTCCAGGGAGGCGAGCAGAAGCTGGTGGTCTGGCTCCACACCCACCTCACGCTGCCCGTCCTGTCGAAGCTCATGGGCTATATGCCCATGAAGGCCGTGGGGGCCGGTGAGGACATGCCCGCCGGAGTGGCCGTCGAGTGGGCGAGGTGGTGCCGCCATCGGGACTACATCCTCGGTGACGCGAGCCTCCCGCTTGATCGGTACCACGATTTTACCGCGCCGGTCCTGGCCTACAGCTTCGACGACGACAAGTGGGGCACCCCGAGATCCGTCGAGGCCATGATGCGCGCCTACCCGAACGTGGAGCGCCGCCATGTTGTGCCGTCCAAGGTCGGTCTGGACGCCATCGGACACCTCGGGTTCTTCAATCCGCGGTCCGAGAGTCTGTGGAACGACGTCATCGCCTGGTTCGAGCGGTTCTGATCACGCGTTCCCGATTCGAGAGTTCCCAACGATCTCCTCGGTGATCACAAGAGGGGGATCCCTCGTCGTTCAGAATGTGCTGAGCCCGGTCCTCTCCTGCACCCACGCGGAGAAGCGCCGCAATCGCGAGGTGTCGCGGAAGGCGTCGTAGGGGAGGGTGAAGGTACCGCCGTCGTTGGTCCAGATCCGGTCGAGATAGAGCTTGAGCTCGCGGTCGAGGTTGGATCCTCGGGGCGACCGAACCCAGAGCGAGGCCTCGAGGTTGTAGTCGTCGAGGTTTCTGCGGGTGAAGTTGGCCGAGCCGAGGATCGCGTCCATCGTTCGATCCCGGCGGACGACGATGAGCTTGCCGTGGAACTGCTCGCCATGGGTGGCGTACCAGCGAAGCGCGATCCCGCCGCCGGCCGTACGTGAGAGATACTCGGCCGCCTGGCGGTTGGGGACACCGGATTTCTCGTGGCCGAAGGCGTCCCGGTTTGGATCGAGGACAGCCCGGATCCAGACTCCTCGGGCGGCGGCGTCGCTCAGGGCGCTGATGACGGCGCGGTGCGACAGGTAGAAGAGGGCGAGATCGATTTCGTCGCCCGGCTCGGTGGCGGCGATGAGCTCGAGGATCCGGTCGCGGACGGCGCTCTCGGTGAGGTAGGCGATGCGGTGGTCGCCCTCGGGCCTCGGAGCACCGAGGTCGGGGAGGCTGTCGAACGGGGGGTCGCCGCCCGAGAGCCGAACCACCTCCATCTCGGCTGCGTAGACCTGGCGAGCCAGGTCGGTGCTCGCGACCCTGAGGGCGACGTTGGAGTGGGCGCTCGAAGCGTCGTGGGGGTTGGCCGAGGTCGCCAGGCTCACCCAGCGGGCACCGGAGTCGGCAAGGACGATCTTTCGGTGGTTGGCCTTGAAGTTGGCCAGGCGCAGATAGGTCCTCAGGCTCACCTTGCGCGCCGCCGGGTCGAGGGGGTTTGGCAGCCAACCGCCCCCCGGCGAGATGTCCCACCACTGGACGAAGATGCGCCAGAAGCTCGAGTAGAGCGGGTTGGAGTCGCGCAGCCGGAAGAGATCGGTCATCACGACCTGGACGCCGGCCTCGCGAAGAGTGGCGAGCTGAGGTGAAGGATCTCCACCGTAGACGTCGTTGATGGGATCGGTCACGAGCACGACGGGCATCTCGGGCTCACGGTGTCGAGCGGCGATCAGCGCCTCGACGACCTCCGAGCTCAGCGGACGGTGAGCGATACCATCGGGACCCAGATGGTCGTTGAAGAGAAACAGATCCAGGACCAGGAGCTTCCGGGCGTCGTGGATCAATCTGAGGACCTCGTCGAAGATTTCCTGCTCGATCACCTCGACACCGTCGTCGTCACGGTAGGTGAGATCGACGAGGAATCGGAGCTCGGTTCCGGCAACCGCCGTGGGCTCGCCACGGTAGACCAGGTCCGGCGGCAGCGGTTTGATGCTCTGGTAACAGCCGACGGCCGCCCACAGGCCTGCGAGAACGATACCGGCAAGAAACGTCCGCCGCCGCCATGTGTGAGCCCAGCTCCACAGGCGGGCCAGACGCCGTGGGGTCACTCGAATTCCCGAAAGACGGGCGCCAGGAGCGCGGGATCGTCGCTCATGAGCCCGGTGGCGCCGGCGGCGAGGAGAGCGCGGGCCTCTTCGGGGTCGTTGACCACCCAGTAGTCGGCCCGGATTCCGAGGACGCGGCAGCGGTCGAGGAAGGCCCTGCGGTCGAGCCGGATCGGTCCGGACCGCATGGGAATCTGCGCCGCATGGCCGCGGATGAGGCTTCGCGCCAGTGGAAGGGGGGCGAATCTCAGAGCCGCGACTTCGCCCCTCGTCAAGGCGGTCCGGCCCTTCCATCCGAGCCGACGGGCACGCCACACGAGCCGATCGTGGAAGCTGGCGATGGTGACTCGATCCTCTCCGTTGTGCGCTGAGAGCACGTCGAGCAGTGGCTCGACGGCGGCCGGGTCGTTGGGTTTGAGGTCAACGCTGATCGGGGTGTCGGGGAACGCCAGCAGGAATTCGGTGAGGGTCGGGACCGACTCACCTCCCGTCACCCACCGTCGAATTTCGTCCAAAACGACTTCTGCAATGCGCTCGTCACACCCGGCGGTTCGAGCGCCGTCTGGATCGTGGGCGACGACGAAGTGGCCGTCGGCGGTGCGGTGGACATCGAGCTCCAGCGCGTTGGCGCCGTCGGCGAGGGCGATTTCGAAGGCGGCGAGCGAGTTCTCGGGTGCGCGCGCCGAGGCGCCGCGGTGGGCGTAGAGCCGCAAGCGGAAGTCGTGGGTCACTCGGGCGCCTCAGGTGCTTCGGGCGCGGCGGGCGTTTCGGATGCATCGAGCTTCGCCAGCTCCAGCCGGACGGTCTCTCGGTCCGCGTCATCTTCCGGGGCGAGTTCGAGGAACTTCGCAAATGCGGCTTTCGTTGCCTCGACGTCGCCGAGCGCCGCGCAAGACAGACCCAGGTTGAGATAGGCATTCGGCGAGTCGGGGGCAACCTCGGTGAGGGCCTGATAAAGCGCCCTGGACATGACAAAGAGGTTGTTTTTGTAGAATTCCCCGGCGTGCGTTTCGACGTAGGCGATTTTTTCGATATCGATGGAAATGAGCCGTTTCGCCGCCTCCCCGACCCGTTTGAAATGGCGCGTGATCACAAGGCTGACGTAGAGGTTCTTGATGGCCTCTTCATCGGTGGGGTCGATCCGAATCAGAGCTTCGGAGTAGCGCGAGGCCTCAGCCCAGTTCCGCCGCTTCATCGAAAGCCGTGCCAGGACTCGGAGGGGATCGGCGAAGGTCGGATCGATCGATGCCGCTTCGCGGTACATTTGTTCGGCGGTCTTTTTTGCCGCCTCTTTGTCAGCGACATCCTCCTCGTACTTCGCTGTGGCGTCGTTGTACATGCGAATCGCCCGCTCGCGTCTTTCGACAGCAGAGGGGTTCCAGACCTCCTCGGCCTCTTCGTTGCTCTCCGTCGCCGGTGTCGGCGTCGGGGGTGTTTCGCTCCGGGTGCGCAGCATGATCACCCTGATCTTGGCGACCACGAGCTGCTGCGGGTCGATGGGCAGGACCACCTCCTGATAGCCGTCCTTGTTGAGGACGATCTCGTATCCGGGTCTTAGACTCTCCATGGGGATACTGAACCCGCCCTCCCCGTCGGTGACGTGCTCCTCGATGACATCGGTTGTGCCGGGAGCCCGCAGGACGACTTGTACCCCCTCGAGCGGATCTTCCGCCTTGGTGATCACGGTGCCGAGCAACGGCTCCGGCTGCGCGAGGGCCAACCGCGGAGCCAACACGGTGAATATGGTCACCAGTGCAAAGACCAGAGTTTGGACGAGTCGATTCCGCATACCACCTCCATGCGTGGTCGTGGGAAAGGTATCAGGCCGTTGGGAGGCTCACAAGGACGGGGACGCGGAATCGGAAACGGATCCGCTGCGATGGTGTAGGCTTCGGGAAGTCATCAACGCCGGGAGGCCATGAAGAAGGAAAGTCGAACCGCCGTGAGTTTCAAGATGGGGAAACGAATGTGATGACGGGCACTGGGGCGAAGATTCGACCCGATGAATCTGCTGTGCGATCGTTCGCACCGTCGTTCGAGCATTGGAATGAACGCCGTAATAAACTGATTGAGCCAAAGGGGTCGTTCCGAGCGGCCCACGTCGGAAACACAGGAAAACCGTGAATTCACATCAGCTCAGGGCAGTGCTTGCCTTTCTCATGATCCTGGCCGCCGGCCTTGCAGAGGCTTCCGAACTCGCGGGGAGGATCGCTGCCGGCGTCAGGGTCGACGACCCGAGCACCATCCTCGAAAGCCTCGTTGCCGAGCCGAGGATCGGGGAGGAGGAGTCCTTCTTCGTCAGCTGGACCGTGCCGCTGGACGGCAGCGCCGAGATGAGCGCCGTCGACGCGATCCGCAGCGCCGGCGCCCGACCCTGGGTGCGGGTTGTGTTTTCAACCCCGGCGCCCCTGGTGGAAAATCTCGATGGGCTGGAGAGTGAGCTCGCGGTCTTGGCGAAGATCGTGCGTGCAACGGGTGAAAGTGTCTTTTTCCAGGCGGTTTGGCGTCCTGCGGGCGGTGGGCTGACTGCCAAGGATCTCGGCTACCTCATCAAGCGGGCTGCCGTGGTTGTGACGGGAGCGGCGCCGGGAGCCGGATTCTCGGCCGGACCCTTGCCTTCGACTCGAGGCGCCCTCGAGTGGTTGTACCTCGAGGAGGTGGCTGCCTACCTCGATGTTCTGGTGCTGGCCCCAAGCGACGAAATGGCCTCGGCCATGGAGGTGTTGGCGGAGCTCGATCCCGGAAAACCCGTGGCGGTCGATGCGGTTGCGTGGCCGGAGTCCGACCGCTCGCCGGTGGCGGACATCGCCGGATGGGCTGCGGCCGGCGCCGCCGTCACCTTTGTTGACGCCGGTCATCGGACCGACCTCGATCTGAGATCGCTGAAGGTGGCGACCCGTGAGCTAAGCGACGGCCTGGTTCACGATCCCTACTCGGATCCCGCCGGTGGGGGGGGAGCGTGGGCCTTTGTCCGCGAGGATCTCGGGCTCAGGGTGGTCGCGAAGAGAAAGGCGGGAGCCGGCCGCCTGCGATTGGTCTTCCCCGACGACCAGGTGCGTTCGCCCGAGTTGGTGGATCTGTCGACGGGTGAGGTTCGTTCGGTCACGGGTGTCGCCAAATCAGGAGAGTTCATCGTCGTGGTCAATGATGCGCCGGATGTGGTGCTGCTCCGCCTCGAACGTCCGAGCGCAGCCGAGCTCGAAGGCTTCGACGAGGAGATCGAGGTCGGCGGCGGACGCGAGATGCCGGTAGAGGAGATCCTCCGTCGGCTTCAGGCCTTTGAGGACGACCAGGATCGCCGGCTGCGCCACTACCAGGCCAAAAGAACCTTCTCACTGCGTTTTCAGGGCCAACAGGGCTCCATCGATGTCTCGTACGCCGGTGAGTTTTTCTTCCGTGGCGGGGGCTTCGACTGGGTGTGGTCCGACTTCTTCATCGCGGGGGTCAAGTGGCGCTCGCGGAAGATGCCCAAGATTCCGCTGATCCAGCCGGAGAAGGTCGCCTCGCTGCCGACCGACATCAAGTTCGCCAAGTACTACAACTTCCGTTTGCGTGGGACCGATGTCGTCGACGGACGAGACTGCTGGGTGCTGGATTTCAAGCCCATCGAGGCCGCACCCGGTCGCAGCCTCTACCAGGGGACCGTCTGGGTCGATCGCGAGATCTACACTCACGTCAGGACCCGCGCCGTCCAGATCGGCCTCGAAGGCGAAGTGCTCTCCAACGAGGAGATCTACCACTTCAGCCCGGTCGACGAGAACGGCGAGCCCGCGCCGTGGTCCCGAGAGGCTTTTGTCCTTCCTTTGAGGATTTCGGGCCAGCAGGTCTTTTCGCTTCTCAACGCGACAGTGCCGGTCGAGGTCGACAATCGCTTCACCGAGATCCGGATCAACGGCGACGACTTCGACGCCAACCGCGAGGCCGCCCTGGCCTCGGACGCGACCATGGTCCGGGAAACCGAGGATGGACTGCGCTACCTGAACAAGGAGAAAACCGGTGAGCGCGTTGTCGAGACCGAGTTCGATTCGAGTCGGCTTTTCCTTGTCGGCGGGGTCTTCTGGGACGAGTCGGTGGACTACCCGCTGCCCGCCATCGGGATCAACTACCTCGATTTCGACTTCAAGAACACGGGCGCCCAGGTCAACGCCTTCTTTGCCGGGGCCTTTCTTGCGGCGAACATCGCCGATCCCGATTTCCTCGGCAGCCGGTGGAATGCGGGCGCCAGCCTCAACGGGCTGTTCTTCAAGGGCAAAGACGAGCTCTACCGAGACGGGGTCGTCGTCCCGGAGGAAGAGGTCAAACGCCGCGGCGGCAACTTCGGCCTCTCCCTCGGACGTCCGTTGGCGAAGTTCATTTCTCTCGAGATGGGGTACCGGGTTCGCTACCGGCAGTTCTTCCGGTCGGACGACACCGCTGTTGACTTCGTCCTGCCACAGGACACCTTCACCCACGTTTTCAGAGGGAGCCTCGATTACAACCGTTCGGGCTATCGGGTGGCCCTCAAAGGGGATGTCAACCGACGCGCGGACTGGGAGTTTTGGGGTCTGCCCGAGAACACCGATTACACCCAGGATCAGCAGCAGTACGAACGCTGGCAGCTGACCGTCGCCAAGACCTGGTGGTTCGACAAGTTTCGCAAGATCGGGCTGGTGCTCGAGTATCTCGACAGCAAGGACACCGATCGGTTTTCGGGCTACGACTTCGGACTCTTCGGCGATGTCACCGTGGGCGGCTATCCGAGCGGCCTGGTGCGGGCCGAGCAGGCCATGGGGGCCCACCTCAACGGCGGCATCAATGTCTATGAGATCATCCGTGCCACCGCCGGGATCGACGCCATATGGGCGAGCAACCGGGCCACCGGGCTCGACAACGAGCTCCTCGCCGGTATCTCCATCGGAGGGACGGTGACCCTGCCGTGGCAGCTGATCATGAACTTCGATGCCGGTTATGCCCTCACGGGCCCCGGCAAGGGCGATATCGCGGTGCGGGTCTTCTTCCTGAAGCTCTTCCCGGGAAGCTAGCCCGACCTTCTCACCAATTTCCTACTGCGGCCGACGATGCACAGCACCCAGCTGTGATTTCTCATCTCCGGGTGCTCAACGCACTGCAGAGTACGCCTCCGCGCCCGAAGATGAGAAATCCCAGCTGTGCAGAGCGCCTCGACGCCCTCGTGACGAAAATTGGTGAGAAGGTCGGGCTAGGAGGCTGCACCGCATAGAATTGGCGGCGCCTTTCGGGCGGCAT
>JARFRM010000083.1 GCA_029287235.1 Thermoanaerobaculales bacterium
ATACGAGATCATACTTGAAGTCTCGTGGGCTCGGAGATGTGTATAAGAGACAGACAGGGTGCCGCAGTCCGCTGCCTCGAATTTTCCCTTGTGGTCCGCGGTTGCACCCGTGAAGGCCCCCTTCCGGTGGCCAAACAGCAGTGATTCGAGAAGGTCGGCCGGAACCGCGGCGCAGTTCAACACCACGAACTTCCCGGCTTCGCGTCGCGGACCGTCGTAGTGAAGGGCCCGCGCTACGAGTTCCTTCCCCACTCCAGATTCCCCTCGAATGAGCACCGGAACGTCTGTTTCGGCTAACCGCGTCAACATCTTCCTGATGTCCCGCATTGCTTCTGATGATCCGAGGAGTCGTTCGACTTGAAGGCCCCCTGCTACCTGTTCACGCAGACGACGGTTTTCCTCGCGCAGTTCGCGAAACTCCAACGCCCGGTCAATAGCGACCTTCAGCACGCCCCGGTTGACTGGCTTCGTGACGTAGTCAAACGCCCCCGATCGCATGGCCTCGACAGCGCTTTCAATCGAACCATAGGCCGTGATGACGACTACGGGCGTTGGCTCGGACTGTCGGCTCTTCGTTTCTAGAAACTCCATCCCATCCATCACGGGCATATTGAGGTCGCAGAGTACGACTTCAATGCCGCCTTTCTGGAGCTGATTCAGGCCCTCGCGACCATTGCCGGCTTCAATCACTTCGTAGCCGTCCTCTCTGAGAGCCAGGCTGGTGACGCGCCGGAAGTTTCGGTCGTCATCGATCAGCAATAGACGGTGTTGTGCAGGAGGCATCGGGATTTCATCTCCAAACGAGTGATGTTGGGTTCGATCATCGAGAATAGCAGGTGATTCGCACCCGGACTGCTGTATTCGAAGAATCCCGCGCTTGATCTCCAGCATCTCTCCCAACGAAGTGGTCGCATCTCCACCCGGAATCCGGCACAACTCTTGAAATGAACGCAGCTACTTGCGCCAAGAAAGGTGCGGGTATTGAATCTCGAGAGGTGACGAATGCGAGTTCCCCGTCCGAGAGCATCGTTCTGGAGGGTCCTGTCTGTATTCCTGATTGCATCCGTGCGGGCAGCGGCCGCCCAAGACGGTTCAACCGAGGAACAGCGGCTCATAGAGATCATTGCGTCTGTCAAACCGTCTGTTGTCCAAGTGTCTGTGGAAGGATTGCGGGTCGATCTAGAGACCTCGTCTCTCCGAGAGGTACGTTCGACCGGCAGCGGGTTTGCGATCAGCCCCGGAGAGGTGGTTACCAACTACCACGTCATCGAGCACGCGCAGAAAATCGTCGTGACCACTGCGGAGGGACAGTCTGTTCAGGCCAAGATCGTCGGAACCGCGCCCGAGTTCGATCTGGCCTTGCTTTCCGTTCCTCTCACAAATGATGCCCTTCCATCTCTTGAGTTTCACGCAGGGACTCCAGTCCGCACCGGCCAAACAGTGTTGGTGTTGAGCTATCCGTTTGGGCTTCAGAGCTCGGTCAGTCGTGGCATCGTCAGTGGCCTCGGTCGCGAGCTACCGGGGCTGGATGTCGGCCCAAACGTGATTCAGTTTGATGCCACTCTCAATCCCGGCCAAAGTGGAGGGCCATTGCTGGACGCTGACGGCCATCTTCTCGGCGTAACGACGGCCAAGTTACGCGGAGCTGAAGCGGTAGGTTTCGCAATCCCAACCGAAGTCCTTTGGCGTGTCGTTCCGGATCTCCGTGAAATGGGCCATCCGTTTCGCCCGGACTTGGGCTTCACCGGAACGACAGTCAATCGAAATCTCGCGTCACTCCTCGACCTTCCCGCAGAGTGGGGTGTATTGATCGAGTCAGTGGAACCGGAAAGCGTGGCGTCAGGGATCGGACTCAACGGCGGACACCGGCAACTCGATCTTGGAGGCCGTCGGTGGGTTCTTGGCGGCGACATCATTGTTGGTTTCGATCGAGTCCCTGTTCGGAGCGCATTCGATCTGGAACGCTTGCTTCTCCAGGCTCGGCCCGGGCAGCGGGTCGAAATCTCGATCGTAGGTATATCCGGTCATCGAAAGACCGAACTGCTTGTTCCGGAAATGCGTCACTGACGGCTATTTGCGCCTTCCGTGATTCCGACAGGATAGTGGTAGGCGTGGAACACGGGGAAAACAGGAAGGCTCTCCGCTGTAGCTCAAGCACCTTGCTGCAAATCCAACAGACTTCACCAGACAGCCACTCAGAAGAATCAACTAAATAACTAGAAATTAACATCTTAACAACCTGGCACGGATACTGCTCTATTGGGCTACGTGTGAAGGTAATGGCAGTCACAGGGTTCTCCAAAACCAACATTCCAGCGACAGCCAACCAACCGAGATGATGAAACGAAACCCGGGGCCGCGCCTTTGCTCCCCGCAGAACAAAACGAGATAGGTGAAATCATGATTGAGAAACTCCGGCCGTTTGCAACACTATTTCTGCTGTTGGCCTTCGTGGCGCCCGCGGTCGCGCAGGAAGACACAGATCGGCATGAGCAACTCTCGGACCCGGTTGTTGACGCCGCACAGGACCCGACCGAAACACCCCTGCCGAGCGACGGCCTCGTTTCGGCCATCGACGATCCTTGGTTGAAAGCGTTCGTCGAGGAGGTGTTGGAGAGAAACCCACGAGTCGCGAGAGCGCAAGCGGTCGCTGAAGCGGCTGGGCAGCGTGCACCGCAGGTCAGCGCCTTGCCGGATCCGATGGTGGGGCTGACTCTTTTCCTGCTCCCCCCACAAACTCGGGTCGGACCCCAGCAGGTGGCGGTAGGCATATCTCAGCGATTCCCATGGTTCGGGAAGCTCAATCTCCGCGAACAAGCGGCCCTTCTGGATGCCGCTGCCGCAAGTGCTCTCGTTGAGGCGATTCGTCTCGAGTTGATTACCGAGGCAAAGAGGATCTATTTCGACCTGAGTTTTCTCGACGACCAACAGCGCATCATCGGCGAAGATCGCGCGACATTGCAGCACTACGAGCAACTGGCACAGGCTCGCTACGCTTCAGGAGTCGGTCTCGGTCAAGCGGTGATCAAAATACAGGCCGAGATTACGCGAGCCGACACGCGGCTTCTCGAAATCGACGTGCGACGCGAAACCCTCATTGCCTCTGCGAACGCTTTGAGAGACCTCCCCGCGAGGAGTCTGGTTCTTGTGGGTCCACTCCCGGCCGCCAGCCCTCTCGAAGACAAGATCGAGAACCTCCGAATCGTCGCCCTCAGCCATCGACCCGAACTGGTGGCGGCGGACCTGAGAATCGAGAGTGCTGCTACCCGGATCGAACTCGCAAAGAAGGACTACAAACCGGACTTCACTGTCGGTTTGAATTACGGTTTCGTTGGTCAACGGAGTGATGCGGCCGGTGAGGCATTCCCGCCCGAAGGTAATGGGGACGACAACCTCTCCTTGTCGGGCGCGATCAACCTCCCGATCTGGAGGAAGAAACTGGCCGCCGGGGTCGAGGAGCGCATCCAGCGCCGACTCGTCGCAGACGAGGAAAAGCGAGCACTTGTGGCTCAAATCGAGAGCGGTATTGGCGACCAGTCTTCTCGTCTGCCGTTGCTCTACGACCAACTAAGACTCTACGACAATGTGCTTACGGTGCAGGCCGAGCACTCCCTCCTGTCGGCTGAGTCGGCGTATGCCGCAGGGACCTTGAGCTCCCTTGATCTCCTCGATGCAGAACGCGTTCTGCTCAACGTTCGGATCGCGGCCGCCCGCGTGCGCGCTGACTATGCGATTGCCATCGCCCGACTGGAAGGTGAAATCGCGACCCCACTGACAAATCTACCTCGGGAAGAAGAAGATCGATGAGCAACTCACAAAACAGCCAATTGCCTGAATCGAGCAAACGCCAAAACCGAAATCCTTTGAGCATCGTGCCGAAACCAATCTGGTGGATGGCACTGGGCGCACTGGTCGTCCTCTTGGTCGCTGTGCCTTTCGGCCTCCAGCCGTTCGCCGGATGGATCCACCATTCGCTGGGGCATCACAGCGCTCATGAGTCATCGGAACCGGCCACTGCCACCCTGTGGACCTGCCCGATGCATCCGAACATTCTGATGGAAGAACCCGGATCGTGCCCGATATGCGGCATGGATCTCGTGCCTGTCGAAGCCTCCGAGGAAATGTCCCCGGAACCCCATGCCCATTCAGCTGAGGGTGGCCAGTTGTGGACCTGCGGAATGCATCCTGAAGTCATTCAGGAAGAACCGGGGATCTGCCCAATCTGCCACATGGATCTGACGCCATTGCGGATCGACGAATCCAACACGGTAGTCGGTCGGCAGGAACCGGGGGATGAAGGAGGGGAACGGGAGATCCTCTTCTACCGGAACCCGATGGATCCGAGCATCAGCTCGCCTGTGCCGCGAAAGGACGACATGGGTATGGACTACGTTCCGGTCTACGCCGATGAAGCCGAGCCGGCCGCCGCTCAAGGCGCCATTGTAACGATCGATCCGTCTACGCAGCAGAACATGAATGTCCTCACTCAACGTGTGGAACGGAGGGACATCACCAACGAGATCCGCACGGTCGGATCCCTCGGTTACGACCAGGAGCGGATGGTATCGGTGACCACCAAGTACTCAGGGTTCATCGAGAAGACCTATGTCAACTACGTCGGCGAACCGGTAAGGAAAGGGCAGCCGCTCTTCGAAATCTACTCCCCTGAGCTGGTGCAGACCGAACAGGAACTTCTTTCGGCCGTGCGGTATGTCCAGAGTATGTCCGGAGCAACAGAGGAAGCACAGGATCGGGCAGAAGCATTGCTCCAGTCGGCTCGCCAGCGGCTCAAGTACTGGGACATCAGCTCTGAGCAGATTCGCGATCTCGAGGAGACCGGCGTTATCTTCCGCACCCTGCGGGTGTTGGCGCCCGCGAGCGGTGTCGTCATGAAGCGGATGCCTGGCCTCGAAGGTATGGCCACCATGCCGGGCATGGAGTTGCTCCACATCGCGGATCTATCCAACCTGTGGCTGACCGTCGAGGTTTTTGACGAACAGCTGTCATGGATCGACAGCGGTAGCCCCGCAACTGTGACATTGACCTATTTCCCGGGGGTCACTTTCCGTGGTCGGGTGCGTTACATCGAGCCCGAAGTGTCGGAGAAGACGCGCACGATTCAGTTGACCCTCGACGTCCCGAACCGTGACCGCCGACTTCGTGTAGGCATGTACGCCACCGTGGTCTTTGAACCCGTGGCAGCCGTTGATGCGATCGCCATTCCCTCTGAGTCCGTGATTCGAACGGGTAAACGGGACGTGGTCGTCGTCGCGATCGGTGACGGGCGTTTTGCACCGCGCGAAGTGGTTCTCGGACCGCGGAGCGGTGGATTCGTCCAAGTCATCGAAGGTCTTTCGGATGGCGAAGAGATCGTGACCTCATCACAGTTCCTCATCGATTCCGAGTCGAACCTCCGAGAAGCCATCCAGAAGATGATCGCCTCAAAGCGACTGCAGAGCGGCTCATGATCGCGCTCAGAATCCCCGACTGCCCGTGCAAGCACATTAAACGAGAGGCTCAATCATGCTGAACCGCATCATCGAGTGGTCCCTCCGCAATCAGTTCCTGGTGATCATTGGGATGATCTTCGCCATCCTGGGCGGGGTGTGGGCGATGAAGTCCACCCGCCTCGACGCCATCCCTGATCTGTCGGATGTTCAGGTCATCATCTACACCCAGTACCCCGGTCAAGCACCGCAGGTGGTTGAGGACCAGGTGACGTATCCCGTCAGCTCGAAGATGCTGGCGGTGCCGTTCGCAAAGGTCGTGCGGGGCTATTCGTTCTTCGGGTTTTCCTTTGTCTACGTGATCTTCGAGGACGGAACCGATCTTTATTGGGCGCGGTCTCGCGTTCTCGAGTATCTCAACGGACTCGCGGGCCAGCTTCCTGACGGTGTTGCGCCCCAGATCGGACCGGACGCCACCGGCGTTGGTTGGGCCTTCATGTACACGCTCAACTCGCAGGAGCGGTCGCTTGCCGACTTGCGGTCCTACCAGGATTGGTACCTCAAGTATGGCCTGATGTCGGTCGACGGGGTATCGGAGGTTGCTTCCCTGGGGGGATTCGTTCGCCAGTATCAAGTCGAGGTCGATCCGATCCGGCTGCGCGCCTACGGCGTGTCTTTGGCGACCATCAAGAACGCCATCAAACGCTCCAACAACGATGTCGGCGGCCGGCTCGTGGAAATGGGCGAGCGCGAATTCATGGTGCGTGGCCTCGGCTACGTCAAGGACATCCACGATCTCGAGCGGGTTTCTCTGGGCGTGGGTCCTGGCGGTACACCACTCTCTCTGTCCGATGTGGCAAACATCACGATCGGGCCGGAGATTCGCCGCGGATTGGCCGACTGGAACGGCGAAGGGGAAACTGTAGGCGGCGTTGTAGTCGTGCGCGATGGCGCAGACACGCTGTCGACCATCGCTCGGGTAAAGGAGCGATTGGCCGAACTCAAGGCTGGGCTTCCGGAAGATGTTGAGATTTCAGTAGCGTACGACCGCACTGACCTCATCCAGGACTCCATCGAGACGCTGACCCACACCTTGATTGAGGAGTCGATCATCGTCGCCCTGGTGTGCATTGTCTTCCTCTTCCACTTTCGTTCGGCCTTTGTCGCCATCATCTCGATCCCCGTGTCTATTCTCCTTGCGTTCATCGTCATGAGGCTCCAGGGGTTGGGGGCGAACATCATGTCCCTCGGGGGGATCGCCATCTCAATCGGTGTACTTGTAGATGCGGCCATCATCATGGTGGAGAATGCGCACAAACACTACGAGGAGTGGCAGGGCGAACGCAGCCATTTCGACATCATCCTCCGATCAGCTCAGGAAGTGGGACCAACCCTCTTCTTCAGCCTGCTTCTGATCACGGTCTCGTTCATGCCGATCTTCACGCTTCAGGCGCAAGAGGGTCGACTCTTCAGTCCTCTCGCCTTCACCAAAACCTACTCGATCGCGATGGCCTCGATTGTGGCCGTGACCGTCATTCCGGTGCTCATGTTCTGGTTTGTCCGGGGCAAGATCCACTCCGAAAAACGCCACCCAGTCTCGCGCCTGCTGCGATTCATATATACGCCGGCGCTCAACGTGGCGCTGAAATGGCGCTGGTTGGTGGTGGTTCTGGCGATCGTCGCGGTGGCCTCGGTGTGGTTCCCGATGCAACACATCGGATCCGAGTTCATGCCACCACTCTGGGAGGGCGATCTCCTCTATATGCCCACGACCTTTCCAGGAATCTCAATCACCAAAGCAAAAGAACTCCTGCAACAGACCGACAAAATCATCGCCTCATTTCCGGAGGTGGAGTCAGTCCTTGGGAAAATCGGCCGGGCAGAGACTGCCACCGATCCAGCCCCCCTGTCGATGATCGAAACCACCATCGTCCTCAAGGACCCATCTCAGTGGCGGCCGGGGATGACCAAAGAGAAGCTCATCGAAGAACTCGACCGGGCAATTCAGTTCCCCGGGCTGACCAACGCCTGGACAATGCCCATCAAGACCCGGATTGACATGCTCTCCACCGGAATCAAGACCCCGGTTGGGATCAAAATTGGCGGCCCGGATCTCTCGGAACTCGAGCGGATCGGAAAGGAGGTTGAGGCACTCGTCAAGCCCCTCCCGGGCACCCTATCTGCCTATGCCGAGCGCGTCATGGGAGGGTCCTACCTCGATTTCGACATCGATCGCGATGCCGCAGCCCGCTACGGCCTCAACGTCGGGGACGTCCAGGACGTGATCATGTCCGCGATCGGCGGGATGAACGTGAGCTGGACTGTTGAGGGGCTCGAGCGCTACCCCATCAACATTCGCTACCCGCGTGAGCTGCGCGACAACGTGGAAGCATTGGCGGAAACACTGGTTTCTACGCCATTGGGAGCGCATGTACCGCTGTCACAGGTGGCGACTATTCGAATCCACCAGGGCCCGCCGGCCATCAAGTCGGAAAACGCCCGCCCCAATGCCTGGGTCTATGTGGACCTCCGCGGGATTGACGTGGGGACATGGGTGACGCGCGCAAAGAAGGAAGTAGCCGAAAACGTCGAACTGCCGCCCGGATACACGATCTTTTGGTCGGGCCAATACGAGTACATGGAGCGGGCCAAGGCGCGGCTGTTGCTCATCGTGCCCATCACCCTATTCCTGGTCTTCCTCATCCTCTACCTCAACACGAAGTCCCTGATCAAGACTGCCATCGTGCTCATGGCGGTTCCGTTCTCAGCGGTGGGCGCGATCTGGCTAATGTACTTCCTGGGTTACAACTGGTCCATCGCCGTGTGGGTGGGGCTCATCGCCCTCGCCGGCCTCGATGCCGAAACAGGTGTCGTCATGCTGCTTTATCTCGATATCGCATATGAACGATGGAAAAACGACGGGAAGATGACGACCTGGGCCGAACTCACCGAGGCGGTAGATTACGGCGCCGTCCAGCGAATCCGCCCCAAGGCGATGACCGTGGCCACTACCTTTATCGCCCTGCTTCCCATTCTCTGGGCCACTGGCGCAGGCGCCGATGTCATGCGGCGGATCGCCGCACCCATGGTCGGCGGCATCGTGACCTCGTTCTTCGGTGAACTTCTGGTTTACCCCGCCATTTTCTTTATCTGGCGATCACTGAAGTTGAAGAAGACCGCCCTGTTTCCAGACCACTCAGCGGACGAACGAGTCGAGCTCGAGTCCGCATAAGGGAGATCACATGAAGCTCATCAAAGCGTTCATCCGCACGCGACAGGTCGACGATGTCATCAGGGCGCTTCGCGCTGCCCGGGCGCCCGGGATCACCGTATCGAGAGTCCACGGCGTCGGGTACGGGTACGACCCCATGTTGTTCACCCTGTCCCCGAGCGAGCTCAACAGGGCCCCCGAAGTTGCAAAGGTAGAGGTTGTTTGTGTTGACGGTGACGTGACTCGCCTCATAGAGGCCATCACGATCGCCGCCCAAACCGGAAGCCAAGGAGACGGAATCGTATTTGTGACCGATGTTCAACGCGCCATGAAGATCCGGACCGGTGAAGAGGATTCACAGGCGCTCAGATTAATGGGAGGTTCGTCATGAAAAACCGAAACGCTTTGATCCTGGGAATAGCAGTTCTAGTTCTTGCAACGGTGACTCCGTTGGCAACCGCTGGGGAGGATTCGGCATTTACCGCCTTCAACGAAAACTATGAAGCGATTCGCCTCGCACTCCTCCATGACAACATGAAGGATGTCGCAAAAAACGCCCGGGCCATCGAACGCAGCGCCGCAGAGCTCCAAGGGGATTTTTCCTCTGGCCACGCCGGGGTATCCGAGGACAGCGCCGCCGCGTGCAAGGCTCTCCTCCCGGAAATAGGGCAGGCTGCGGGTCGGCTCGCGAAAGCAACCGACATTGCTTCGGCGCGTGAAGCGTTCGGGGCACTTTCCAAACCGATGGTCCGCTATCGCGAAATGGCCTCTGGTGACCGCCCTGTCGTCGTTTACTGCGCCATGGCAAAAAAGGCATGGCTCCAGCCGGATGGTGAGATCGGGAATCCGTACTACGGCCAAAGCATGGCCAAGTGCGGGGATGTCGTTTCCAAATAGGCCCCTCGGGCCACGGGCTGCGCGCTCTACTTGTCCCGGGCGCGCAGCCCTTCTTTTCTTCTCGGTCAGCTGATATCGAAAGGACGACGCGTGCTTCACCAGTGGTCTAGACGAGCCAGCCTCACGACACGCGTGGCGGTCGCTGCATCGCTGTCTGTTGCTGCCGTGGTGGTCGCATACAGCATGCTCCTCCGGGAAACGGTGCGAGGCGCTGTGACGCTATGGGAAGCTGAGCGATTGGGCGCTATCGCCCATCACGTCTCAGAAATGGTATCGAGAAATCAAAGCAGCGACTATCGCGAAACGATCGCGTCGGTAGCAGACGATCATCAGATCTTCGGATACGGAGTGCAGTGGAAGCCGACTGGAACGACCGGGCGTGGGCGCGCGACGGTAACGGTTGCCCTCGAACACGCACCCGGAGTCGTTGTCGTCTCTGCGGATGAGCCGCTCTTTGCCGAGTTGGACCGCCGCCTGTGGGCAGGCTGCGGTCTTCTCGCGGTGGGGGCCCTTTTGGCGCTGATCATCGCGGTTCATGGGTCCGTTCATTGGGGGCTTCGCAGGCCCCTCAAACAAGTCAGGGACCAGCTCAGAAAAATGAAACGTGGGCCCTGGGCGACACCAGCAGCAGCCCTCGGCTCTCGCGAAATTGTGGAGCTGGCAAACGAACTCGAGTCCGTCGGTCACACCCTCGATCGTCGCATCAGCATGTGGGTCAAGGCCGAACGACGAGCGGCCTTCGAAATGGCTCGATTGGATCTCAGAAACCGGACCCTTCCGGCGGCGCGGGAACTCAACGTGCTCGTCGGAGATCTCATCGCCCGCGGGGCTCTCGACGCCGCAGGAGTCCATCAGTCGCGCCGGCTGTTCCGTGCGGTGGAGGACATCATGCTGGCGGTTGGAATCGACGAAGCCGAAGAAATGAATGTGCGTGAATTACCGACCGATCGATCCGAGGAGGCTCCCCATGTTTGAAGAGAGAACGTATGCAGCTACCGGCCGCCGGGATTGGCTGAAAGGGGTCGTCCTCGTTTTGGCGGTCATCGTTCTTGCCATCCTGACTCTGGCCTGTGAGGATCCTGATCCTGCAATTCAGGAGCACGATTCGGAGGCGCACTCGGCCTCCGCGCCCGAATCAGAGCATGCTGCCGGCGAAATGGCGGCAGGAGAGATGGCGCCGGAAGAGATGATGATCGACAGCCGGAAGCAGCAACTGATCGGGGTGACCTACGGAACGGTCGTTCGCCGCGACGTCGACCAGACTATCCGCGCCGTTGGTGTTGTCGCCTACGACGAAAAGCGACTCACCGATGTGACCCTCAAGTTCGGCGGATGGATCGAAGACCTCTACGTCGACGAGACCGGGGAACTCGTAAAGAAGGGTCAGGAGCTGTTCACACTCTACAGCCCGGAGCTGATCTCGACCCAGGAGGACTATCTCACGGCCTACGACCACTTCCACCGGATCAAGGACTCCGAAAACCGGGAGGCGATCGAAGGTGCGGGCCGGCTCCTATCAGCGTCCCGCCAACGGCTCGGGTACTGGGACATCGAGGAGGTCCACTGGAAGGACCTCGAGCGGGATCGGAAGGTCCTTCGTGCTCTGCCAATCCACAGCCCCGCGTCGGGGTATGTGATCGAGAAAGATGTCGTCGCAGGCGCACACGTCCCGGCCGGCCGGCGACTGTACCGTCTGGCCGATCTCGACCGGGTATGGGTGCTCGCCGACATCTATGAGTACGAACTTCCACAGGTCGCAGTCGGACAGCACGTGGAGGTCACCCTGTCCTACCTCCCGGGTGAGGCATTTCAAGGAAAGGTCACCTACGTATATCCGTACCTCCAGGCGAACGAGCGAACGGTGAAGATCCGCATTGAACTCACCAATCCCGGACATCGCCTTAAAGAGGGCATGTACGCGGACGTCACCCTTTCCTCGCGTCGTGCGGATGTGCTGATGGTGCCGACGGCGGCCGTGATTGACAGCGGGACCCGCCAGATTGTTTTTCTCGACTTAGGCGACGGCCGCTTCGAGCCACGGGCAGTCAAACTCGGTGCGCGGTTCGACGACGGCTACGAAATCCTGGAGGGGATCGAGGTCGGTGACCGCATCGTGACCTCGGCAAACTTCCTCATCGACTCTGAGAGTCAGCTCGCGGCCGGCATGGGCCAGATGCAGCACTAGGAGAATGTCATGATTCCCAAGATCATCGCCTGGAGCGCACGAAACCCATTCATGGTCATTCTGCTCGTTGCGGGTCTTGGCATCGGTGGATGGCTGTCGTTGACGCAGACACCTCTCGACGCCATTCCGGACCTCTCGGATGTCCAGGTCATCGTCTACACCGAGTGGCCGGGTCGAAGCCCGGATCTGGTCGAAGACCAGGTCACCTACCCCATCGTGACCTCCCTTTTATCTGCGCCCAACGTGACCGTGGTGCGCGGCTTCTCCTATTTCGGCTTTTCCTTTGTGTACGTCATCTTCGAGGATGGGACGGACATGTACTGGGCGCGCTCGCGTGTCCTCGAATACATGGATGAGGCAAAGGCGAGATTGCCGGACAACGTCACCCCGACGCTTGGCCCTGACGCAACCGGTGTCGGATGGGCTCTCGAGTATGCCCTGGTCGATCGCTCCGGCACCCACTCCCTTGCCGACCTGAGGACCTTTCAAGACTGGTACCTCAGATACTGGCTCAAGGCCGTACCCGGGGTTGCCGACGTTGCATCCGTCGGCGGCTTTGTCAAGCAATACCAGGTGGTGCTGGACCCGAACGCTCTGGACGCCTACCAGCTCTCGATTGATCAGGTGATCCGCGCAGTCCGCGAAAACAACAACGACGTCGGCGGCCGGCTCATCGAGTATGCAGGCGCCGAGTTCATGGTGCGGGGTCGCGGCTACATCAAGAACCTCGATGATCTTCGAAAAACGGTGGTTGCAGCCCGCGGAGATGGAACACCGATTCTTCTCAGGGACATCTCCACTATCCAGTTCGGACCGGAGCTCCGCCGCGGATTGACCGAGTGGAACGGCGAAGGGGAGGTCGTAGGTGGCATCGTCGTCGTGCGATTTGGCGAGGACGTGCTGGACGTCATCGAAAGGGTCAAACACAAACTCGCCGAGGTCGAGGGCTCGCTGCCCGAGGGTGTCGAGGTCCAGCTGACCTATGATCGATCCGACTTGATCGAAGAGTCGGT
>JARFRM010000118.1 GCA_029287235.1 Thermoanaerobaculales bacterium
GTTCGGCCCTTCCGTTCTTTCAGATGCCGAGCTTCTGGCGGTTTTGATGCGGACCGGTCGGCGCGGTCGGGGCGCGGTGGTCGAGGCCAACGCCATGCTTGTGTCCGCCGGCGGCCTGTCTGAGCTCGCTCGGTGGGATGCCGCCGAACTCCTCGGCGTCAGCGGCATCGGGCCCGCCAAGGCCGCCACCATCCTCGCCAGCCTCGAGATCGGTCACCGGATCGCGCGCGCCCGGCTCCGCGAGTCGGAGAGTCTCGGTGATCCTTCCGTGGTCGGCGACTACCTGCTGCGAAGGCTGCAGGTCGAGCGCCGCGCGGTCTTCGGGTTTCTGAGCGGTGACCCTCGGCACCGGTTGATCCGCAGCCACGAACTCAGCCTCGGCACGCGGACCCAAGCGCCCGTCGACCCGGCCGATCTCTTTCGTCGCGCGCTGCACGACGGTGCCGCGGCAGTCGTTGTGTATCACAACCACCCCAGCGGTCAGCTCGAACCGAGCAGAGACGATATCGAGCTGACGCGACGGCTTGTGCGTGCGGGAGAGGTCGTCGGTGTTGCGGTCTACGATCACCTCATCGTCGGTTGCGGTCAGTGGTTGTCGTTGCGGCGATCGAGACCGGGGTTGTTCGTATCCCAGGGTCAGGCTCAAGTCTCGCGCTGATGGTCGCCCGTTCCCGGACGGGAAGTAGCCCGCACTTCACCAGCTGTCTGCTGCGGCCGGGAATGCACGGCACCCAGCAGCACATTTTTCGTTTCGGGATGCTCACCTCGGAGTCGAAAGGCCCGAAACCACGTGATACTCTGCAGCAGAACGGACGTAGATGTTCCCATCCTTCAGTCTGATCGATTGGAGCTTTCGGCGGGGGTCGTGTTTGGAACGAGTTGATCACGGGTTGAAACCCATTCTGACGGCGGTGGCTGTTCTCGTCATCGGCGCATCGGGGTGCCGGTGGGACCGAGGACCGGAGCGAGTCGTCGATCTCGTGGATGCCTTCGCCGGCGCCGGGGTGTCGCGTGAAATCGATGAGATCGATTTCGGCAACCCGGTTTCCATTCCCTTCCTGGGCTCCGGTTGGGCCATCCCCAAGACTCAGGGCGACGTTCGCTCGAGGGCCTGGGGCGTCGGTGAGCAATCCGAGCTGATGTTTTTTCGGTTGAGGCCGGAAGACCTGATATTGACGTTTCACTGTAAGCCGGCCCTCCTCGAACGAGATCGCGGTCAACGGGTTTCATTCCTCGTCAACGGACACCCGCTGAAGGTGGTGAAACTCAAAGAAGGTCAGCAGGAGGTTTCCATCGAAGTTCCCTCGGCGGCGCTTCGGTCGGGCGAGAACTTCCTCAAGATGACGTACTCCGAATCCAGGACTCGGGACCAGCCCTTTTCGAAGAAGGCCGATGATCGCGCGGTGGAGTTTTCAATGCTGCGTGTGCGACCCGAGGTCGTCGTGAGTGCGGCCTCGGCGAGCATCGACATCGCGGCTCGCCGTCTCTTCATTCCCCTCGGAACCCGAGTCGACTTTCTGATCGATTCCGTCGATCGCGGCGAGTTCACGGCTGACGGAGTGAATATCGTCGGGGCGGATCGCGCGCGACTTGTGGTTTCGTCTCAAGTGGGCGGTGCGCGGGAGTCGGTCGTTGGCGAACTCAACGGCGAGCGAGGCCGGTTCACACTGCCGATTTCCGGCGACTCGGCGGCTCCGGTGCGACTTTCGCTGGCAGCGGTGGGACCACGATCACCGTGCAAGGGTCCCTGCGGAATCGTGCTCACCGGACCCGTCGTGACCTCGCAAGCTTCGGATGCAAACGCGGTTGAACCTGTTTCCGGTTCGGCGGTCGAAGATAGTCCTCGGCTGAAGCCGCCCAATGTGGTGATCTATCTGATCGACGCGTTGCGGGCGGATCACCTGGGGTGCTACGGGTACCACCTGCCGACCTCGCCGAGCATCGACCGCTTCGCCGAGGAGGCGGTCCTCTTTGAAAGGGCACAGGCTCAGACTTCGTGGACCAGGGCCTCTGTCGCTTCCGTTTTCACCGGGTTGATGCCCCAGGTGCACCAGGCCAACGACGAGGACGATGCCTTGAGTGAAGACGTGGTGACCATCGCGGAGTACCTGCTTGCGGCGGGCTATCAGACGGCCGGGTTCATCTCGAACAGCAATGCCGGGCCCAAAGTCGGCTTCGGACAAGGCTTCGAGGTCTTTCGGCACGTCGGGCATCGCGGCGAGGCCGTGAGGTCAGAGGTCATCAATGACGCGGCCGAGAACTGGCTCGACGGCCTGGAGGAAGATCGCCCCTTCTTGTTGTGGATTCACGCAGTTGATCCGCATGCACCCTACATGCCGCCCGATGATCTCAGGGCGGAGTTCGCGCCAACCGTGGACGACTCTGAACTCGGTTCCATCCCCCGGGTCATGGATCTGACCCTCCACCCGGAGACCGTGTCCGAGCAGGTCATCGCCGATTTGATATCGCTTTACGATGCGGAAATCGCCGCCAACGACCGAAGCTTCGGCGCCCTGGTCGATGGACTTCGGCGTCGAGGACTGTACGACGACACCCTGATCATCCTGCTTTCGGATCATGGTGAGGAGTTCTATGACCACGACGGTTGGACGCACGGGAAGACCCTCTTCGCAGAGCAACTGGACATTCCGCTGATCATCAGATACCCGAGGAGCCGGGAGGGGCGGAGATTGCCCCAGATTGTCCAGCACGTCGACATTCTGCCGACCGTGCTCGAGGCAGTGGGGCTGCCCGAGGCGAATGACATCCAAGGCATCGGACTGCAGCGTTTGTTGACTGTGGAAGGTCGGGATCATTGGGTCGATCGTGGGTTTTCGTCGCTCGATCTTCGTGGCCGAACGGGGACCAGCGTCATCGACGGTCGGTGGAAGATGATTCGCTTTCAGAGTCGCGGCGTCGGGCGACTGCCCATGCTCTTCGACAAGCAGGCTGACCGCGAGGAGCAATCCGATCTGATGGCCCTCGCGCCGGATCGGGCGGCGAGTCTCATCGCGCTCGAGCGACGGTTCGAGGCGGGTCTGCCGGCGGCCTTCGTCGCTCCGGCGATCGGCGCCGAGGCCGACAAGGAAATGCACAGTGCCCTGAAGGCCCTCGGCTACGTTCAGTGAGACGTGCCGATCGACATCGATTGAAACGGTCAAGCTGGTACGACGGTGATTGAGAACTGAGAATTGAGAACGAAACCGCCGGGGCCGGTTGACACGGAGGTTTGGAGCGGCAAAGATGACGACGCGCGGTGGAGGCCCCCAGCCGGCCACCGTACGGGAGGATTCATGCGACGGATTTTCGGAATCACTCTGGCGCTTGCCTTTTTTGCGACCCTGCCGACCTCCGCGGGCGGCGACGCCGCCGAGTACGGTGACGGCGTGACCCTCGATGAGGCGGTGGCGGTAGAGGCCCTGCTCGCCGCGCCCGACGATTATCTCGGGAAGACGGTCCGGATCGACGGTGTCATCACCGGCGTCTGCAAAAAGCGGGGTTGCTGGATGCAGATGACCAACCCCGACACCGGCAATGGTGTGCGGATCAAGGTCGAAGACGGTGTCATCGTCTTCCCCTACACCGCCATGGGCAAGAGGGCGACGGCTGAAGGCGTTTTCGATGCCGTCACCCTGACCCCCGAACAGGTCGAGGCTCGAGCCGAACAACAGGCGGCCGAGCACAAGCACGCCGATGGCGAGTCCTGCGACAAGAGTGGGCCGAAGAAGGACGGCAGCGGCGAGGGAGCGGGCTGTGACGCCCCGGTGCAGGACAATCGGATCTACATGATCCGCGGCACGGGCGCGGTCATCTACTCCTGACGACGACCACTTCATGAAGTGGCGCAAGCTGATCATCGCGACCCATCGCGATGTCGGCTACTTCTTTGCCGGACTGACGGTGATTTACGCGATCTCCGGGATCGCGGTCAACCACATCGAGGACTGGAATCCGAACTACGTCATCCGTACTGAAACGGTGTCGGTGGGCGAGCTTCCGTCCGGTGGGAACACCGTCGTGGCCGGAGCTGTCCTCGAACGGATGGACATCAGCGAGGAGCCCGAATCTCTGGTCCGCATGGCTCCGGACGAGCTCAGGATCTTCCTCCGTCAACGGACCTTGACGGTGGCGGTGCCCTCGGGGGAGGTGAGGGACGAGCACGCCCGACGACGCTACGCCTTCTTCGAGATGAACTACCTCCACCTCAACCCCGGCAAGGGCTTCTGGACCTGGTTCGCCGATGTCTATGCTCTGGGCCTCGTCGTGCTCGCCTGCACCGGGATCTTCATCATCACCGGCAAGAAGGGTCTCGGCGGCCGCGGCCGCTGGCTGCTCATCGCCGGGATCGTCATCCCGATTTTCTACCTCATCCTCGTGGTGTGGTTCTGATCCTCGAGTCCGTCGTTTCTGAAACACAAAGGTCACGAAGAGCCACGAAGATCTCCACCATGCCATCGCTATTGAAGCTGGGTACGCGTGGACTTGAAGGCCGGTGGCTCGCGAGGTCTCAGGTGGTGGCCGGAGGGTGGTTTTTTCACCGCCAAGACCGCAAAGATCGCCAAGACCATCGCAAAGACATCGCATTTTTGACCCGGGCACACGTGGCCTGAACAACGGTGGTTAAGACGGGCGGACATGGTTGCCGAAACGTGGTCGCTTCGCAACCGTCGATCCTCAGACTGGCGTGGAAGAGTGGCGGCTAGCCGAACGGCGCTGAAGGTGGGCCCAGGCCCGCGTCGGATTGTTGAGGCGGTGATGACCGCCCTCAATGAGGTGCTGAGGTGGTGCGATGGGTCAATAGTGCGATGTTGTTTGCGATGGCCGTAGCGAGCTTGGCGGTCTTTGCGGTGAAACTGCGATGGTCCTGGCGCCCCTTGCGTCCTTGCGGTTCAATCCGTGCGGTGTTCTGATCAGTCCTCCGATGCGAAGAACTTGTAGATGAACCCGGCCGCGAGGGCTCCGAGAATCGGCGCGAGCCAGAAGAGCCAGAGCTGCTCGATGGCCCAGCCGCCGACAAAGAGAGCTGGACCGGTGCTCCGCGCCGGGTTGACCGAGGTGTTGGTCACCGGGATCGAGACCAGGTGGATCAAGGTCAGGCAGAGCCCGATGGCCAGCCCCGCGAAGCCGGCCGGGGCGCGTTTGTCGGTGGCGCCAAGGATGACCAGCAGGAAGATGCAGGTCAGCACCGCCTCGGCGATGAACCCGGCGGCCATGGAATAGCCGTCGGGCGAGTGGGTGCCATAGCCGTTGGCGGCAAAACCGCTGGCCACCGCGTCGAATCCCGACTTGCCACTTGCGATGAGGTAAAGGACGCCCGCTCCCGCGGCTGCGCCGAGCACCTGTGCGACGACGTACGGGCCGATCTCCTTGGCCTCGAAGCGTCCGCCCGCCCAGAGCCCGAATGAGACCGCAGGGTTGAAGTGTCCACCCGAGATGTGGCCGACGGCGTAGACCATGGTCAGCACCGTGAGACCGAAGGCGAGGGAGACGCCGAGAAAGCCGATCCCGAGCTGCGGGATTCCCGCCGCCAGAACCGCGCTACCGCAACCACCGAAGACCAACCATGCCGTACCGAGAAACTCCGCACCCAGTTTCTTGCCCATGAGGACCCCCTTCATTAGTCTGCCGAACGTGTCGGTCTGATGATACTAGATCTCACGGTGGCTATAGGGGCCCCGATTCACGGTTGGACCTGGCCCGAAGTAATCACGAGGTTTCGTCGCGAGGACGACGAGGCGCCGATGCCGGGCGATCGGGTTGTGGCGATCAGGGTCGGAACATCAGCGGCAACAACACCCATGCCGTCGCGACGGACAGGGCGTGCACGATCACGGGCGCCCATACGCTGCCGCTGCGCTCACGGATCGCACCACAGGCGAGGCCCATGACGAGAATCGCCGCAACCCACGCGATGGCTGCGACCGGGCCATCGCCCAGCCACGGCGGTTGCCCGAAGCACAGCACCACCGCTGTCGTGTAGACGACGGACGACACCATATTCGGCACCGAAACGAACCACCGGCCATTCCACAACATGATCGGGTAGACGGTCGTCAGGAGCCCGTGCAGTGCGCTCCGCAGCAACAGCTCGATCCCGACCACTCCGGCCAGCAATGCCCCCGCGAACCACCAACCGATGGTGCTGAATACAGCCCCCCCGAGCGCCAGGTATATCGGCGCCCACCCCGCACCGGCCCCGGCCGCGGCGGCCGTCACCGGAATCATGACGAGAAAGCCGAAGCCGCGCGGAAGACGGAGTCCGAAGTGGCCGGGGAATCGCATCCGGCCGAGCCAGGCGAGCGCCGCCGACAGTCCGAGCAGCACCAGCGTGCCGGTTCCGTAGGCCTGTGGATGGGGGGCGGCCATCGCGCCGAACACGCTGCCGCCGGTGGCGAGAATGGCGGTCGCCAGCACCGCCGCCGTCAGCCCCAACCCGCTCACGAGCACCCCCAACCTCTTGCCGAGCGTCGGCGGTTTGGACACCCAGCGGCAGATGGCCATGATCTCGTCGAGCGACAGCCTGGTGCCGGTGGCCCTGGGCGAGCCGCCGATATCGGCCGAGCCGCCCCAGCGGTTGTGGTTGTCGACGACGGGATCGAGCAGATTGAGGCGATCGTAGAGGCTGTCGAGGGAGATCGAAAGAAACGGGTCCGACTGCCGCAGAGTGTAGGTCCTGTCGTCCTTTGCCAGGATCACGAGCCCGAGCCGGTCGCCGTGGACCTCTTTGAGGTGTTCCTCCACCTCGTAGATACCGGATTCCGAGCGGCATGCGATGGCGAATCGCTGCGGCGCGATCCAGGCGCGAGCCAGCTCCTCGACCTGGTGGAGGTCGTCGAAATCCGACGGCGAATAGACCAGCTCGTCGATCTCCTGCAGCGTCGACGCGGTGAAGTCGAGAAAGTCGACGTCGCTCCACTTTCCCAGCTTCTTGAGCTCGAGCTCGTGCTCCCGCAGACGGTTGATCGTGGCCAGGGTTTCGCTCTGCAGGCTCTGCGGATAGCCGGTCAGCTCGGCGAGCTCGAGGCCATGGGCGTCGATGGCGCCCTGCAGACGCACCAGGGGCATCATTCGCCGTCTGAGGTCGTCATTGGCGCTGAGTCGGCGGTGGTTCGCCAGAAGCCAGATCGCGAGCACGGTATCGAAGTCGGGCTCGTTGGCGTGCACGGACCAACGCTCCCCCGCCAGATCGAGTCCCTTGAGGATCAACACCATCGCCTGCTCGCAGGTGGCGAGCGTGAACGAACGGACGCAGCCCTCGTGGTGATCGAGGTTGTACAGGCCCTTGGCGGCGTCGATGAAGGGCTCTCCCTGAGCCGCGCCGTCGAGGAAGATGGTGCCGGGCGCGCGCTTGCGGGCCGACGAGGCCGGAACGCTGGCCCCGCGCTTGATCCGGACCCGGATGTTCGAGCTCTCGACGCATGCGAGGTATGGCCCGTCGGTGTCGTCCTTCAGCTGGTATCTTAGCGGCAGCCGGGTGTCGGTCGCCGGCGGGCCCGAGACGATTTCGACGGTGTCCCTCATCGGCGCCGTGGCCTGTGTGAACAGGTTCGTCGCAGTTTTGAACCGCCGGGTCAGAGCGCCGAGCGCCTGGCGATCGCCCGCATCCTTGGAAGGATTCATCCCTGCAATTGTACCCCTGCCGATCACCGTGCAACACCGGGACAGCCGGTACGACCGTCGATGAGTTCGAACTCCCGCCAAGGTGATGAGGTAGACGGGGGTTCCACACCCTCCTCACCGGGTCATTTCTTCCGCCGTCTCAGCTCCACCGGTTGCTGCTCTCTTTTTCGCTCGAGCCAGTTCTGGTAGAGATCCACCGAGAACATGAGCAGGAGGATGAAGATGGTGATCCACTGCGGGATGTAAGGGAACTCGCCGCCGTTGACCGTCAAGTGGGCCACATGGCCGCCCTCGAGGAAGAGCACGAAGCCGATGAGCAGGAGCACGAAAAGGCCGAGGATCTCGAAGTCCGGGTTCTCGTGCATGAAGTCGGCGATGGGGCTGGCGAAGATGAGCATCAACGCAACCGAAATCACGACCGAGCCCACCATGACCAGGAAGATGTCGGTCATCCCGACCACGGTGAGAATCGAGTCCACCGAGAAGAGGAGGTTGAGGCTGACGATGGTGAAGAGCACCTGACCGAAGCTCGATACCTGCTGCACCTCGTGCTCGACTCCCTTGATCTTGAGTCTGAGCTCCTTGACCCCGGACCAGATCAGGAAGAGTCCGCCGGCGACGAGCACCAACGCCTTGCCGCTCACGGCGCCCTGGAAGTGGATGCCGAGGAGGGTGGTGTCGAAGTGGGCGAAAGGCGCATCGGCGAATCGCAGAACCCAGCTCACCGCAGCCAGCAGGATGATCCGGAAGACCATGGCCAGAGTCAGACCCCACCGCACCGCCCTCTTCTGCTGGTCCAGCGGCAGCTTTTTGGCCAGGATGGTGATGACGATCAGGTTGTCGGCGCCGAGGGCGATCTGGACCAGAGTCACCGAGAAGAGGGCGAGCCAGAACGCGGGGTCGAGAAGTAATTCCATCAGTTCACTCCTATGAACGTCGTAGAGGATACCGGCGCCGCCTCGCAACGTACAATCCAAGCGGGGCAATCACGGGCAATCAGGATTCATCACAGAAGAAGGGCCCCCAGCCGAAGCCGGAGGCCCTCTGAATCGACCGTGGAACTAAGTTCTAGGACGCGTTTTCGGCCCTCATCTTGCTGGCGATCTCGCGGATCTCGGCGAGGTCCTGTTTCATTTTCGCGTAGCCGTACCAGGTGGTGTAGTCCGGGTTGATGTGAAAGGCGCCCTGAAAGGTCTTCATCCGGTGGTTCATGAACATGTCGTAGAGGATCTGCTCGGCCTTGGTATCGACCTCATAAAAGGCGAGCAGCTGCGGATAGACGCCCTCGCCCTCGGCGACGTCGATGAGTCCGTCGCGGCGGAGACCGGCGACGATCTCGATGGCCTCGGCGAAGAGCTTGTCGGCCTGCTTGAGCATCTTGTCGGCGTTGGCGATGTTGGCCTCGTAGAAGCTCTTCGAGTGGCACTTGCCGCAGGTGTCGGTGATCCGTTTACGTTCTGCGGCAAAGGTCTCTGCGTCGAGGCGGGCCATGTCGCCGGCCTTGACGACCTCGAGCAGAGCGGTGGGCTGGCCCTTGGCGTCGAGGACTCCCAGGCCTTTGAGCACCGAAACCCGGTATCCCATCCACTCCTCGTCCTCCTCGGGCAGGCGGACGCCGAGGAAGCCCCAAGGGGTGCGGACACGATGGTCGCCCTCGGGCATGTGACAGTCCTGGCAGGTGGGTCCGCGGTGGGCTTCACGATCCAGGAGATAGGCGACACCGTGCTTCGAGGTCGACCACATCTCCCACTGCGGGTGGTCGAAACCCTGGTGGCAGGTCTGGCAGGCTTCGGGCTCCCGCGCCTCGGCCACCGAGAACGAGTGCCGGGTGTGGCAGTTCTGACAGTCCATCCCGTACTTGTAGTACTCGCGGGCTTTGCTCTTTCGGTCCTCCTGAGTGGCGATGCCGAGGGTGTGGCAGCCGCCGCAGCCCTTCTGGCCTTCCATGAACGCGTCCGGCTGGCTGTGCGAAAACGGCAACGCCTCGACGGCGAGCAGGCCCTTGGCGTGTTTGCCGGCGAGGTACTGGCTGGCCTGCTCTTCGTGGCAGGCCTGGCAGGTCGCGATGGTCGGGAGTTCGGCCTTGTCCGCGTCCTCCATCCCGGTGTGGCCCTCGCCGTGGCAGTCGGCGCAGCCCATGGTCTCGGCCATAACGCCGCGGTTGAAATCTTTGACAAGCCAGGGTGTGACCTTGGCGTGGCAGTCTTCACAGGCGGACTCCACCGCCGCCGCACCCGACGCCGACCCGACGATCACCAGGACTCCGAAAAGAACCATCCATCCATATCGACGCATCATTCCTCCTTCGGGCCGAGCAGCCCCCTCCATCGTTCGTGACAATAGTCTGACAAACAGAGTACTCGGACATTGACCGAGGTCAAGAAGGTCGTGAGGTCTTGAGGGCGTGAGGTCTTGAGGTCGTGAGGTCTTGAGGTCGTGAGGTCGTGAGGTCTTGGCGGTTGCGTCTGCCTCTCTCCTTCTAACTTTCCAACCTTCTGACTTTCCAACCTCCGCACGACACCCGGAATCGTCGTACTCGAGGAACTCCACCGGGGCGCCGTTGTCGACGATGAAGGCGACGGTGACACCGTCGGATGGGCTGTTGGGTTCGATGAGAATCTCGCGGCCTTCGAGAGCTTCGGCAAGATCATCGACCACGAAAGCGACGTGGGGCACGGTTTGGACCAGTTCGGGAATCGGGCTCCCGGGCTCGAATCGGATCCACTCGATGCCGAAGGGGTTAGTGTCGAAATCGACGACGTGCATCTTGAACGCCTCGAGGTAGTGTTCGCCCGCGTGGGCGATCGTGGTCGGAATGCCGACGTGGTGATAGGTGAGTTTCATGGTGATTCGGTGGTTCCTCAGAACTGGCTCTTGCTCTGGATCTCCGCCAGCGCGCTGGCCAGTTTCGGGTTGTCGCTGAGAAGCCGGTACTGGAGCATTCGAAGGACGGTCGCGAGATCCCGCCACTCGGAGATGAACCCCTCTGAACCCGTGAAGAGCTCTTTGGCTTCTTCTAGGCTCGCCTTCATGTAGCCCTGCGTGTCCTTGCTCACGAGTTCTCGGGAGAGGCTATCGAGGATTTTCTCGAGCTCCCCGGCATCGAGCCACACCCCTCGACAGTGGGTGCAGTGGTCGATTTCAACCCCCGTTTGGTCATAGTCGATGGTCACCATTGCGTTCGAGCAGTTCGGACAGTTGACCGGATTGGTGTTCACGCGGAATCGGTCCGCGTGTTTCCAGAGATCGAAATCCATCCAGTTGAGATCCTTGTCCGATCCGTCCTTGACCCGGCGAAGTTCGTCTGCGTCGAACCAGATTCCCTGGCAACTCCGACATTCGTCGATCTCGACGCCGCCGGTCGATCGGGTCTCGAGTCTGCTCTGGCAACGGGGACAATTCATGGGGCCTCCCTGAGATGCGAATCGATCCTCTGTGCCATTATCATGCCTGCATGCACTCAGGACGGCAACCGTTTGCCGGACCGTGTGCGACTTGACACGGGCAGGGCGGTCGTGGCTCAGTCGCGGGAGTGCCGACGCAATTCCACCACCGAGGCGGATCGAGTCTGAAGGTGAGCGACCTCTCGGTCCGCTACCCGAGGGCCGCGATGCCCGTGCTACGGGGCGTTGGGCTGACGGTGGGTTCCGGCGAGGTGGTGGGTATGACGGGCCCGTCCGGCGCCGGCAAGACCAGCTTCCTGCATGCGGTGGCGGGGTTGATCCCCTGGCTGACGCCGGCGACGGTTTCGGGTGAGATCACCATCGACGCCGAGACGGTGGAAGACCTCGACCCGGGTCAGCGCGCCCACCTCCTCGCCACCTGTCTCGATCGGCCGGAAGCCCAGCTCTTCCTGGCGACCGTTGGTCAGGAGATCGAGGCGGCGCGTCGGCTGTACCGAGGGGACGAGTTCGGCGATGCGGCGGTGGAAGCCTTCGGCCTCGGCCCTCTCCTGAACCGGAGGGTGACCGAGCTCTCATCCGGCGAGCGGCAACGGGTCGCCCTTGCGGTGACGCTTGCCGGGTGCCCGAGGTCGATCCTCCTCGACGAGCCGACCGCCCACCTCGATGCCGCGGGTGAGCGGGTCCTTGTCGATCTCCTGAAGCGTGCCGGGAACCGAGGTGCTCCCATCGTCATCACCGAGCAGGCGGGATGGCGTCTTCGAGACGCCGTCACGGCGTGGGTCGGGATCGATGGTGGTCGCATGGACTCGGTCGGAGCGCCCTGCGTGCCGGACGTGCCCGGGCCCGGCCACGTTCCCGGCGCCGCGATAGCCCTCGGTTGTCATGACCTCTCGGTGTCGCGCGGCGGCCGCACGCTGCTGAAAGACGTCGATCTCGATCTCCACGTCGGCGAGGTCGTCCTCCTCTCGGGGCCCAACGGCAGCGGAAAGTCGACCTTGGCCCGCGTCCTGGCCGGGTTGTCGGCTGCGGATCACGGCGAGGTCCGGGGTGACGGACGAGTCGGACTGATGCTTCCCGAGGCCGAGCTCCAGCTCTTCGCGTCGACGGTGGCCGGTGAGGTTTCGGCCGCCGGGGTGGGCCAGGGGGAGCGGGCACGGGTCTTGCGCCGCCACCGACTGGAGCATCTGGCGGCGCGCGCACCGTGGTCTCTCTCGCGTGGCGAGCAGCAGCGACTGGTCCACGCAGCCCTCGATCTGCTTCGGCCCGAGGTCATGATCGTCGACGAACCGGGTCAGGGTCTCGGCGCCGAGGATCTCAGCGGCCTCCTCGAGCTCATCCGTCGCCGCTCGGCCAAGGGCCGGGCCTACCTCGTCATTTCCCACCGACCGGAACTTGCCGCCGCGGCCCACCGTCGATTCGTGATTCGCGACCGGCGGTTGGAGGAGGTCACCCCGTGAAAGACCTCCGCCCGTGGACGCACGCCGCTCTTTACGGCGCCCTGTGGGGGGCGCTGGAGGCCACCGCCGGGACCGCCCTCCACCTCGGGCGGGTGCCGTTTCGCGGCGAGATCATGGGTCTCATCGGGTTGGTCTGTCTGGTGTGTCTGCGCCGGCTTCAGCCGAGAGTCGGGGTGGTCCTGGTCGCCGGCACGACCGCCATCTTTCTGAAGGTCTTCACCCTCGGTGGGCTCTACCCGGGCCCGCTGGTTGGAATCGCCACCCAGACCCTCGCGGTCGAGCTCGCCTTTCTTCTCGCCCGGGGTCCGTGGGCCGCAGCGTTGGGAGGGATCATCGCCCTCGGGACCAACCCCGTCCAGCGAGTGATCACCGCCTGGATCGTCGGTGGCACCGAAGCGGCCACGGCGGTGCTCCGCGCCGTCGGCGAGATCGGTGGGGTGAGGGCGGGATGGGTGCTTGTCGGATTCGTCGGGCTGGCCGCTTCCATCGGCGCGGTGGGTGGGGTCGGGGCGTGGCGTCTCGCCGGCCGCGTGGTTCGTCGACTCGGAGGCCGGGCGTGAACCCGGTGCTCGCGCTGGCCCTCGCCGTGGCGGTCGGGGCGTCCTTCTCGTCCAGAATCGAGGTCGTGGCGGCGGCGGCCGCGCTTGCCTGCGGCGTCGCGTGGATCGCTGACCGGACTGCCTTCAGAAGGGTGCTTCGGGTGAGCCTGGTGCTCGGTGGGATCTTCGCAGCGGCGGCTGCGACCGCGGCTGTGGCTTGGGCCTCGGGGCTTGATCGCGGTCTGATGATCGGCGGCACGGTTCTGCTCCGCCTGGTGGTGCTCGGCACCGCGGCGGCCGTGGTGGCGCGAAGCGTCGATGCCGAGACGATCCTGAGGATGACCTCACGGCTCGGATTGGAGCGCCTCGGTCTGGTCTTCGGGCTGGCCCTGAATGCCCTGCCTCACCTGAGCGAGACGGCGTCCACGGTGTGGTCCGCCCACCGAGTTCGGAGCGGAGGCCGTTGGGTGGCGCTGCGGAGGTTCCCGGCGTTGGCCGAGGTTCTGCTCGCCCACACCGGCCGGGTGGCGGATCAGGCCGCGGCGGCGGCGGCGCTTCGCGGCCACACCTCCCTGGGCCGGATGGCTGCGCCTCTGGTGACCCTTGCGAGGACCGTGGTGGTCACCGGTCCGACCGGGAGCGGCAAGACTCCTCTGGTCCGCTCGCTGATCGAGGAGCTCGGCGGGCGTGGCGTACCGGTGGCGGGGTTCCTGCAGCCGGCGATTGTGGAGGACGGCGAGAAGAGCGGATTTCGAATCCAGGACGCCGCCACCGGGGAAGTCGTCGAACTGGCTCGACGCGTGGCGCCGGGCGAAGGCAAGTTCGGCACCTCCTTCAGGTTCTTCGACGAGGGATTCGAGCTCGGCAGGAGCGCTCTGCGGGACATTCCCGGGGGATCGGTCCTCGTCATCGATGAGCTGGGCCCGGTCGAGCTCCGCGGGGACGGTCACTGGCCGGCGGTGGAGCGGGCGCTGAGGTCGGCCGAGATCGGCGGACTGCTGGTCGTGGTGCGGCGGACGCTCGTTCCGGCGTTGGTGGAAGCCCTCGATGCCGGCGATGTTGTGATTGTGGACCTCGAGGACGATTGCGCCGATCCGCTCGCGGTCGTGATCGACGCCCTCGGGACAGGCGTGTGAGTCTCGTGCGGAATTCGAAACCGGGACGGCGTCGAAGCAGGCTGGAAGCCTGCTCCACAATTGAGGCTGCGGGGGTGCCAGGTGAAACAAAGTTAACAATCCTCGCTCGGTGGACAAGGCCAGTCCTGTAGGGCCATGAATGCGAGATTGTTAACTTTGTTTCACCTGGCACGCTCACGACAATCCTCGCTCGGTGGACAAGGCCAGTGCTGTAGGGCCATGAATGCGAGATTGTTAACTTTGTTTCACCTGGCACTCCCGGAGCGCGAGACGCAACTCGGGCCCAACCTCCCCGCGCTATACTGCCTCCCATGCCCGATCGTTCCGAAATCCTTCAGAACCTCCCCCTCTTCCGGATGCTCTCCGATGAAGATCGGCGGATGGTCTTCACCTCCGGGCATGAGCACTCCCTCGCCAAGGGCGAGATTCTCTTCCACGAGGGCGATCCCGCCGAGAGCCTGTGCGCGGTGGTTTCGGGACGGATGAAGCTGGTGCGCTACTCGCCGCGTGGGAAGGAGCTGCTGCTCCATCTCGTACCTGCGGGAGCGTCGTTTGCGGAGGCGGCCCTGTTCGGTTCCGGCGGCTACCCGGCCACCGCCGAGGCGGTGGAGCCGAGCACCGTCTGGTGTTTGCCGAGAGCGCAGCTCGTCAGCCTGCTGCGCAACCACCCGGAGATCGGGATGGCCATGATCGGGTCGGTCTCGGCGTGGACGAGAACCCTTGCCGGCAAGCTCGAGATGTTGACCCAACGGCGGGTGGAGGAGCGCCTCGCGCTGTTTCTCATGGGCCGGGCGGGTCGCCGACAGGTCGAGCCCGGGGAGATCATCGAGCTCGGACAGCCGAAACACCTCGTGGCGGCCGAGTGCGGCACCGGGCCCGAGGTGTTGTCGCGGACCTTCAAGCGCCTCGAGGAAGACGGCATCATCCAAACCGGTTCGACGACCGTGAAGGTCCTCGATCCCAAGCGTCTCGCCGATCTCGCGGAATGGTTGGGCTCGTAACAAATTAGGAATTTTGAATTTCATCGCACCATCGCTCGTCGCAGATCGCCCACAGATCACACAGATGGA
>JARFRM010000151.1 GCA_029287235.1 Thermoanaerobaculales bacterium
TCCACTCCCCGTCGACCCAGATCATCCCGTGAGCCCCTTCAATCTCATCGTGTCTCACCGCCAGGATCGACCAGTCGGGTCGACCGTCGCCGCGAATCGCCGAGTCGAAGAACCAGTCGAGGTCCTCGCCCAGAGACCCCTCCAGCGAGTTCTGGAGATCGCGGCCGGTGGGGTGACCGCCGCGATGCTCGGCAACATAGGCGCGCAGGGCCACGAGCAGCCGGTCCTCACCGAAGAGCCCCTCGAGGGTGCGGGTGGCCAGCGCGGGTTTGGTGTACGAGGCGAACCACGCGTCCATGAGGCGACGTTGCTCCCAGTTCGGACGGTCCATCACCACCGGCAGATCCACCGAAGCGGCCCAGACCCGTTCCATTCCCCACACATCCACGAACCGGATCTCGGGGACCAGCCCATCGGCCGCCATATCGGAGAGGCACCGGTTCTCCGCCCAGCTGGTCAGACCCTCGTCGAGCCACGCCGCCTCGAACTCGTTCGAAGCGAGCATTCCCTGGAAGTACTGATGGCCGACCTCGTGCACCGTCACAGACTCGATGTCGGTTCGCCACGAAAGCACCGGCGAGGCGTCGAGCCGACTCGCCCCGGTGGTGATCAGCGTCGGATACTCCATACCGCCGGCTCCCATCGCCCCAGGCGGCGGCGAGACCACGGTCAACTGCGGGTGAGGGTACGGACCGAAGTACAGACCGAACCACGCGACGGACAGACGGGCCGCCCGGATCATCCTGGGGATCAGCTTCTCCTGGGTCTGCGGCACCAGAAAGCGGATGGTCATGGGAGGGAGCTCGAGATCCGCAGCCCCGCGACCGAGCAGCCCGCTCGCCCGATCGAGCCAGATCACGGGCACGTGGCGGCCGGGATCGAACTCGACATCGAAGGCGGTCATCAGATCGGGGGGCGCAGTGGCCCAGGCGAAGTCGTGGACGCTCCTCGCGTGGAACTCGACCACGTCGTCGGTGCCGACGGGCTCGCGTGAGATCTCCTCACCGGTGGCGCCGACCACCCAGCCGCGCGGAACGGTCATGCGTACGCGGTAGGTGCCGAAATCGGCGAAGAACTCGCTCGGCGCGTGGAACTGGTGACAGTTCCAGCCCGATTCGCCCTCGAAGACACCGAGCTTGGGAAACCACTGAGCCACCATGTGGAAGTCGCCCGAGAATCCGGTCCGGGCGACGACCCGGGGCAACCGCGCCTCGAAGGCGAGCTCGATCTCCACCGCCTCGCCCGGCAGGACCTCGAATGGGAGATCGGCCCTGGCAACGGTGAAGTCGTTCTCGTTCCCGTCGTCCGGACGTTCAAAGCTCATCACCGGCAGCAGATCGGTGCCGTCGGCGAGCGCCATCCGGGTCACCCTGGTCCACCCCCACTCGCCGCCGAGGACCCGCCCCCCGCCGAGGGGATCGCTCTCGAGCTCGCGCATGAAGGTGCTCTCGGAGCTCGCGAAGGCGTTGAGATAGAGGTGGAACCAGAGCTCGGAGGTGGCGACCGAGGCCGTGTTTCGCCAACGAATGGTCTGCGACCCCGCCAGCTCATGGGTGTCGGGATCGAGGGCAACCTCGATGTCGTAGGAGGCGATGTCGAGGTCTTGCGAATACACAGACATCGCCGACACGAGAAGAAGAGCTGCAAGAACTGTTTTCACGATGAGAGTGTAGCTGAGGCCGGTCTCGGGAGGCGATGGGAGAGGAGCCGGGCACCCATCCCGCGCTCTCCCGAGAGATACGTGAACCTCGGCCAGCGTGCGTTTCCGGATTCGCGGACTTCGCCTCGACCGGACGTGCCGCTTCAAATCAATGGTTGGAGGGACGACCCCGCCTTCTCTCGATCGTGAGGGCCGAACATTGTTTGAGGGGGCACTCTCGGGGAGCGCGACGGGAGAACCATTCTCGGCATACCTGGAGAGTCGGAAACTTCTGGCGTCGCTTCGCGTTGACCATTACATTGGTGATTCAGATGTTGATACGCTTCATTCTCATCCTCGCGCTTCTCATTCCGGCGATGGTCACGGCAGCCGAAAAGGGTGCTTCTCAGTTCGATCTCGATCTGGAAAATATCGACCTCCGCCCTCGCGACCCGCGCACCCAGGCCCGTCTGGCCCGGTGGAACGACGATCCCATGGCGCGCGTGGCCATGCACATGGCTTCCGAGCAGGCGCGGATGCTGGGCGGTCACCAACCCGGCGCCGGAAAGCCCAACGCCATGGTGGTCTCGGTGAAGTTCCAGAAGGGTCTCGCCGCCGCGCTGACCGTCGCCTCGTCGGCGAGCGGGGTCGAGTTCTACGAGCGCCCGATGGCGGTCATCACCTGGCCCTGGGAGAAGGACGAAGAACGCAAACCCGCCATGCCGCTCGACGAGCAGCTGACCGTGCTGCTCGGCGACCGACTCGAGAGCCGGTGAGAGGGTGACGAGTTAGGGGGGAGGCCGCTCCCTTCGGTCGCTGTGAGGGGTGAAGAGTGCTGACCCTCAACCCTTGACTCCTTACCAGCGGCCGAAGCCCGCGCTGACCTTCTCACCTTCTTACTTTCTGACCTCCCCACGTCTCACCCTCCCGT
>JARFRM010000157.1 GCA_029287235.1 Thermoanaerobaculales bacterium
CGACCGTGACGGCCCGACCCTCGGCCATCTGAGCGAGAACCGACATGAGCATTCGAAGCGCAGGGAGGGGCACCGTGATCTCGTCTTCCCCATCAACAACCCTAAGCTGGGCAGCGTCGCCTCGACCGATGATCGTGGCCAACAGCCTGCTGCTTTCTCTGGCGACCCTCGCCTCGTCCTCTGACGGGAGCGCGGGTCCACTGAAATCAAGTGCTGCGTTGTTCATCGTTCGACCTCCATTCTTAGCATAAGGCTTAATCGAAATAAAAGCAACATTAGAAACAAACAAAACAAGTTGGTAACGGAACACTCTTGTTGAGCTGATGAAGAATGGGGCGCAAAAAAGAACCGCCGCCTTCCGGCGGAAGGGTTCTAATCCCATGCACGTAGCTTACAAGGGCGTCGTGCTCGACGTTGTCTTGGCTTGGAAGGTGTGGCCCGGCTTCGCTCGGAGCTACGCCGTGGCAGGCTTCGATCTCGTCCTTCGGCCGATCGGGGCGGCCACGGCACAGGCGAGCGGCGTGCGATCCTCGCCACGGGGTTTGTCACAAGTGCTTGGATGCGAACGCTCTTCCGGCGTGACTCTTGAGGTAGTTCTCGAAATCTCTGGCCTTTTTGACGGATCGAAACGCAATCGCCGTCTCGATTCGCCAGGGACGGAGCTTCGAGGTGTGCGGGACCTGTCCGGAATTGTGTGATTGGATTCGCTGGGTGAGGTCTGTGGTGAAGCCGGTGTAGTGGCGGGTTGGGTTCGATTCGCTTGTTAGAACGTAGATGTAGCAGAACGTAGCCATGGCAACTCCTTGCGAGTTGCGTGGACGGGTTTGGCTTGCCAGGGCGTAGTTCTCGGGCGTGTGTGGCGTGTTGGGGAGGCCCGGCTTCGCTCGAAGCTACGCCGTGGCAGGCTTCGATCTCGTCCTTCGGCCGAGAACGAAGCCTGGTGGACGCGGTCGCGAAGAATTCGAACCGCTGCTTCGATGCCGGTCAAGATCCCAATCATCGAAACGAGGGCGCCACCGGTGTATCAACAGATTGCTGTGAAGGCTGTGCAACTTCGTGAACTCGGGATGACCTATCCGGAAATCGGGAAGAGGCTGGCCGTTGACAGATGGACGGTTGGCAAGGCAGTGCGGTGGACGCTCAGAACCCGTAAACTAGGTAGCTAATGACCCGTTTGTTTGTGGGGGTGTGAATGAGCGATCTCCAACGGCTGATTGCCGAGGGTGAGTCGGAGACCCTCGAGTTGAAACGGTCGACAGGTCAGCTGAACCGAGCAGGCCAAACGTTGTGTGGTTTCCTCAATCATGTCGGCGGCAGTGTTGTCATCGGAGTCTTGGACGATGGGAGAATCGTGGGCCAAGAGGTTTCCGACAAGACACGCCGCGAGTTGGCGTTGATGCTGGGGAAGTTCGAGCCACCAGCTCCAATCCAGATCGATTTCGTCGAACTCCCCAATACTGGGAAGGCCGTCATCGTTCTTGAAGCGCCGCCACAGGGAAACGCCCGTCCATTTACGTTTGACGGAAGGGCATACCAAAGAGTCCAGACGACAACCAGCGTCCTGCCTCAAGATCGGTACGAGACGATGCTGCTGGAGCGTGCTCACGTCCGGCGTCGTTGGGAAAACCAGGCGGTTGTCGGTGTGCGGTTCGACGATCTGGACCATGAAGAGATCCTTCAGACACGGGAAGCCGCCATTCGGCAGCACCGCATCTCTGCTGGTACGAGCACAGACGTCGGCGACATCCTCGATCGTCTTGGGCTCCGCAGGGAGGGCGTGATTACACAGGCGGCTCAGGTCCTTTTCGGTACTCGCTTCCTTCCCGATTACCCGCAAGCGTTGCTGAAGATGGGCCGGTTTCGTGGCACGAAGATAACCGGTGACATTCTGGATAACAAGCAGGTGCACCTTAACGCTTTTACGGCGGTGCGTGAGGCCCTCGCCTTTCTTGAAAGGACACTGCCCCTGTCGGCGCGATTTCCCGCGGGGCAAGTTCAACGTGAGGACAGACTCCCGGTGCCGTTCGCTGGGCTACGCGAAATCATCCTCAACGCAGTCATGCATCGCGATTACTCCGACCCAGCAGGCAGCGTGGCGATTGCGGTATTTGACGATCGCATCGAGATCAGAAGCGCAGGGATGCTTCCAAACGGTATCACCGCCGAAGATCTGTCAGGTCCGCATCGGTCTGTCCCAAGAAACCCACTCATTGCAGAGACGTTTCATCGAACTGGAGCAGTGGAGATCTGGGGCCGTGGTACGAATCGAGTCATCGAGGCGTGCGCGGACCACGGCATCCAGCCCCCGGTCTTCGAGGAGAGGGACGGAGCGGTTGTTGTCACCTTTATTGCACAGATCGGTCCTCGATCTGAGAAGGGGCACCAAGTCGGCACCAAGTCGGCACTAAGTCGGCATCAAGTTCAAGTTATTGAAAAGTCACAAGATGAGAGTTCGATGAAGGAACTCTTGGTGCTATGCGGGCGAGCGGATCGCACCAAGTTCCGGAATCAAGTGATCCGGCCACTGCTTGAAGCCGGATTGTTGCGAATGACGATTCCTGAAAAGCCCACGAGTTCCCGTCAGCGATACAAGACCACACAGGCTGGCGAAAAGGCGCTCGCAGAGGGCACTTAAGCGGTTCGGTGATTCCACTATGTGCGAACGCAATCCGGACACGAAGCGCAGAATCGAGAGAATCAAGACACGGCTGAATGAAATCGAGGACGAGGGGAAGAGACTGAGGGCTGAGCTCCACGAGCTGCTGTCTGATGGGCCTTCACCAGAACGAACATCTCGAGCCCAGGAAACTCCTGTTTCATCCGAGGTGAATCACAACTCAGCACCTGACGAGAAGATCCGATTTTTTCGATCGCTCTTCCGAGGCCGTGACGACGTCTATCCGCGCCGTTGGGAAAGTGCAAAGACCGGTCGATCGGGATACTCACCGGCTTGTCGGAACGAATGGGTGCCCGGGGTTTGTGAAAAGCCGAAGGTGAAGTGCGGCGATTGCTCGGTGCGCGATCTCCTACCGGTCACGGATGCGGCAATTCGCGATCACCTTGTAGGTCATGGCCAGAATGATCAGCGCGATTTCACCATCGGTGTGTATCCGCTGTTGCCGGACGAAACATGTTGGTTCCTTGCGGTCGATTTCGACAAGGAAACCTGGTCGGAGGACGCCCGGGTATTTCTCAATACCTGTGGGGAAAACGGTATTCCGGCGACGCTAGAAAGATCACGATCAGGAAACGGTGGCCACGTATGGATCTTCTTCTCCGGCCCCGTCTCGGCGGCGGAAGCGAGAAGGATCGGCGCCTGGATGATCTCCGAAGCCATGGAACGAAAGCCTGGGCTCGGGTTTGAATCGTATGACCGCATGTTCCCGAACCAGGACACGCTTCCAGCCGGTGGATTCGGCAACCTCATCGCCCTTCCGCTTCAAGGTCAGTCGCGCAAGGACGGAAACACGGTATTCGTAGACACTGACCTCGTTCCGTTCGAAGACCAGTGGCTGCATCTTTCCAACGTGATCCGGTTGGCCCCCGAGACAGTGCAGGAGGTGGCTAGCATTGCCTGGGATCGAGGCCGGGTAGTACCGGTCCGTCGTGCGCTGTCCGAAGAGAGCGATAGACCCTGGGAACGTCGTGACTCCTCTGAGCCAAAGATCAAGGGCCCGATTCCACCTCGAGTGACCCTCGTGCGTGCCAACCAAACCTATGTCCCCAAGGAGGGACTTCCGCCCGCCCTGGCAACGCGCTTGATTCGGTTGGCGGCGTTTCAGAATCCCGAGTTCTACAGCGCTCAGGCAATGCGGCTCTCGACTTACGGAAAACCGAGAGTCATCAGCTGCGCCGAGGACTTCAAAGATCACATCGGCCTGCCGCGTGGCTGCGAAGGAGAGGCAGTCGAGCTGCTCAGCGGACTCGGAATCGAGGTCAAGCTTGAAGACAAACGTCAGGACGGCAAAGCTATCGAAGCGGATTTCCTTGGAAGTCTTGATCTTCAGCAGGAGATTGCGGTCGAAGAGCTCACCAAGTATGAGACCGGTGTCCTCGTTGCGCCAACAGCCTTCGGAAAGACCGTTGTAGCCGCGAGGATGATTGCCCAGCGCGGCCGCAACACACTTGTTGTGGTTCACCGACAGCAGCTTTTAGAACAGTGGCTTGAACGTCTCGCTACGTTTCTCGACGTCGACGCGGATGACCTGGGTCGTGTGGGAGGAGGGAAGCGAAAACCCTCAAACATCATCGACGTTGCATTGATACAGAGTCTGGTCCGCCGAGGAGAGGTGGACGACCTCGTCGCCGGTTACGGGCACCTCATCGTTGACGAGTGTCACCACCTGTCGGCGGTGAGCTTCGAGGCGGTGGCCCGAGCGTCGGCCGCGAAGTTCGTTCTGGGACTGACCGCCACGGTGACCCGGAAGGACGGTCACCACCCGATTGTGCTGATGCAGTGTGGCCCAGTCAGACACCGAGTCGCTGCGAGAAAACAGGCTGATGAGCGGCCATTCCGGCATCGGGTCGAGCCACGGTACACCGACTTCGCGATGCCGCCGCGCGATGATCGAGGCGAGCGAGTTCCTATTCACCAGATTTACAAAGCAATCGCCGAGGACGAAGACCGGAACGACCTGATATTCGATGATGTGATCGCTGCACTTGAGGCCAAACGATCACCACTGGTTTTGACCGAGCGGAGAGATCACCTCAAGGACCTCGCCGGACGATTCGAGGGTTTCGCGAAGAACGTCGTCGTCCTCAGGGGTGGAATGGGCAAACGGCAGCTCCAAGCTGCGCTGGGTCGCTTGGCCTCGATTCCCGATGATGAGGAACGACTCCTGGTCGCTACAGGTCGATACCTGGGTGAGGGCTTCGATGACCACCGTCTCGACACACTGTTCTTGACGATGCCAATTTCATGGAAAGGCACGCTCGCCCAATACGTTGGCCGGCTCCATCGTCTCCACCATGGCAAGGC
>JARFRM010000170.1 GCA_029287235.1 Thermoanaerobaculales bacterium
CTCGATTCCCTGAGAGACTGTCCATTGTCATTCCTTGAGTAGGCGCCGCCTTACGGCGTGGCGGTGCTCAGGATGACATGTTTTCGGCTATCCCTGTCATGCCATGAGTAGGCACAACCCCGCGGCGTGTCGGTGCTCAGGGTGACAGGAGGGGCCGTGGGATTCTCGGTCGAATTTCGAGTTCTGCAGAAGGCTCTCGAATTCCCTACGGAACGACCTCGCTCCACGAGTCCGTGTCGCCGGCCTCGAATCCGTCCGCAAACAGAGGACTGGCGTTGTCCGCCGGAGCCTCCACCAGCACCGACACCGCCGACGGTCCCCCATCTCGGTAAAGACCGATGGTGGCGAGAGCCGGCTGGGGCGGGCTGTCGGCGTCAAAGCTGAAGCTGTACATCGTCGACCAGCGCAGGGCGTTGGCGTTGGGGTTGGTCGCATGGTCGTCCGTGAACCACGTGACCCACCCCGTCGACGGATCGATGTCCACCGCCCAGTCGGTGTCGTCGTATAACAGGTCTTCGCCGGAATGATAGTCGACGTCACGGAAGCCGGTGTTTGTGATCACCGAGTTCGGGAGAATCGGCAGCGAGAAGCTTCGCCCGCTGAGATGCGAGTTGAGGTTGAAGACCGAGTACTGGTAGTGCCAGGTCCCGTCACCGTTGTCACCGACCTTGTAGGCGACGATGAACAGACCCTCGTTGGGAACGATGACCTCGCGAACGGTCACCTCCGGATCGAGATCCCCCCAGGCGTAGATGCCGGGTCGGCCCTCCTCCGTCGCCCCGACCACATCGAGGGAAGTGCCGTTGAGAACCGCCTCGCGATGGGACGCATTGTTCATCCCGTTGGCCGCCCCGGCATCATCAGGGGCGATGTAGTGACCTTCGACGAAGTACTTGTAGCTCGCCGGATCATCGATAATTTCCGACTCCTTGACCTGAAGTCGACCGACGATGTCCGGGTGCCCGGTCGGGGATGAATATGGGTAGTCGTAGTACCCGGTGAATGCGTTCACCTCGGATCTCGGACCGAGGCGGCTATAGCTGCCGTTGAGACCGGCGCCGTATGGATCCGAGCAACCGGGACCGAGTGCTTCACCACCCGCGGCGGGATAATCACAGGTGCCGCAGGCGCTCCCGTTGATGGAGAGGAAACCGTGCTTGAGCCACGAGATCCCCAGCATTTCGATCTTGCCGTGCTCCACCGGTGGGTCGGCGTCCGCCAGGGTGACCCGATAGAGGTTCTGGGCGATCACCGGGTGTCTGTTTTCGTCCGAGATCCACTCCAGATCCTCATCTCCACGGTTGCAGGACGTGGTTCCGACAGAGTACGCACGGATTCCGCCGTCCGCGCCCCAGTCCCACGTGCCCGAGAGTTCGAAAACCACGACGTCGGGCCCGATGGCCCCCTCCGAATCGGATGCCGCCGCCGGTTCCGCCACCGTGAAACAGACCGAGAGAATCACCACCGGCAGCAACCCGGACCACGAACCGATCATCTTCGTCTTTATGGTCACCCCAACCCCCTGCCATCCTTCATTAAGCGACAGAACCGACCTTCTTTGCGATTAATTCCGAAACTCAATATCAGATCGTGCCGTAGTCGGACAAACGGCGGCGGAGCACCCCTCAGTCGAGAAGTCGTCGGGCGGGCGCCAGAGCCGGGTCGAGAACGATCGCCGCTTCGATGTGTTCCTCGGCTCGAGTGCGCCGACCATCTCCGAGGCAGGCGCGGGCGGCCAGGATTCTGAGCTCAGGATCGTCGGGAGACCGCCGGATGGCCTCCTCGAAGACGACCACCGCCTCGGCGAACCGGCCGGCCCCGGCAAGGACTCCGGCGAGGTTCTCACGGGCCGGGATGTGATCCGGTTCGTCCTCCAGCACCCGCTCGAACTCGACGATGGCGGCATTCAGATCCCCCCCCATCGCATGGGAGAGGCCGACGTTGTAGCGCAGATCCACCGAGCTCGGGACTGCGACCAGACCGCGGGAAAAGACTTCCAACGCCTCCTGCAGGCGGCCACGAGAGCCGTGCACGGTACCGAGTCCGAGATAGCCCGCGGGGTTGGTCGGATCGAGGGCCACCACCCGGGAATAGGCCTCAGCGGCCTCCCGCCACCGACCATCGCCGACGAGCATTCGACCGGCCAACAGGTGCCCCCGAGAGGCTGTCGGCCGTCCCCTCAACGCCCGATCGACGCGAATCTGTGCTTCGGAATCGTCGCCGGCAAGATAGGCCATCCAGGCGAGTCGAAGCTGATTCTCGGGCAATTCGATCGGGCTCCAACTCTCGAGCCTCGCCAGGGATCGCCTCGTATCCGAAACCAGTTTCCGGTCCAATGCCGTCATCTCGGGCGGCTCGTGTTGAATCTGGAGCGCGGCGCGTCGAAGGTTGTCGGATCTGTCGAAGAGGCGATCGGTGTGCCGGGTGAGACCCCGAACCAGAGCGCTGTGAGCCCACAACGCCACGACGGAGACCACGATGATGGCGAAAATCCAACCTGAACGTCTCATCCGGCCGCCCGATTTGAGCCGGATCGGACCCATCCAGGCATCCCTGTCCCGAATCAACCGCCATGACATCACCGCCAGGCCGGCCAGGATCGCGGCAAGACCCAGAGAGAAGAGAAAAGGCACGATTCCGTACAGCCCCCGGAAGGCGGCGAAACCAAGCAGAAACACGAGCCCGGCCAGCACCTCCTCGGGCCGATTCAGCGACCCCGACCGCGACCGGGCCCCTCCCCTGCCGACCGCCGGCCGGCCTGCGCCGACATAGAGAGCTTGATTCGGACAGTTGGCGACACAGTCGAGGCACTTCATGCACCCCGGATCGACCACCATGCGGTGTTCGTGAACCTCTTCGTGCACCCTCACGTTGGAGGTGCACACGGCGGTACAGGTTGCGCAGGCCTTGCAGGCGTCTGTCACGCGGATCCGGATGGGAGCCAGTCGATCGGCCAGCCCGAACGCCGCGCCGTAGGGGCAGCCATAGGTGCAATAACCCTTGGAACCGAGGACGAAGACCACGAGGAAACCGCAGACCGCAAAGGTCAGCACGGCGATGGTCAGGCCGGGGAACGTGGCCCAGAACTCGGACGTCATGAAAGCGGTGGTGACCGGCCCGAGCGGCTCACCCACCGCAATCTTGTAGATCGCCGGCCACAGAAACATGTAGACGAAGGCGACCATGGGCACCAGCCCGAGCAGGCGGGACCGCAGCGGCCTCGGTTTGATTCCCACCTTGATGAGCAGCCATCGGCTGAGATCCTGAAGCGCGATGAGGTGGCAGCCCCAGCCGCAGAAGAACCGACCGAAGGCGGCGGTCACCACAATCGCCGCGACGAAAAAGACCAGACCCGTGTTCACGACCCCGTGTTTGGCGAGCTCCATGCCCTCGGAAGGTTCGACGGGGCTCAGCGTCAGTCCCTGCACCAGCCACTGGGCGGCGTGGGCGATCATCACGACGTGGACCGCGATCAGGCTGGCGGTGCGCCAACGCGACGGGTGCTTCGGGCGCAACCCGCGCGGTTGGTAAACCGGGAGGACCGGCGGCGGAGGTCCCGCCCCTCGAGCATCGCGTTTCTCTGCTTGGCTCATCGACACCCGGGTACGGTATCAGAGGCGTTTTCTGAAATGAGAAACGAGACCGGAGGGGAGCGAGGCACACGACTTCCTTCTTCCTACCGCAGGAAGAAAATCCGGCCCGAGGGCGAAACCTCGGGCCGGTGATGGGACCGGTTCGATTGCTGGTTCTCTGCCGGGCGCTGCCTACTCGGCCGGCGCCACCGCTTCTTCCATCACCGTGATGCTCGGAGCGGCAACCATCCAGACGGGCGTCTCGAGTGGTGTCGTGACCGGTTCGACAACGGGGATGAGGGAAATTTCCTCGGAGCCCGCATCGTGGTTGGTTGCCTCGGCGATCACGATCGGATCCGAATCCACGGCGTCGTCCCCGATGATCTGTGCACGCTGGACGGCCGCCGGCGTCGGGGCCGGAGCCTCGGGCCAGCCGAATACCGACCTGATCTCCCGCAGCTTGTCCTGGACCGCCAGTGCGTTTTCCCGACCCATCCGCAGCAGCTGCCGTTGGGCGTCGCTCAGCCGCTCGTGTTCATCGGAGGCGAAGGTGTAGGCCCTGGTTCGACGTTCAACCTCGATGGCGCCTGCGGGGACATTCACCTCCAGGAGGTGGTCGATGGCCTGCCGCAGACGGTCATCGAAATCGCCTCGATGCCAAGCGACATCCTGCCTCGCTTCGTGGATCGCCGGCTCGAGCTCGCGGTAGATGGCGACGGCGGCACCGGCATCGAGAGAGTTGAAGACATCCACCGCCAGATCGTAGCGGCGGTAGGTGCCGGCGGCGATGACCAGCCGCCCCTCGTCCTCGCGGACGAGGAATGGGCGGTTCGTGCCGACAAAACCGAGTTCGCTTCGCGGGCTGTAGCCGTCAGCTACCGACTCCACGGCGGTCACCAATCGGATCAGAAGACTGTCGGTGACCAGCCAGGACGCCCATTCCGGGTGGGACGAAATCCGCCTCGCCAACGCACGCACGGCCTCGTCTCCAAAGGACGGCTCGGGCTCTTCGAAACTTGCCGATACAACGCCGGAGGGTTCATTCGGCGTCTCCACGACCGGATTCGGTGCGACCCGGACGATCGGTTGATCCTCGATGGTGCCGGTGATGCCTCCGGCAAAAACGAGGAAGACAATGGCGGCCGCAGTCACGACAGTGCCGCCGATGGTGGCAAAAAGACGATCGTCACGATTCATGTTCGGCCTCCTTTCGCGATCCCACAACCATGGTTGTCGAGGGCCGAGAGGAGAGCAGGACGGAAATGAGGCCAAGTCAGGGCGGAGCGTGGCGAAGACCGGGCACGGACGACGAACACCGGAGGAGCTGTGAATGATGAATTGAGCCTCCTGCAGAACTCCAAGACCAGTCACCCTGAGCACCGCCACGCCGCAGAGCGGCGCCTACTCTTGGAAGGACAGGGGCTGCCGAATCAACTGTCATTCTGAGCGAGCGAGTCCGCGAGTGAGTCGAAGAATCCCCTCCGGGTTGGAAGGTCGTTGCAGTTCTCAGCGCCGCACCGAGCTTCGGGGGACCCTTCGACTTCGCGACCTCGGAGGTCGCTCCGCTCAGGGTGACATGTAGAGGAAGGCGTCGTCGTTCTACAATTCTCGAACTATGCAGGAGGTTCAGTTCTTGGCTACCGATCGATCGAGCCCTCGGACAGCTTGTCTTCCAACGGGTCCTGAGGCTGCTTGCCGCGGAGATCGATGGTCCCCTGCTTGTCGATGGGCAGCCGTTTGGTTCTTCCCGACGGCGTAATGACGTAGACCTTCCCCGTGATGCCGTAATCGACCGTCTTGCTTTCGATGATCCCTTGGATCTTGGTCGCAACCGCGATATGACTGAGGTGCATTTCGAGCTGCTGGACGATCGAACTGAAGCGGGGGATCTCGATCCGTTCCGAGGTGGCGCCTTTGCCGAACTTCCGACCCGAAAGCTCGAGCTTGATCACCGCACCATCGAGGATCAGCGGCTCCGGGTTGTCATTGGAGATGCGTACCGCCACGTTGAGGGTCGATTCGAAGACCGTCGCATCAACGAAATCGAGATCGACGAGATTCACTTCGGGCGGTTCCAGCGGGTCGGTCGATATACATCCGACCGACGCAATCAACGCGATCACGAGTGTTGAGAGACGAACATACGCCCTCAATCGTCCGCCGGCGCCCGGTTCACATGAGCATGGCCTTTTTTTTGACATCCGACAAAGTGTAGCCCACCCGGCTTGAACATTCATCGAATAACTGAGCCTCCAGCAAGATTCGTGGTCAGGATCGGGCGGGTGTAAAACCCGCCCCTACGAATCCTGTAAGAAAGTACCGTAGGGGAGGGTTTCATACCCTCCCTCCACGATTGCCGACGGGTCGATCGGCGCGGTAAGGATCGGGCGGGTGTAAAACCCGCCCCTAAGAATCCTGCAAGAAAGTACCGTAGGGAAGGGTTTCATACCCTCCCTCCACGATTGCCGACGGGTCGATCGGCGCGGTAGAAGGACCTTTTTGCACGAGGCTGAGATCAAATTCATGGCGTGGTCGGACCATCGATTTCGCCGCCGGAGAAATCTGACGGTTCCGATGGGAGGGTGC
>JARFRM010000230.1 GCA_029287235.1 Thermoanaerobaculales bacterium
GCCGGTGTTCTCCACCGCCCAGGTGCGGCCGCGGTTTTTCGAGGTCAGAACGCCGAGGTCGGTTCCCAGATAGATCCGGTCGACGTTGTCGGGGTCGATCACCACCGAGTGGACCGGGATGTCGGGGATCGAGCGGGGCCCGTCTCCGTCGAGGGCTTCCCAGGTCCGGCCGAAGTCCTCCGACCGCCAGAGGTGGAGCCCGCCGAAACCGGCGTAGGTCGCGTAGATCACGTCCTGCGAGCCCGGCTCGAAGGCGAGCGACGTGACGAACCCGGCGCGCGGGCGGGCGGACTCCCAGTCGGTGGCGCCGTCGGCAATGAGGGCCTCCTCGGACCGGTAGACGTCGCCCTCCGATGTTCCGGCCACCACCCGCTGCGAGTTGCCGGGGGCGACCGCGATGGAGCTCACCTGGCCGGGACCGATGGGGTGGCTGCTGGCGGGATACCAGGAGGACGCCCCGTTGTCGGTCCGCCACAACCGGAAGCCGCCGGTCCACAGCAGTCGCGGCTCGTTGAGGTCCATGGTGAACGGTGTGATGAAGAGAAATCCCGCGTCGTTGGCGCCCCAGGTGGCGTCGGAGAAGGTCTGACCTCCGTCGGTCGACCGGGAAAAACCGAACCGTTGGCTCTCGGCGTAGATGATGTTGGGGCTCGAGGGATCGATGGCGGAGTAGCCGCCGTCGCCGCCGAGGATGTGTCTCCAACTCTCCGGTCCGAGCACGTCGGTGCCGAGGATGGTGCCGTTGTCCTGGGTGCCGCCGAGGTAGCGTTCGCCGCCGGGAAAAGGGACCCCGTGGTAGAACTGGGTGATCCCCATGTTGTTGTTGAGATCGGTGAAGAAGACCTGCGATGCGCCGGGGTCGCAGATCCCGGCCCCGTCGGTGGCGACCATGCCGTAGGGGTTGTCGGTCCGGAAGATGCCGCCATCGCCGGCAGTGAACATCCTGGTGTTGGCGCCGCCGTCGAAGTCGGGGTGGAAGACGATGGCGTGCTGGTCGGCGTGGACGAAGCTGGGGTCCTGACCCGCTGCCCACCAGTAGGAGGCGACGCCCCAGTCCCGGCCGCCGTTGTCGGATCGGAAGAGATCCACACCGGCGGCCCAGACCACGTTCGGATCGATGGGGTCGACGGCGATGACGTTGCAGTACCACCCCATGGGGACCCACGGGTTGTACGTCGCCCACCCGCAGTCGGTGTAGGACGAAGTCACGGGGTTGGTCAGAATCAAGGTATTGACTCTGTCGGGGTCGGTGTTGGTCACCCGGGTCTCCCATGTCCCGGCCGCGCCACCGGATCCGGATCGGAAGACGGCGTGAAGCGCCTGTTCATAGACGCCGCTGGGGCCGGATGAGTTGGAGGCCGAAAGGGCGTAGATGATGTTCTGAGCAGAAGGCGCGATAGCGAGGGTGGTCCGGCCCATTCCCGGCTGGGAGAGGACGGGTTCCCATGTGGTTCCGGCCGCGATCCGACGTCGGTAGACCGTCGCCTGATCGAGGGTGCCGCAGGACGCGAAGAGCCAATCGGTCGCGTGGTCGTCCCGGACTGCGAGATCAAGGCAGCCGCCCTTTTGGGTCGAAACCAGGGAGTGATCCCAGGTGGCGCCGCCGTCGGACGAGATGTGAACCCCGGTTCGGGTTGCGGCGTAGATCCGACCCGAGTCTTTGGTGCTGATGATGAGGTCGTTGACCCAGTGGAAGTCCTCGCCCTCGGTGCTCTCGAGTCGGGCCCACGACGTGCCTCCGTTGCTCGAACGGAAAACCCCGGCTCCGCGAAGCGGGAGCCAGGTTCCCCGGACCTCCTCGCGGAAGTAGCCCTCACCGGTTCCGATGTAGAGGGTCTCGGGGTCGTCGGGTCGCATGGCCATTGAGTTGACGGCGATGTTGGCGATCTCGTCGGCCAGCGGGAACCAATTCACGCCGCCGTCGATGGTCTTCCAGACGCCCCCGGACACACCCGCGGTGTACATGATCTCGGTCTGCGTCGGGTGAATCAACAGAGCTCGGGTCCGACCGCCGATATTGCCGGGGCCCAGCGATTCCCAGACGCCGAGGAGTCGTTTCGCGGCGAAGGAGGCGACACCGCCGAGCGAAGCTCCGGGCCGCGTCTCGAGCTGTGTGCCGAGCCGTGACGAGTAGCGTGGCATTCGGTCCATGTGCTTGAGCGCGTTGCGATAGGCGGCGGCGGTGTCGAACGACGGGTTCGGCCCCTGCCGTTTCTGCCAGTAGAGCTCGGCGGCGGCATCGGGTTCTTCAAAACGCCTCGTGGTCGCCGCCGTGTGGCGCTTGACTGCGGCCTGGATGGCCTCATTGGGTGGCGGGGTTGCCGGCAGGTCCGCCGCGAAGACCGCGCCGCTGGCCGACATCAACACGCACAACACACACGAGCGGATCGCTGCCGTCGTCATGACCTCACCTCCACGGTCCGTGATCGGTGCCTTCACCATGCAATACGCGATGGATCGCCTTGGGTTTGACCCTGACGATCTCGTTCATCAGTGTCAGCGCTTTCTGTCGAGAGATCCCGCAATCTTCAACCCGAGAGCGGTGGCGGTCGTGACGGGCGGATGGATGGTCGCCGACCGGGTCGCGGGTTCTTCCGACCACGAAGGAAACTGAACCAAGCGGTCGGACGGACGTATCACAAGTGAAACAGGGGGGGCCTGTCGGCGGTGGTCTTTCTGCTAGGATGATGGTCCCAACGGAGGATACGACATGGCCAAGGCGCGTTCGGTCGTTCTCGGTGTCGGATGTTTGATTCTCGTGGTCGGCGTCGTGCTGGTCGCGCTGGTGGTGCGAGGTCTGGCCAAACCCAAACTACCGTCCAGCGCGGTGCTCGCCGTCAACCTGGAAGGCCCCATCGCGGAGCTGACGGCGGAAGATCCGATTGCCGAAATGTTCGGTGAACAGCCGCTCAGCCTGAGGGACCTCAGATGGGCGCTGGTGCGGGCTGCCGAGGACGATCGAATCGAGGGAGTGCGGCTCAGGATCGGTGCCTTCGGTGGTGGATTCGCCGTCACCCAGGAGCTTCGGGATCTCATCCAGGGTGTCCGAGCGAGCGGCAAGTGGACCTCCGCCTACATGGACACCGCCGGTGAGTTCACCCCCGGGAACAAGGTCTACTATCTCGCCTCGGCGTGTGACGAGATTTCGCTTCACCCGGGTGGCGATGTCAACCTCATCGGGTTCTCCGTGCGGTCACCGTTTATCCGTGGCACCTTCGACAAATTGGGCATCAAGCCCGAGTTTCCCGGTCGTGGTGCCTACAAGACCGCGCGTTTCATGTACACCGAACGCGATTTCACGCCCGAGGCCCGCGAAATGACCGAGTGGCTGGTGGGATCGATTTTCGACCAACTCGTCGACGGGGTGGCCCAGGGCCGGGGCATGGAGCCCGACGAGGTTCGCAACATCATCGACCGGGGGCCCTTCCTCGGTGACGAGACCCAGGAGGCGGGCCTGGTCGATCACCGCGAGGACTGGACGACCTTCACCGAGCGGATCGACGAGAAGGCCGGTTCGGCCAAGATGGTCGGTCTTCACAGCTATCTCTCGCGTTCTTCGTCGCGATCCCGAGGGGCGAAGATCGCGGTGGTGACCGCCGTCGGCGGCATCATGCGGGGCGAGAGCCGCCGCGAGTTCAACCCCCTCTTCGGCATGAACGACATCATGGGATCGGAGACCATCGCTCGCGCCTTCCGGAACATCCGCAAGGACAACGACATCAAGGCCGTGGTCTTCCGTATCGACTCGCCGGGGGGCAGCGCGCTTGCGTCCGAGATCATCCGTCAGGAAATGGCCCGGACCGCCGAGAAGATCCCGATCGTCGTGTCCATGAGCAACGTCGCGGGTTCGGGCGGCTACTGGATCACCTGCGGCGCCCACCGGATCGTCGCCGATCCGGCCACCATCACCGGTTCCATCGGGGTTCTCACCGGCCACCTCAACATGGAGAGCTTCTACAACGACAAGCTGGGGATCACCTTCGGCAAGGCCGACTTCGGCGCCAATGCCGACATCTACGGTGGTCTCGAGGACTGGAACGACCAGCAGCGGGCCATCGTCGACCGGGTGTTGGACAAGATCTACGATCGCTTCGTCACCCTGGTTTCCGAATCTCGCGGGATGAGCTGGGATGAGGTCGACGCCATCGGGAGCGGCCGGGTCTTCACCGGAGTCCAGGCGAGGGAGAACGGTCTGATCGACGAGGTCGGCGGTTTCGACATCGCCCTCATCGAGGCCAAGGGACTCGCGGGAATCGATGTCGATGCCGAGGTTCGACTGGTTGACTTCCCCAGGGCCAAACCGTGGTGGCAGCAGTTCGTCAAGAAAAAGTCGGATGATCAGGTCGCCATCGAGTCGGTTCTTCGGGAGTACGAGACGATGATGCGCACCGGCACGATCCGCCTCCCCGGAGAGGTCTGGATGCCACCGGTGGTGTTGGAGTAGATGGAAGCCGTTAGCCGTCAGCTCCATCACCGGAAGCATAGGAGTTCCGCCTTCGCTAGGAGCCTGTAGCGCATAGATGGTGGAGGGAGGGCATAAAACCCTCCCCTACGGTACTTTTTTGCAGGATTCGTAGGGGCGGGTTTTACACCCGCCCGATCCTGACCACGAATTTTGCAGGAGGGTCAGCTAAGAGCTTACCTCTGCCTCGCCGTCCACCGCTCGACAATCTCGGCAACCGGTTCGACGGCGTTGACCCCGGCGACGCTCTTGCCGGCCTGAAGATAGTCCTTGTGCGAGACCACGCCCCGCCGGCTGGCCCGTTTGAGGCGGATCACCGAGCGGATCGAGTAGAAGGCCCGGACCCAGTGTTTGACCCTGGGGTGAGTCAGCAGCCAGTGCTCGATGGGACCGGCCTCGGTACCCTCGCGTTCGACCATCTCGGTGCGGATGACGGCCACCGGTACGCCGGTGATCTTGTGGGTGAGCACGATGTCGTCCTCGTGGGCGTCGATGATGGCCTGCTTGTACTCGGCCGACTCGGTGCACTCGGTGGTGGCGATGAGCCGGGTGCCGATCTGGACACCGACATAGCCGAGCTCGAGGGCGCGGCGATAGGCCGCGGCGTCGCCGATGCCCCCGGCGCAGACGATGGGGAGATCGATGTCGCCGATCTCGTCGAGAAGCTCCTCGGGCGAACGCGATCCGGCGTGGCCGCCGGCGCGGCCGTTGACCGCGATGAGCCCGTGAACCCCGGCCTGGACGGCCTTGTCGGCCCACCTGCGCTCGGTGACATCGTGGAAGACGAGCCCGCCCGCGGGCTCGACCCTGTCGACGATCCATCGAGGGTTTCCCAGAGATGAGACGAAGAAACGAATCCCTTCTTCGAGTCCAATGTCGAGCCACTGTTGCATCCGTTCGAGATAGCGGTCCGATGACTTCTCGGTGAGAACGTTCATCCCGATGGGCCCGTCGGTCAGGCTTCGAATGTGGCGGATGCCCTCGCGAAAATCCCAACCGTGGACATAGACCAGCGAAACCGGTTGCAGAACGCCGATCCCACCCGCGGATGACACCGCCGCCACCAGCTCCGGGTTCGAGCAGGGATACATGGCCCCACCGATGATGGGATGACGGATGCCGAGCATCTCGGTGAAGGCCGTCGGGTCGAGAGGTGTTTGCATGACGTGATGGTAGTACATGTTTGGGTGAAGAGTGAGGAGGTTAGCGCTCCCTTCGGTCGCTAGTTAGAAGGTGAGCGCTCGGTTCGCTCGCTGGTGAGAAGGTGAGCAGGCCAGAGGTGAGGTCCTTTCGACGTCTAACGTCTAACGTCTAACGTCGAACGTCTCACGCCCAACAAGTTGGGACGATCCGGGACGGTTTCAAGACCCGGGCCGGCGTCGCCGGCCCAGGCGTCGCGTCAGCTGAAGCGCCGCAAGACGAACAGACCGATGACCACCAGCAGCCCAACGAAAATTGCAGTCCCCATGGGGTTCAATGTCGGAATCGCATCCCCCACCGGAGGCTGACCACCCGACGGCGAAAACACCGAGTAGTGGGAGAATGTCTCGGTGCCGCTCGGTTGAACCGTGAAGTCCCAGCTGATGCCGGCGCCGGTGTCGATGAGCTCGTTGCAGCGGCAGGTGTTGTCGAATGGGAGGTGGGTTCCGATCGCCGACCACACCTCGGAGTACCCGGCCTGGTAGTAGTTGTTACCGCCGGTGATGGGCTCGAGCAGCTCGATTCGGTCCGGTGGGTTGTTGAAGGGTGTGGCCGAGCACCCCACCGACGTCCCGGACTGCATGCCGTAGCTGTCGTCGCTTCCGGCCAGGTAACAGTCCATGGCGCGGTACAGGATGCCGCTGACCGGTGCGCCGGTTGGGTCGAGGTTGGCCAGGGTCAGATCGGTGCGGTACTGCTCCTCGCCGACCACATAGCTGTCGATCTGGGTGATCCGCAGCCCGGTGGATCCGACGTCCACGACGGTGGTGATGCGGTACGGATCGCCGGCCGTTCCGGACCCGGCGACCCCGGACTGGCTGACCTGCGTCAGCACGGTGTAGGTCCCGAGGCTCCCGGTCGCGGTGCTGCCGTGATCGATGAAGTCGGGGGCATAGAGCTCGCTGCCGACGACCACAAAGGTGCCGTAGTCGCCCGGGATCGTCGACGACGGGTAGACCTGATAGTCGGTGTCGGTGACGTACGAGATCTGCGTGGCGGCGTCGACGCCGGCGAAGATCTCGTCGAGCGGGCCGGCCGACGAGATGGTCCCGTAGGGGGTGTCCACCCCATCGGTCACGACGCCTTTCCCGTCGACGGCCAATGCCGCAGCGGATGCCGTCAGCACCACGGCCAGCAGGCCGACCCAGAGCGGACATCTCGCGACACGACGAATCGATAACAAGTGCATTGAAAGCTCCTCTCCACATGGACTGCCTGGGTGCGTGAACCGGGGCGATTCTTGTCATTCCTTGCAGCCGATTCTTGGTTTCAGATTGTCAACTGGACCATCATATACCTCGTGTCGACCATTTTCCAGATCCGAGTCATGACGGCTCCGAAGAATCCGCCGACTGGTCGGAGGGTGCACCAAAGGCAACCGCGACGAAAAAGTCACCATCCGTGTCGCGCGAATCGCTCCGCGGTATTGCCGACGTTGTCGATTGACAGTGATTGCGGCGCGTGGTGCCATGTTCCTACCGTGATGGTCAACAGTCGATCAAGCGTTATCTTTTGTCGGGGCGCGCTCGCGACCGAGCGGCGTCTGCTCGACGAGGTTGAGCGTCTCTCGCCGAAGAACCCGGGTGACCTCGGGGCCCCTGTGCGGGTGGTGGTGCCGTCGAGGAGCCTGCGCCGCCACCTTCTCCGGGTGATGGTCGAGGGCCGTAAGGCCGTGGCCGGGTTCAAGGTGCAGACGCTCTTCGACTTTGCCCGTGAAGTAGTGGTCGCGAGCGGCCAGTCGCCGCCGTCCCGCGACGCCGCGTTCGAGATCGTGGTTCGTCGCCTCGCCGCCGCGGACCCGCGCCTGAGCGCCGATCTCGGGTCGTTGTCCGACGGGTATGACAGCGTTCTCGGTGCGGTTCGCGACCTCCTCGATGCCGGTTTCCTGCCGGGTAACGAGGACGGGGTTTCTGAGCGTCTCGATGACGCTCGGAGCGAGGTGGCTGCTGAACGTGTTGAGCGATCCCATGCGCTGGTTCGGCTGGCGTCGGCGGCCCTGGAAAAGGCCGGAGAGGATGGGGCAGAACGGTCAAACCACGTGCTGCAGATGGCCGAGGATGCCCTCAAGACCCGCGGACCGGACCTCATCCCAACCCGACGCCTCCTGATTCACGGCTTCGCCGACGTCACCGGGATTGCCGCGGATCTGCTGCACGCCATGGTCACGGTGGTTGGCGGTGAGGTCCTCCTCGACCGGCCGCCCGATCCGGCGCGGCCCGACCGGGACGATCTCGGCGCCGCCTACCTGAGCCGCCTCGAAGAGAAGTTGGCGCACCTCGATCGCGAGATCGACGAGCGGGCCGGGTCATCGGCGACGGTGGAGCTTGTCGAGGCCCCGGATGCGGAGGCTGAGGTGCGGTGGGTCGCCGAGCGGATCCGGGCTCTCCTCGATGGGGGCGTCACCGCAGAGGAAGTGGGAATCGTCAGCCGGGATATGGAATCCCGGGTGAGGTCGCTCAGGCGGCACCTCGGTCGTCTGGGTGTGCCGTTCTCGGGCGAGGGTCTGACCATCGTCGGGGCGCGGCCGAGACGACGGCTCGATCGGCTCGTCGAGGTGCTCGGTCGCGGCGGCAGCGCGGAGATAGATCTCTGGCTCGAGGCGCGCGAGGGAGATTCCCGCTCGACCGAGCTCCTCCTGGGCTTGCGGGTCGTCGGCGTTCTCAGGCTCGCGGATCTGGCGAGCTTGCGGGACCACGTCGTGCCGGCTGAAGGCGTGCGGCTGCCCCTCGCCTTGGGTCTAGGGGAGGATGGCGAGATCGCCGAGGGCCCCGTGCGAAGACTCGGCTCTGAGGTTCTGCAGCGGGCTCGAGAGCAGGCGGCCCGCTTGGTGACGGCCTTGCAGGAGCGACCGGGGTTCGGCTCCGCGGGCATTCATGCAAGGGGGACGGAGGCCGTGCTTGAAGCCCTCGATTGGACCGGCGACTCGGTGGAGTACCGGGCGGTCGACCGGGCGTTCGCCGAAATCGCCTCCCAGCTTCCCCCGGGCTTCGATCTGACGGCCGACGAGTGGCTGAAGCTGCTTGCCGATCGTCTGAGCCGCGCGGGCCAGGTGCCCCTTGGCGGAGGCGGGGCGGGAGTTCGGTTGCTGACGGTCATGGAGGCCCGCGCCCTCAGCTTCAGCCATCTCTTCGTCATCGGGCTCCAACGAGGAGTCTTCCCGCGTGTCGGGCCGGAGGATCCCATGCTGCCCGAGGCGGTGCGGGCGCGCCTCGCCGCCGATGTCCTTCCCGAGATGCCGGTGAAGGGCCGAGGCGCCGACGAGGAGCGCTATCTCTTTGCCCAATTGATGTCGAGTTCGCCATCCGTCAGCGTTTCGTGGCACCTTTTCGGCGAGAATGGGACCCTGACGGCCTCGCCCTTCGTGGAGCGCCTTCGAATGCGCGAAGATGTCCCATCGCCCACCGCGGCGCCGTCGCTTTGGCCCGAGGAAGAACCGGCCGCCCGGCCGAGGACCGCCTACGAGCTGGCGGTGTTGGGTGGTGTGTCGGCGGACGCCTTCGCTCCGCTGATCGACGCAGCGCTGGCCGAGGGACGATCCGATGCCGGTGTGTCCACGACCACCACATCGGCACATGTTGTGGGCGCTGCGAGGGCCGATCTCGTCAAGGCGGTGGAGGCGCCCGAGGGGAGTGACGCGCCGTCGGCGTGGTTTGGTTTCTGTGGGGCAACGAGAGACCCGGAAGAAGCGCCCCTGTGGGTGACCCGCGCCGAGCAGACCGGGACCTGTCCGTGGCGGGCCTTTGTCGAAGAGCGTCTCGGGGTCGCCCCCATGCCCGATCCGCTTCTCGGGATGCCGGAAATCGGCGGTTTGCTCGTGGGCAACGTGGTGCACGGTGTCCTCGAGGCCGTGGTGGCTGATGTGGTCGGTCGCCACGGTGATCTGGAGCGGGTGCTTGCGAAGACGCCGAAGAATGTGAAGTGGCCGGATCAGCCGAAGCTCGAGGTGCTGCTCTCGGCCCAGGCGCGGCGGGTGGCGAGCAGGGCGGGGCTCGCGCCCCTGGGTCTTGAACCCCTGCTGGCCGCGCGGGCTCGCCGGGTCCTCGAAAGGGCGAAGGAGCTCGAGTGGGGGCGGGGCTTCCTGGAAGGGGTTCTCGGCGCCGAGGTGGAGGGGGAGGCTGCGGTGCCCCGGTTGAGCCGGCCGCTGGCCTTTCGGGCGGATCGGGTCGACTCCGACCGCGGGACGGTCGTGCTCGTGGACTACAAGGTGTCCAAGCCCGCCGTCACCGCCAAGACCGATACCGCCCGGGGCAACAACATCCGGAAGAAGGTCTTCCGGGGCCGCCTTCTGCAGGCGGCGGCCTACTCCCAGGCCGTTGATGACAAGACCGGACGCGGCCGCTATGTCTACCTCAAGCCGGGTGACTGGGTCGATGAGGTCTGCGAGCTCGTCATCGAGGGAGATGACGAGGATCTGATCGACGGTTTCGCCACTGCGGTGCAGACCATCGACCGGGCGAGGGCATCGGGGATCGCCTTTCCGAGGGTGGAAGAGGCGGATGGGAGCTCAGCGACCCACTGCACCTACTGCGGGGTGTCGGAGGCCTGCCGCAGGGACGATTCGAACTTCCGTAGAAATCTGATTCACTGGATGAACGACACCGACGCGGGTGCTCCGCATCCCGAAGATGAGGTCGCTCGTGCCCTGTGGTGGCTCGGTTTCAACCGACCCGAGAACGGCGAATGAGCCGGCGCCTCAATGACCCGCTGGTCGCGGACCAGGACTCGCGGCGGCTCGCGCAGAGCGAGTTCAACCGCCCCGTGGTCGTCGTGGCGGGTGCGGGCACCGGGAAAACCGCGCTTCTCGTGGCGCGGGTGGCCGCGTGGTGCGTGGGGCCGGGATGGGATCTCCATACCGGGTCCGAGCGCGATCGCCAGACCGTTGCACGTCGGGTCATCGAGCGCGTGGTCGCCATCACCTTCACCGACGCCGCCGCGGCCGAGATGGCAAAGAAGATCGGGCTCGCCTTCCTCGAGCTTGCGGCAGGGGAGCAACCGGTCGGCTGGGACCCGGAACCGGGTCTCCTGCCGAACGAGAGCGAGGAGATCAAACGACGGGCCAGGGCCCTGTCGGAGGAGGGACACCGGCTGGTGGTGTCGACGATCCATGCATTCTGCCAGCGGATCCTCGCCACCTACCCGCTGGAGGCGGGGGTTCACCCGAGCTTCCAGGTGGATGCCGACGGCAGCCGGATCGAACGTCTGGTCGAGGAGGTGGTGGAGAACGCGCTGCGTGGTCTCGCCGACGACCCGACTCGAAGTCAGTGGGAACGGCTCGCCGTGGAGGGCGTTGATCCTGGAACCATCGTCGAGGTCCTCTGCCTTCTGGTCGAAGCCGGCGCGGATCCTGCGGTCTTCGGCGAGGACCCGTTCGGCGAGGAGGCCCTCGGAAACCTGTTCCGGCGAGTACGGTCGATCCTCGGTCGGGTCCGAGCCACCGTGGGCGACAGGCTGGAAGAGGTTTCCGGGCCGGTGAGCGTCGCGACGAGAGATGCCCTGGAGGCGATGGAGCAATACCTCGCGGCCGTGTCCAGGAACCCGGACATGGAGGATGTCGTCGCCCTGGCGGAGAGCATCGACCCCAGGGTGGCGCCGAGATTGAAAAAGTGGTCGCGTCTCGATTTCACCGGGAGCGAGCGATCATGCCTGGACGAGGTGGCCCACGATGCGGCGCCCGCCTTCGGCGAGCTTTCGGCGGTGTTGGGTTCGCTGGTCGAAGGCGGTCACGAAGAGTTGGACTCGGCCCGGATTGTCGTTGCGCCCCTCCTGACTGAGGTCCATCGGCGTCGGCACGAGCTGGGGCTGGTGACCTTCTCGGATCTCATTCGACTCGCCGCGGAGGTTCTCGAACGTTCAGCCGGTGTCCGTCGCGATGTTGCGCGGGGCATCGACCACCTGCTGGTCGACGAGTTTCAGGACACCGACGAGGTCCAGTGCCGTCTCGTCGAGTCGCTCGCCCTGTCCGACGACATCGACCCGCCGTCGTTGTTCATTGTGGGCGACCCCAAGCAGTCCATCTACGCATGGCGAAGCGCCGACCTCGCGGCATACGACGCCTTTGTCGGGAAGGTCATGAGCCTTGGAGGCGAAAAGGTCGATCTGGTCCGGAACTTCCGCTCGTTCACCCCGGTTCTCGATGAGGTCAAAGCGCTTGTTGCTCCGGTGATGCGACGGGAAACCGGAATCCAGCCCGAGTTCCAGCCCCTCGAGGCAACCGAGGAACGACGCGGCGCTCGAGGGATCGACCAGCCGCCGTGGATGACGGTCGAGCACTGGCTGACCTGGCCCCGCGGGGAGAAAGGCGTCGGCCGGGAGAAGAAATCGGATCGGCGCACTACGGAGTTGGAGGCGCGCGCCATCGCGGCGGACATTCGTGCGCTCCATGGCCGAGGGGTGATCAAACGCTGGGGGGAGGTCGCGATTCTGTTGCGGGTCACGACCGCCCAGAACGAGATTCTGGCCGAACTACGAAAAGCCGGCGTACCCTACGAGGTCGCGAGGGAGCGGGACTACTACCGCCAGCGAGAGGTCGTCGAGCTCGCGGCTCTGGTGCGGTGCATCCTCGAACCGACCGATGTCCTTGCCCTGCTCACCGTTCTGCGCAGCGATGTGGTCGGTGTTCCCGATGCCGTGCTGCTGCCGCTGTGGGAGGCCGGGCTCCCGGAAGCCGTCGCCATGATCACGGATCCGGAGTCGGCGGCGGTCGAGACGGTTCGGACCGCTGTGCGCTGCGCCGGGACGGCACTGCCGGACGTGTCGCCCGGAGCTGATGCCCTCCCCATGTGGCCCGACTGCGTTGTCGATGCCGTAGAGATCATTGCGGTACTTCGGCGGTCCATGAGGGAGGACTCTCCCGATGTTTTTGTCGAGAGGATTCGGACGCTCTGGCTGGCGGAGGCGACGGCGGCGGCCCGCTCTCTCGGCAGGTTCCGGAGGGCGCGACTCGATCGGTTCCTCGTCGATCTCGAGACCGCGTTGGTTTCGGACCGGGTGAGCGACGCCGAGCTTGCGCGTTTCCTCCGGTTCGCGGTTGAGCAGGGCAGGGAGAGTCGAGTGCCGGTGCCACCGGATCTCGAGGCCGATGCGGTCCATGTGATGACCATCCACAAGGCCAAGGGGCTGGATTTCGAGCACGTCTATGTGGCCCAGGTTCACAAGGGCTCCCGCGTCGGCGGTGGCGCGGGCGTCGCCGGACTGAGATGTCTGGACGGGCGAACGGAGTACAAGCTCTTCGGGTGGGCGACACCGGGTTTTGCGGCCGCCGAGTGGCGCCGGGAGAGAAAGGCACGCGCGGAGATGGTCCGGCTGCTCTACGTGGCCACGACCCGAGCAAAAAAGCGGCTGGTGCTGTCCGGCGGCTGGGGTGAGCCGGATGATGAGAAACCGCCCGAAGCATCGCCGGACTTCGCCCGTCTCATCGGTCGACGGCTCGATCCCGCTTCCGTCGCGGGTCAGATTGCTTCCGAGGAGCCGAGGGTCTTCGATGACGAGGTTCATGTGGTTCGGGTGATGCCGGTCTTCGACCCTGGGGTCCACGCTCCCGGATCCGGGAGAATCGAGACTTCTCAGACTTCCGTACCCGAGGAACGATTGGCGAGAGCTCGCGAACTCGCCGCGGCTCGACGTGACGCCGCCGAGCGGATGAAGGACAGCTTCTTCCGGTCTGCTTCCGCCGAAGCGCATGATCGTCTCCGTCGATCCGAGGCGGAGGCGGAACACCACATCGATGAAATCACTGTCGATCGGGATTTGGCAATGGCGCTCGGGTCCGCGATTCACCGGGTTCTGGAGCTCGTGGACCTCGAAGGTGATCTCGCGGCGCAGATCGCGGCGCAACGGGATTGCATCCTTCGGGAGCTGTCGTTGGGGCGAAATGCAGACGACGTTAAGCAGCGTCTCGATGATCTGCTGGGACGGTTGCTGGACGGCGGGTGCTTGCGCCGACTCGCTTCGCAGGCCGGTGCGGTCGTTGCAAGGGAGCTTCCGGTCGTGATGTGGCGCGAGGAGGGGGACGAGCCCGGCGCGGTGATTTCGGGCATCATCGACCTGGTCTACCGCGACCACGAGGACGGGCGATTGGTTGTCGCCGACTTCAAGACCGATGCGGTGGAGACCGACGCCGAAGTCGATGGGCGGATAGAGGCCTACTCGTCGCAACTCGAGATCTACGCCAATGCTCTCGAAAAGGCACTCGACCTCGATCACCGGCCCCACACCGAGCTGTGGTTTCTCTGGGCGGACAGGATTGAACGACTCGTCCGGTGAGGTGTGTGCGAGGGCGCCGATGCCCACTGGAAAGCGGGCGCCACAAATGCGCAGACCGTGTTTGCGTTTTCCGGCTGCCCGGCAGTCGGAAAAAGAAAACGCCCGGCGGAAAACCGCCGGCCCCCCTCCTGCAGTACAGGCTCCTCCCTCACTGCGGAAACCGGATACTACAACATTCGGTTGGTATCAATCCAGTATCGACTGGTTCTCCAACGCCCGTTTCATGGTGATGCCGATCTCGGCCGGGGTCTTGGCCACGGCGATCCCGGCGGCCTCGAGGGCCGCGATCTTGTCCGCCGCGGTTCCCTTGCCGCCGGAGATGATGGCGCCGGCGTGGCCCATTCGGCGACCCGGAGGCGCCGTCTGGCCCGCGATGAATGAAACCACCGGCTTGCGGACGAACTGCGATATGAACTCTGCAGCCTCTTCCTCCGCGTTGCCGCCGATTTCGCCGATCATGACGATGCCTTCGGTGTCGTAGTCGGCCGCGAAGGCCTCGAGACAGTCGATGAAGTTGGTGCCCGGCAGGGCGTCGCCGCCGATGCCGACGCAGGTCGACTGGCCGAGACCGAGGGCCGTGAGCTGGCCGATGGCCTCGTAGGTCAAGGTGCCCGAGCGCGACACGACACCGATGGGACCGGGGATGGAGATGTGGCCCGGCATGATGCCGAGCTTGCACTCACCCGGGGTGATGATGCCGGGGCAGTTGCCGCCGACCAAACGGGTCGGCAGACCCTGGAGAATGCGTTGGACCCGGATCATGTCGCGGGCTGGAATGCCCTCGGTGATGCAGATGATGACCTCGACGCCGGCGTCGGCGGCCTCGAGGATGGCGTCGGCCGCGAACGGCGGTGGGACGAAGATCAGCGACGCGTTGGCGCCGGTGGTCTCGACGGCGTCTTCGACGGTGTTGAAAACGGGTACGCCGTCGACGTCCTGGCCGGCCTTGCCCGGGGTGACGCCGGCGACGATCTTGGTGCCGTACTCGCGGCACTTCTCGGCGTGAAAACGGCCTTCCTTGCCGGTGAGACCCTGGACGACGACCTTGGTATCGGAGTTGACCCAGATACTCATAACGCACCCCCGACCGCGGCCACCACCTTCTCGGCGGCGTCCGCCATTCCTTCGCCAACGATGACCGCGAGATCGGACTCGGCGAGCACGCGCCGGCCCTCCTCGACATTGGTGCCTTCAAGCCTGACCACCAGCGGGATGCTCAGTTTGACCTCTTCAGCCGCGGCGACCACGCCGCGAGCCACCATGTCGCAACGAACGATGCCGCCGAAGATGTTGACCAGCACACCCTGGACCGCCGAATCCGAGAGCAGGATGCGGAAGGCCGCGGCAACCCGTTCCTGCGAGGCGTCGCCGCCGACATCCAGGAAATTGGCCGGCTCGCCGCCACAGTGTTTGATGATATCCATGGTCGCCATGGCCAGGCCCGCGCCGTTGACCATGCAGCCGATGTTGCCATCGAGCTTGATGTAGTTGAGGTCGAACTTGGAGGCTTCCACCTCGAGGGGTTCTTCCTCATCGAGGTCGCGCATCTCGGCGATGTCCTTGTGACGGAACATGGCGCTGTCGTCGAAGCTCGCCTTGGCGTCGAGCGCAATGACCCGACCGTCGGTGGTTGTCACCAGCGGGTTGATCTCGAACAGCGAGGCGTCGGTGTCGCCGAAAGCACGGGCCAGAGCGTGCATCAACTTGGTGCCGGCCTTGAATGCGTCCCCCTCGAGACCGAGTCCGAAGGCGAGCTGGCGGGCCAGGTATGGGTGAAGACCGACATCGGGGTCGAAGTGGGCCTTGAGGATGGCGTCCGGATTCTCCTCGGCGACCTCCTCGATTTCCATCCCGCCGAACTTCGATGCCATCATGACGGGAAAACCCTCGGAGCGATCGAGGACGATGCCCAGATAGAGCTCGCGCTCGATGGGCAGGGCCTCTTCGATGAGGACTCGGCGAACCAGTCGACCCTCGGGGCCGGTCTGCTTTGTCACCAGGGTCATCCCCAGTATTTCATCGGCCAGGTCGACCGCTTCGTCGGCATTGGCGGCGAGCTTGACACCGCCACCCTTGCCGCGGCCACCCGCGTGAATCTGTGCTTTGACGACGACCCGACCGCCGAGCTCTTCAGCGGCTGCGCGGGCCTGTCCGGCTTCGGTCACCAGCTTGTTGCGGGGCACGGCCACCCCGTAGCGAGCCAGGACCTCTTTTGCCTGATACTCGTGGACCTTCATGCTTCCCCCTTGTTGGAGTTCAACCCGAACTTCGTCGGATCGCGTCATTGTGCCTCATCCCCGGGAAGGGGGGCAAATATTTTGTGAGATTTTTCACCCACTGATGAGCCGAGACCCGCGGATTTTTCGTGATCGCGCGTTCTCAACGTCGTATCATGCGTCGATCGTGATGGAATCTGCGGTGATTCGTGATCCCGAAACCGGCGATTGGCTGCTCTATGGGGCGCCCGTGGCGATCGTGACGGCAAACGTGGTGGGGGAGGTGCGGGGACAGCTTGATCGGATCGAGACCGAGGTCGAGGGCCGAGGACTCGATGCCGTGGGTTTCATCGCCTACGAGGCGGCGCCGGCGTTTGACCCGGCAATGCGGGTTGTTCCCCGGTCGGCCGAGACACCGCTGATGGTCTTCAGCCTCTTTGAACCACCATCGGTCCTGCCCGTGCCCTGGCTCGAAGAAACCGTGGCCCATGAGATCGGTGCTTGGACGCCGACGCAGACCGAAATCGAGTATCGGCATGCGGTCGATCAGGTCCACGCGCGGATCGTGGAGGGAGAGACCTACCAGGTCAATCACACCTTTCGACTGAGGGCGTCTTTCTCAGGAGATCCCCGATCTCTGTTCCTCAGCCTCGTGCGGTCTCAGCCCGGGTCCTACGCAGCATTCCTCGACCTCGGTGAGACGGCAGTCTGCTCGGCTTCGCCGGAGCTCTTCTTCGAGCTCGCCGGCGACCGGCTGGTCAGCCGGCCCATGAAGGGCACCGCCCGCCGGGGATGGGATCCCGTATCGGATTACGAGCGGCGATCCGGCCTCCTGCGGTCCCCAAAGGACCGGGCCGAAAACGCCATGATCGTCGACATGGTGCGGAACGACCTCGGTCGGGTCGCTGAGGTGGGCTCCGTCGAGGTCAGCGGTTCCTTCGACATCGAGACGCATCCGACGGTGTTCCAGATGACCACGACGGTCGAGGCCCGCAGCGAGGCGCCGATTTCGGAAATCTTCGCGGCGCTCTTTCCCTTTGCCTCGGTGACCGGCGCCCCCAAGATCCGCACCATGGAGATCATCTCCGAGCTCGAAAAAGATGCGCGTGGTGTCTACACCGGGGCCATCGGCGTGATACGGCCGGGCCGTCGGGCCAGGTTCTCGGTGGGAATTCGCACCGCGGTCGTGGACCGACGGGCGGGCCGCGTCGAGTACGGAGTCGGCAGCGGCGTGGTGTGGGATTCCGTCGCCGCCGAGGAGTTTCGCGAGTGCATGGACAAGGCGGAGATTCTCTCGTCGCCGCTGCCGGAATTCGATCTGTTGGAGACCCTCCTGTGGGAGCCCGAAGTCGGCTTTGCGTTGATGGGTCGACACCTCGACCGCATCACCGGCGCGGCCGAGTACTTCGGTCGAGAGTTTGACCGAAGCGTCGTCGCCGAGGACCTTCAACGACGGGCCGCTGAGTTCGGCGATCGGAGGCACCGGGTCCGTCTCCTCCTGGCGGCCGACGGCAGCCACCGGATCGAAGTGATGCCCATCTCGACAGACGCGGCGCCCACCCCGGTCCGACTGGGTCTTGCAGCCGACCCGACGACGGTGGAGAATCCGTTTCTCCATTTCAAGACCACTCACCGCGAGGTCTACGAGACGGCCCGCCGATCCCGCCCCGATTGCGAAGACGTCCTGTTGTGGAACGGGCGCGGGGAGGTCACCGAGAGCACCATCGCCAATTTTGTGGCCAGGTTCAAAGGCGAACTCGTGACCCCGCCGGTGACGTGCGGGTTGCTCGCTGGCACCTACAGGGCCGAACTTCTCGACCGGGGCGAGATCATCGAGCGGGTGATCACCATCGACCAACTCCCCGAGGCAGAAGCCCTCTACCTCATCAATTCAGTCCAGGGTTGGAGGAATGTGGAGTGGGTGAATTGAACGGCAGTCGAAGATAGATGCTGGATCCATCGCACCGTCGCACTGTCGCACCGTCGCACCATCGCAGCCCACAGATCACACGGATCACACAGATTGACCCATCGCACCATCACAGGATTGCCCGCAGATGACGCAGATTGACGCAGATGATCCATCGCATCATCGCGGCAGCCCACGGATCACACAGATTCCACTTGTCACGGCGTAGCCGAGGGCGAAGCCGGATCGCACCATCACAGGTCTGCCCGCAGATCACGCAGATTGACGCAGATTCCATCGCACCGTCGCAACCACGAAGGCGCGAAGACACGAAGGCATCGCACACGAAGGCATCCCAATTGAAAGTGGGCGTTGCTTTCGAGGGGGCGTTTCGAGCCTGCGGCTCAACGATTGTGGATGCTCGAGCGCCCTCATTTGTTGAACCGCAAAGATCGCAAGGTACGCAAGGGACATCGCAACGGCCATCGCGTGATTGACCCATCGCACCGTCGCAACCACGAAGGCCCGAAGCTCCGGAAGGCCACTGAAGGGCAGGCTGGAAGCCCGCCCCCCAAACAGGATCGCAAGTACTGAGATGGTTGTGGTGGCAGGCTGGAAGTCCGTCCCCACAATCAGGATCGCAAGTACTGTGATGGTTGTGGGGGCGGGCATCCCTGCCTGCCCTTCAGACTCGTTCCGGCCGGAAGCGCGCTCCCACGAAGTCCCACAACCCTCCATCGATGCCTCTCACACTTCCGATTGCGATGGCTTCACGACCCCTTCGTGCCTTCGAGCCTTCGTGGTTGCGACGATGCGATGGAATCTGCGTCTATCAGCGTTATCTGCGGGCATACCTGCGATGGGTTCATCCGTGTGATCCGTGTGATCTGCGTGATCTGTGGGCTGCAGCTTCCGTGCGCTGTTCCAGTATTTAGTCCAGCCGCTTCTGGAACCTCAGGATCGCGGCGGTCATGACGATGGCGAAAAAGGCCAGCAACGGTCCTGCCTCGTGACCCACCTCAGCGAGATCCGCGCCGCGTAGGATGATCCCGCGCACCATCCGGACAAAGTGGGTCAGGGGCAGGAACTCGGCAATGATCTGTGCCGCCCGCGGCATGCCCTCGAAGGGGAACATAAAGCCCGAGAGAAGGATATTCGGCAGGAAGAAGAACATGATCATCTGCATGGACTGGAACTGCGACTTGGCGACGGTTGAGATCAGCAGACCGAGAGCCAAAGTGGCGGCGATGAACAGCGCCGAAGATAGGTAGAGATCCACCAACGAACCGCGCACGGGAACCCTGAAGAGGGTAACTCCGAGCCCGAGGACGATGGTCACCTGCAGCAGACCTATGACGATGTAGGGAATGATCTTGCCGATCATCAGCTCGGATCGTCGCACCGGGGTGTTGATGAGGAACTCCAGCGTTCCGCTCTCTCGTTCGCGGACGACGGCGACGGCGGTGAACAGCGACATGGTGAGGGTGAGGATGACGCCGATGAGGCCGGGCACGATATTGACCTCGGAACGTCGCTCGGGGTTGTAGTAGGCGCGGACCTCGAAGGTCGGTGGTGGCGTTGAGATCGGCGGGCCTCGGAGCGGATCTTCGACGGTGAGGGCCTTGAGCCCCTGGGCGGTGGCCAGGATTGTCGGGTCGGTGGCATCGACCAGAAGCTGGGCAGTCGGTCTGTCGGCCGATGCCAGCCGACGTTCGTAATCGTGCGGTATGAGAATTCCGATGGACACCCTGCCCTGGCGAAGAAATGCCTCGAGCTCGGTGGCGGTGTCGGCTGTCGCCACGATGTCGGCCACCTGGGAGGCCTCGACGGCCGCGATCAGTTCGCGGGACATACGAGTCCCGGCCTGGTCCGCCACCGCGGCTTTCAGGTGGCGGACATCGGTGTTGATGGCATAGCCGAAGAGCACGAGCTGGAGCGCCGGGATTCCGACCACCATCCCCAGAGTCAGGCGATCGCGCCGAAGCTGGACCACCTCCTTGGCGGCGATTGCGAAGATCCGGTTGAGGAACTGCATCAGCGGGTCACAGCCATGAAGACATCCTCGAGCGTCGGCTCGACGGCGCGGGCTCGGGCATCGATGCCGGCGTGCAGGAGTGCGCGACTCACGACGTCCACGGGGTCCCCGGCGCCGGGCTCCACGTGGGCACGAAGCAACGAACCCAGCTGTGCGATGCTCACCACGCCTGGTGTTTCGGCGAGGATTCGGTGGCCGCGTCTGAATTCTTCGATCTCGATTGAGACCACGGTGGCATCGATCTCGTTCTTGAGCTCCTCCGGGGTGCCGTCGGCCACCTTGCGCCCCTCATCGAGAACGGCGAGGAAGTGGCAGCGCTCGGCCTCATCCATAAAGTGGGTCGATACCAGGATCGCGGTCCCGTCGGCGGCGAGATCGTAAAGCGCATCCCAGAAATCCCTCCGGGTCTCCGGATCGACGGCGCTGGTGGGTTCGTCGAGCAGCAGCAGGTCCGGTTTGTGAAGCGTCGCTGCGGCGAGGGCGAGTCGTTGTTTCTGACCGCCGCTGAGGGTTCCGGCCCGCTGTCCGCCGATGGCTCCGAGATCGTACTTTTCGCGAGCCAGATTGATTCGTCGATGCCACTGCTCGGAGGACAGAGAGTAGATCCTGCCGACAAAACGGAGATTCTCGTCCACCGTGAGGTCTTGATAAAGCGAGAACTTCTGGGTCATGTAGCCGACGTGCTGTCGGAGACCCTCGGCATCGTCGGGAACCCGCCGGCCGAGCACGGTGGCGAAACCCTCCGAGGGCTCGAGGAGACCACAGAGCATGCGGATGGCGGTGGTCTTGCCCGAGCCGTTGGGGCCGAGAAAGCCGTAGATCCGACCTTCGGGCACATCCAGGGCGAGGTGATCCACCGCCACCAGGGTGCCGAAGCGGCGGGTCAGACCGCCGGTCGAGATGGCGAGCTCGCTCAGAAGCTCACCTCGACGGGCAGACCGGTGGGGAGGTCCCGGGCCGCGTCATCGACGAGTTCGATCTCGGCGAGATAGGTGAAATGGCCGCGATCCCTCTCGGTCAGGGCGTAGTAGGGCGTGAACGCGGCCTCGGCGGAGACGAAACGAACTCGGCCCTCAAACGGTGATTCGAAGCCGGCCACCGAGACCGAAACCGTTGCGGCCGGCAACGCCCGCGGCCGGATCTCGGCCGGGACATAGACCCGGGCGAAGGGGGCGCCGTCGGCAAGGAGCACCACGACCGGCGACCCGACCGCAGGTTCGTCACCCTCCCGGAAGGGCAGCGCCTCGATGGTCCCGTCTCGTGGGGCGGTGATGATCATTCGCTCGGCATCGATGGTGAGTTTGGAGATCTCGGCCCCGGTGCGGGCGACCTCGGCCTCCGCTTGATCGAGTTCTTCGACGGTGGCGCCGTTGAGATATCTTTCCAGGGAGGAACGGGCGGCGTCGCGTCGGGCTTCCGCCGCCCGGTGGTTCGCCTCCACCGAGTCCAGGGCCGATTGCGGCTCGACGCCTTCCGCGACCAGCGCGCGAGCGCGGATGAGGTCGGGTTCGAGCTGGATCAGCGCTGCTTCGGCTTCGGCGAGCTGAGCTTTGGCCCGGTCGATCTCCTCGTATCGAAAACCGCGGACCACCTCGGCGAGGTTGGCGGCTGCGAGATCGCGGTTCGCTTCTGCTTGGGACAGCAGCGCAACGATTCTGCGGCTGTCGAGTTCAACGAGGACATCGCCGGCGGCCACCCGGTCGCCCTCCTTGACCGCGAGCCGGAGGATGGGCTCCTGACGCTCGGCGCGAAGCTCGATCCGGTAACGCTCCAACGTACCGACGGCGATGGGAGGATCAGTGTCGCGGCAGCCGGCGAACGCGGCAATGGCGATGAGCAGCAACGGGAAGGGTCGTTTCATTTGATTCGGGATTATAGACGTCCCCTGCGCCGGCGTCCGCGCCCGGGACAGGAACAGCGCCAGCTATCAGGGGCAGCCCCGAGATGGTGCGATGGATCATCTGTGTCTATCTGTGTGATCTGTGGGCGGCGATGGGATGGATCTACGACGATCCAGCATCGAGAGACAAAGACGCCCGGGCCGAAGCCCGGGCGTGGTGGTGATCAGTTTTGCCGCCTTACTCGACGATGGGCTCCAAAGTCATGGGATCCCTGAGCGGGAGCTTCGTAACGGGTCCGAACTCCGTGAAGTCGGCTTCGTGATCGGGGTGTCCCGTCATGATCTCGGCGATGTTGCCGACGACGAGGACGATCATCTTCTCCGGGTGGATCCTGGTTTTGAAGGCCTCGAGCACGGCGTCGGCGTCCACCGCCGAGACCTTGTCCCGATAGTCCACCCAGTAGTCGTGCGGCCGGCCGAGGAGCTCGTCGAGGGCGAAGATCGAAACCGTCTGGGCCGCTGAAGAGAAGCTCTTCGGGAAGGTCTCGACGAACTGGTTACGGGAAACCGTGAGCTCTTCCTCGGTCACCTTGTCGGCGCGCATCTCGCCGATGATGTCGTATCCGAGCTTCGCCGCGTAGGCGCAGGTGGACGACTTGGACTGGAAGGAGGCGCGGAAGGTGCCGGGGTAGGTGGTCGGAAAGCCGAGGCTCGAGTAGGCACCGTAGGCGAGACCCTCGTCCGAGCGTATGGTCTTCATCATCCGCGCGGTGAAGCCGCCGCCGCCGAGGATGTCGTTGCCGACCAGCAGGGCGAACTGATCGGGGTCACCCAAACGATAGCCGATGTGCCCGTAGCTCACGCGACCCTGGTTGACGTCCTCCTTGTTGACCACATAGACCCCGGGTTCGGGGTTGTGATCGGGTTGGGGGATGGCGGGCAGGGGCGCATCGAGCTTTGGCAGCGTGCCGATGGTCCGCTCCAGAAGAACCTTGATCGCGGCCTCGTCGAAATCGCCCGAAACGGCGACGATGATGTTGTCGGCGCGAATCAACGAGGTGGCGAAGTCCTTGGCCTGCCGGGAGGTGATCGCATCGACCGAGGCCTGGGTCGGAAGGCGGTTGAGGAAGAATTCGTCGCCGTAGATCAGCCGGCTCCACTCACGCCCCTCGATGCTTGCGGTGTTGTCATTGCGGGTCTTCATCCCCTGGATGAGGTCGTCCTTGGCCTTGGCGAATCGGTCTTCTTGAAAACGCGGTTTCGTGAGGACGTCCATCATCAGAGCCATGGCGGCCTCGAGGTCCTTGGACAACACGTTGAGGCTCACCGAACCGGTGACATCACCGATGTTGGTGCTCAGGATTGCTGCGAGGAAGTCGAGTTCCTCGTCGAGCTCGCTGGCGGTGAGCTCACCGGCGCCGCCGGTGCGCCAGACCTCGTCGGCGATCGTGTGGAGGCCCTCCTGGCCAACGGGAACCAGGTATCGACCGCCGCGAAAATAGACGGCAATGCTGACCAGTGGAAATTGGCCGTCTCGCATGGCGTAGACCGGGATGCCGTTGCTGAGCTCGGTTCGGAGCGCGTCGGCATCGGGGATATTCCACTCGATGGAGCCGTAGACGAGTTCTTCGGGTCGTTGCGGGATCTCGCTGTCGGCGGCGATGAACCCGGCGGTGAAAACGAGGCAAATAGCCGTGAGAATCAGCTGGCGGCGCATCTTACTCCTCCTCCCCGGTTCCCTCCGCAAGTGCGGCAAGCCGCTCCTGCGCGCGCTCGACAATCAAATCCAGCGCCCCCTGGAACTCGGGTGGCGCCTGTCCCTTCATCGCCTCGATCTGCGACAGGAGACCCTGGATCTCGGCCGGGTCGGTGATCTGGTTGATCTGGGTGATGGTCTGCTTGGCCATGCTCTTGGCCTGGCCCGAAAGGGCGGCGATCTCGGGATCTTCCTCGGCGCCCTCTTTTCGGAAGTAGGAAAGGAAGTTTCGGCCCTCATCGCGAAAGTACTTGTTGGCGACCCGCATGACGTCGTCGGCGGTCACCGCCTGGATCTTGGCCGGCGAGGTGTTGATGAAATCCCAGTTCCCGAGCACGTCGTATATGAGGAGCTGAAACATGAGGTAGAAGTTCGACTGGAGCCGCCGGAAGGAGTTGGCCAGCTCCTTGTTCTTGACCTTGGCCAGCTCGCGCTCCGAAACCGGTTCGGATTTGAGTTTTTCGATCTCGGCGAGGAGGGCGGCCTCGGCCTGTTCGTGGGTCACTCCATCGGCAAGATCGGTGCCGACCTCGAACTGACCGGCGTACTTGAAGGAGTCGAAGCCGGCGTAGGGCTGGCCTGTGGCCAGGGTCTGCTCCTCCACCATGGCCTTGTAGAGGCGGCCGGTACGGCCGTTGAGCACGGCCGTCAGGACATCGAGGGCATATCTGTCCTGATGCACGAAGGGCACCGCGTGCCAACGGATCTTCACCGATGGATTGGTGTCGGCGGTGGCGGTCATCCGCCGCTCCTGGAGCTGCTCGATCTCCTCGGTGATGATCTCGGGCGGTGGCGTCTGACCGGCGGGGATCCGCCCCAGGTACTTCTTCGCCAGCTCGATGGCCTCCTCGGACGAAAAGTCTCCGACCAGCGCCGCGGTGATGTTGTTGGGGGCGTAGAAGGTGTCGAAGAACGCTTGCGCCTGGGCGCGGTTGATGGACTCCACGTCCGACGGCCAGCCGATGGTCGGGTGGTGGTAGGGGACCGATCCCCAGAACATGAAGTCGAACTGCTCGTCGTACTTCGCGGTGGGGTCGGATTCGACCCGCATCCGGCGCTCCTCGCGCACCACGTCGCGCTCGGAGTAGAACTCGCGGAAGACGGCGTTGAGCAGCCGGTCGGATTCCATCCAGAACCACAGCTCGAGCTTGTTGGCGGGGACGTCGACGAAATAGACCGTGATGTCCGAGCTGGTGCCGGCGTTGAGGCTGGTGGCGCCCTGGTTGGTGTAGATCTTGTCGTACTCGTTGTTGACGATGTACTCCCGCTGCGCCTCTTGGAGCTTCTTCATCTTCTCGCGCAGCTCGGCCAGGCGCGGGGTCTGGTTCTCCGGCAGATAGATGTTGCCCTGGACGTCTCCACGGCGTTTGGCCTCCCGCAGGGCCGTGTACTCGATCTCCATCTCGGCGCGGACAGCGTCGAGCTCGGCCATGATTTCCATTTCGGCTTCGAAATCGGTGGTGCCGATGGTCTCGGTGCCCTTGAACATCATGTGTTCGAAAAGATGGGCGATTCCGGTGACCCCTGACTCTTCATTGACCGAGCCGACGTGGGCGATCCAGCCGGCGGCGACCCGGGGCGAGTCGTGCCGCTCGACGAGCAGCAGCTTCATACCGTTGTCCAGGGTGACTTCGGTGACCGGTACGTTGGCCTCGTTTGCATCGGCGACGAGGCCGGTCAGCAAGATCAGGGCGACGAACCCGGCAACGGTCGACATGCGTCGAAGGTTCATGATTGTGTCCTTTCAGAATCTGTTCGAATCAGTGAGTTCTGTCCTTGAGTGAGCCTTCTGGGTATGTGTCTCAGAATCTAAATACTCGAGCGAACGCGTGACAGTCTATACGATCACCGGCGAGGCCGGTTACAATTCGATCGCAGGCATTGGGGAGGATCATGAGCGGGAAACTGCTGGCTTTGGATGTGGGCAACACCAACACCGTCGTCGGTCTTTTTTCGGGTGACGAGTTGCGTGGACACTGGCGGCTCACGACTCAGGCCGACCGAACCGCCGACGAGATCGGGATGTGGCTGCGTCAACTCCTTCAGTGGGAGCAGGTCGTACCTTCGGATCTCATCGGAGTGGCAGTCGCGTCGGTGGTTCCGCCCATGGACCCGAGACTCCGGGAAGGCGTGCGCCGCTATCTGGGCCTGACGCCGTTTTTTGTCGAACCCGGCATCAAGACCGGGATGCCCCTCAGGGTCGAAGCGCCCCAGGAGCTCGGCGCGGACCGCCTGTGCGACGCCGTCGCCGCCTTTGCCGAGCACGGGGGACCGTGTGTGGTCATCGACTTCGGAACCGCCGTGACCTGGGAGGTCGTGTCGTCCGAGGGTGAGTATCTCGGTGGAGTCATCGCCCCGGGCCCGGGGATCACCGCCGAGGCCCTGGGCGGCAAGACCGCCAAGCTGCCCCAGGTCGCCATGGCGCCGCCGCCGCGGGTCATCGGTAAGGGGACCATCGACAGCATCCAGTCCGGCCTCTTTTACGGCTACCTGGGTCTCATCCAGGGCGTGACGCGGCGCATCGTTGACGAGCTCGGGGGGGCCAAGGTGATCGCCACCGGAGGATTCGCCCCGATCTTCGCCGAGCACGCACCACTCATCCAGGAGGTCGAGACGGATCTGACCCTTCACGGCTTGCGCCTGTTGTGGGAGAAGAACCGAGAACACTGATGGGGAAGAACACCAGTTCAACCGAACGCCGGGAGCGGATTCGAGCCCACGTCGAGGAGAAGCTGCGGCCGCTCACCCTGCCCAATTTCCTGACCCTTCTGCGCATGGCCATCGTTCCGTTCTTCGTCCTCGCCGTCTTTGCCCACGAGTTCACCCTCGCGGTTTGGATCTTCGTGATTTCCGGATTCACCGATGTCCTCGATGGCTGGATCGCCCGCACCTTCGACCTTGAGTCGAGGATCGGTGCGCTCCTCGATCCTCTGGCCGACAAGATTCTCCTGACGGCCGCCTACATCTCCCTGGCTGTTCCCCACGGCCAGGCGGTCGTGATTCCACTCTGGCTCGCCATCCTGACGCTCTTCCGAGATTTCGTCATCATGCTCATGGCGTTCGTCTTCTACATGTTCGAGGGGATCAAGAGCTTCCCACCCACCTGGGCGGGCAAGCTGACGACAGTCATGCAGGTCACCACCGTGAGTCTTGTTTTGCTGGCCAACGTCGTGGAGATCTCCATGCCGGTGTTGCAGGTCTGCTTCTACCTGTCGTTCATCCTGGTGATCGTGTCGAGTTTCAGTTATATCTATCGTTCCAGCCGCGCCATCGAGGCCGAGAGGCAGGCGAGGTTGGAGGAGGGCGAAGAGGATCTCGAGATCGACCAGTACATCCGTCGGCGGCGGTGAGAAGGTTAGAAAGTTAGAGGGTGAGAAGGACTGGGAGTCGACTCACAAATCACAGCGAGCGAAGCGAGCGCTCACTTTCTAACCTTCGAACTTTCTGACTTCTCCGCTACGGGGTCACCGTCTCCGGCGGTTCGAAGGTCGGCATGATGCCGTTGAGTACCCGGACGACATCGCGGGCGATGGTCTTCTCCTCGTTTGTCGGCACCACGAGAACCCTGGCGCGCGAGTCCTCCGTTGTGATCTCACCCTCGCCACCGACGAGGGTGGCGTTGATCTCCGTGTCGACTTCGATCCCCATGTACTCGAGGCCGCCGAGCGCCCACTCCCGAACCTCCGGTGAGTTCTCGCCGATGCCGCCGGTGAAGAAGACGGCATCGACCCCGCCCATGGCTGCGGCGTAGGCGCCGATGTACTTCTTGACCCGGTAGCAGAACATCCTGAAGGCGACATCGGCGCGCTGATGGCCGTCGGCGCGGGCCTCGACGAGCTCACGCATGTCGGAGGAGACCCCCGACACGCCGTAGAGACCGGAGTGTTTATTCATCATGGTGTTGACCTGATGGAGCGTCATTTCCTCCATGGCCATGAGCCAGGGCACGATCGCCGGGTCCATGTCCCCGGTGCGGGTGCCCATGAGCAGACCTTCGAGGGGGGTGAACCCCATGGAAGTGTCCACCGATTTGCCGTGATCGATGGCGGCCAGCGAGCAACCGTTTCCGAGGTGCACCGTGATGAGCTTCTTGTCACCCTTGTCCCAATCGAGGATCTGGCTGCCACGAAAGGCGACATAGCGGTGCGAGGTACCGTGAAAGCCGTACTTGCGCAGGGCGTGCTTGGTGTAGAGCTGGAAGGGGATGCCGTAGAGGAAGGCGTGTGGAGACATCGTCTGGTGGAAGGCGGTGTCGAAGACCGCAATGTGAGGGACATCGGGCAGCGCCGCGTACGCGGCCTGGTAGCCCCTCAAATTGGGTGGGTTGTGGAGCGGCGCGAGCACCGAGCACTCCTCGATCTGCTGCACCACATCCGGCGTCATGATGACCGAGGACGCGAATGCCTCGCCGCCGTGGACCACCCGGTGACCGACCGCGTCGATGTCATCTACGCCATCGAGAATACCGTTCAGAGGGTCCGAGAGGACGCGCAGGGCCCATTCAATCGCGGCGCGGTGCTCGAGGATCTCTCGATAGTCCGCGACCGGCTTGCGGCCGGGGACGTTGAGAACCAGACGCGAGTCGTCGAGACCGATCTTCTCCACCTGGCCGGTGGCGAGGGTGCGGTCTTCGTGCGCGTTCATCCGTTCGAGGTCCGTCTCGATGACCTGGAACTTGACCGAAGATGATCCACTGTTGAGAACGAGGATTTTCATTGGTTCAACTCCATCGTCGCAGTCGCGGCGAGTTTGAATTCTCTAGGCGGGCCTCGGCTTGTCATCCGGGAGGCGATCGGTACGCCGGCGGTTGCTGTCGTACAGAAAGAACCCCTGACCGGTCTTGGCGCCGAGCAGCCCGGCTCGAACCAGACGTTTGAGCATCGGGCACGGGCGGAACCGGGGTTCGCCGCTCTCCGAATGCAGATGCTGCATCCAGTTGAGGACGCGGTCGAGACCGGTTCGGTCGGCCCACTCGAGGGGGCCCATGGTGAAGTTGAAGCCGAGCTTGATGGCGAGATCGACCTCGGCCGCTTCGGCGACGCCTTCCATGACGGTGTGCATGGCTTCGTTGACCAGCGGCAACACGACCCTGGTGGTGACAAAGCCCGGCATCTCGAAAACCTTGATGGGAACCTTGCCGAGAATACGCGCGAACTCCACCGCCCGGTCGTAGACCTCGTCGGTGGTGAGCTGGCCGCGAACAACTTCCACAACCCGGGTGGTCGTCACCGGGTAGAGGAAGTGCATCCCTACGATCCGTTCCGGACGCGAGTTCTGCGTCGCGAGCTCGGTGATGGACAGGGTCGAGGTGTTGATGACGATGGGGTGATCCTCGACCATCCGGCGGTCGAGCTCTCGCAGGATCCGGCGTTTGACGCCGAAATCCTCTTGCACGGTCTCGATAGCGAGATCACAATCCGCAGCGCAGTCGAACCGGGTGACCCAACGGATGCGTGAGAGGATCGCCTTCTTCTCCGAGTTCGTCAGACCGAACCGGGCGATCTCGTGGTCGAGCGATTGTTCGAGCTCGGCCCGACTGGCGTCCACGGCCTCGGTGGAGATCTCCTTGAGGCAGACGCTGAGCCCTTCTTGGGCGACCTTGGTGGCGATGGATCGTCCCATCATGCCGCCACCGATGATTGCAACGTTGTGTAGCTCCCAGCTCATGGCGCGGGAGTGTAACAGACCTGTCAAGCGGCCGTGTTTGTCTTGCGTTAGCGGGCAGTCGTGGCAGGATGTCGTGGCCGTGGGGACAAGGGCCCCGAGCAGACCTCTGGCCCGAGAAATCGAGCCGTTTCGGAAGAGAAATCCACGGTCGTGCTGTTGATATTGAGGTGGCGAGGTGGCGATGAGGAGCCGTGTATCATGTGCGCCGTGAAGAGAGTCTTTTTCGCTGCTGTGGCGTTGTTGCTGCTCGCTGGAGGGTTTGCTCCGGCGGCCGAAGACGATCCTCCGCGCCCGCAGTTCCCGGAAGTGGTCTTCAACTCCATTGACGGAAAGAGCACCTTCACCATGGCGGAGTTTCGAGGTCGACCGGTGCTGCTGACGTTTTGGGCGAGCTGGTGCGGTCCATGTCGGGTCGAGCTCCCCGAGCTGTCGAAGCTCTACGGCGAGCTGGCCGGCAGGGGTTTTGTCCTGCTCACCGTCAACGTCGATCACAACCCGGTGGCCGGACGCCGGTTTCTCGATGCTCTCGGGCTCAGCCTACCGGTCTACCGGCTCAACCCGCGAGATACGAAAGCCATTGGAATCGATGCCCTGCCGGCAAACATCCTCCTTGACGCCGATGGGCGTTTTGTCCAGGCCTACAAGGGATACACACCGGAAGTCGTGGAGGAAGTCCGCCGGCTGGTGCTTGAGATGACGGCGACAGAAGAACCATGACGGCCCGCCATCACCATCGAGCCCGGGTGACGGTGATCGCCCTCGCCGCCGCGGTGTGCGTCGGCTGGAGCGGGAGCACGACCCGTTGGGTGGCCTGGACCTCGGTGGGTTTCTTCCCACCCGATCTCAAACGTCAGGTTCGGACCCACGAGCGGCGCTTCGATGCCGGAATCAAACGTGGTTTGCAGGCTCCCCCCGCCTGGCGTGCCGCGTCCCCGGGCAAGCTCGAGGCCGCTTTTCAGGGCCAGCTGCAACACTGCGTAAGGTCTCTGCAAAAACCGGTGCCGTTGCCCGACCTGGTCGAGGAGTTGGGAGTGCTCGCGGTGCGGGTGCTCGACGCCAACGATCCGCTGGCGGTGACCCACGACGACTCACTCGAACCGACCTACGCCGGGGCGTATCAGACCTACGTCGATGGTGTTCGGAACCGGTTGCGCCTGGTTTACTACGGCCAAGATCAGCAGCTGATCTACGGCAAGCGGGTGAGTGGATCCATCGGGGCGATTCTCGAACGCTCGCGCACGCTGTACCCATTTCTCGGAGCGGAGTTCTACCGAACCGGCTCGCTCAGGAACTGGCGAGAGCTGGACGATCGTTCGGTCGCGTTCGGTGTCGCCGGTGTCTCACTGTCGCGCGGGCTCACGGATCTCGCGAACTTCGCAGCCTACGTCTGGAACTCCGGTGGAGGCCAGGTTCCTACCCCGCGCCCGACCCCAACCGGTCATGTCGGCCAGACGGTGACCCGTACCCTGGAAGGGGGGTTCCCCGACCGCAAGGGAACGGAGCGCGGTTCACCGATCATGCCCGAGTCCTCGCTGGTTCTGCCGCCCCCATGAGCGACGCGATTCGTCGTCGCTTTGCCGAGCGAGTGGTCGTCGGTGATGGGTCCATGGGCTCCGAACTCGTCAGCCGGCTGCCGGCCGGGATCGCGCTGGAGTCCGCCCCCTTCACCCATCCTGAAGTGGTCCTGGACATCCACCTGAGCTACCTCCAGGCGGGCGCCGAGCTCATCGAGACCGCGACCTTCGGCGCCTCGCGACCGCGACTGGTGCGGGATCAGGTCGCAGATTTTGTCGAGACCATCAACTCGAAGGCGGTCAAGCTGGCGCGGGAAGCGCGGGAGATCGCAGGGGTTGACTGCCTGGTCGGTGGCGCCATCGGACCATTGGCGGGGGTCATCGACCTCGACGAGCCGGAAGGTCCAGCCGCCATCGCAGCAGCCCACGCCGAACAGGCGCAGATCCTCGCCGGGCGGGGGGCCGACCTGCTCATCCTTGAGACGTTTTTCCGATTCGACGAACTCGCCCTGGCGATCAAAGCCGTTCGAGAGGTCTGTGATCTGCCCCTGATCGGGCTCTTGACCTTCGCCACCGAGCGTCCGCCCCACCAGTATGTCGAACAGGCGCAGGTCGTGGACGAGCTCGCCGATCTCGATCTGCTCGCGTGTGGCCTCAACTGCGCTCCGGGGCCCATGGGTGCCCTGGAGATTCTCCGCAACACCCGGCAGACCCGCCTCCCCCTGGCGGCCATTCCCAACGCCGGTGTTCTTTCACGGCGCGATGGGCGGGTCTACATGCCGCCGGCCACTCCGGCGTACCTGGCGCGGTTCGCCGGGCTCTCAGCCGAGCTCGGGGTGTCCCTTGTGGGTGGGTGTTGCGGAACCGGCGCCGAGCACATCCGCGCCATGGCGGAGGCGGTGCGGGGCCTCAAGCCCGAACGCCGGGTTGCGACGACGGTCAGCATTCTCGAGCCCGAAGTGCCCGTGCGGCCCAAGCGCCGGCCGGAGTCGTCCCTCGCCGCCAAGCTCGAGGCCGGCGAGTTCGTCCGCCTCGTCCAACTCGACCCTCCCAAGGGCACCAATGCCGGCGCCGTGCTCCGGGCCGCCGACGAGCTCGCGCGCCACCCGGCGGTGGACGGAGTCGACATCAACTCCAACCCGCTCGCCCGGTTGCGCATGGACAGCCTGTCTCTGTCGGCCGAGATCCAGCGTCGGACGGGGCTCGAGGCCGTGCCGCACATCACCCCGCGCGACGCCAGTCTCATGGGTCTGCAGTCGCAGCTGCTCGGGGCGTGGCTCAACGGAGTCCGCAATGTCTTCGCGGTCACCGGTGATCCCTCCCAGCTGGGTGACTACCCGGGAGTTCACGACGTTTACCATGTCGATATTTTCGAACTTGTTCGTGCGGTGTCCCGAATGGCCGAAGGATTCGACTGTGCCGGAAACCGGATCGGCGACCCACCGAGCTTCTTCACCGGTGTCGCGGTCAATCCGGCGGTGGACGACATCGCGCACGAGGCCGATCGTCTGAAACGCAAGATCGAAAATGGCGCCGACTTCGCCATGACCCAGGTCTTCTTCGAGTGGCCGCCTTGGGAGCGTTTTCTCTCACTCTTCGGCGGCAAGCTCCCGATTCCGGTCTTGATCGCGGTCTGGCCGGTCCGATCGCTCAAGATGGCTCTTCGGTTGCACCACGAGGTGCCGGGGATCGAGGTGCCCGAGAGCCTGCTCGACGACATGGAGAGCGCCGGCGCGGATGCCGCCAAGGTGGGCCGCGAGCGAGCCCTGACTCTCTTTCGGGAGGCGCCGAATTACGCCGATGGCGTCTATCTCATCGCGCCCTTCAAAAAGCCCGAGAACGTCATCCCCGTGATCGATGAGGCGATGGGCTGAGGTGTTCTTTCCGATCTCGACCGTGGCGTCGGACGCCCCGGCCGATCTCGGAACAGGAGGTTTGGTTTGACTGACTCTCCTTTTCCTCAGCGAGTGACGGATGAGGTCCGACCTCAGCCGGCGCTCGGTGAGAGAAACGAATGCCTGAAGCTACGGCGACCCGACCTGGTGGAGCGTTTTCTTCCGGGTTTCCACGACACGCGTGCCGTTACCGGAGAACTCCTCCCGCGGAGAAATACCTGCAGTCGGGATGGTGAAAGACGATCGCCGAGACGCTGGCTTCGGGATCCATCATTAGCCGCTCGGTGAGGTGGATCCCGATCTCGTCGGGGTCGAGGAGAGCCCAGATATCCCGCTGCATCTCGAGATCCGGGCAGGCAGGGTAGCCGGGGCTGAAGCGTTTGCCGCGATATTGCGCCCGGAAGCGGTCCTTCATGGTCATCTCGGACGGGTCCGGGAAACCCCACAGATCGCGTAGCCGGTGGTGGAGGCGCTCGGCGGCTGCTTCGGCGGTCTCGACTGCCAACGACTGGATGGCGTGGCTGCGCAGGTATTCGCCTGCCGAGCGATCGGCGGTGGCTCGCTCCCGCACCCCGTCACCGGCACCGACAACAAAGATTGCGATGGTGTCGCGGCGCCCGTCCGCCGCCGGCAGCACGTAATCGGCGAGACAGAGACCGTCCTTCTTGGGCTGGCGGGGGAAGACGAAGGTCCGGATCGGTGATTCGGCCCCCGGTTCGAAGATGTTGAGACAGTTGCCCTCCGACTCGGCCTCGAAGAAGCGCCAGACCTCGGTCACCCGGGTCCATTCCTCGGCCTCGTCTTGGATTTTGCCCATCATCTCGACCAGGGCCGTGACCTTTGGATCACGATCCTCGATGAGTCGTTCGATCCGGCCGCGCATCCCCATGTGTTTGCCATAGAGCATCTGCGGGTTGATGAAGCGCCAAACATCGCGGAGATCGTCGACGTGCTGAACCACGTGCCGATCGAGGTCGGGAGGGGTGGGGATGTCGACGTCATTTCGGATTTTCGAGGAACGTGACGGCGCCAGGTCAGACGATTCCGACGATTTTGTGTTGGCAAAATCGTCGGAATCGTCTGACCTGGCACCGCCGGAAGCCTCGATCAACGCCTCACGCTCTTCGTGGTCCACCAGCTTCTGCATCACATCGAGACCCCGCATGGCATCGCTGCAATAGATCACAGGACCGCCATAGGCAGTTGCGATACGGGTGGTGGTGAATTTCTTCGACAGCGCCGCACCGCCGACGAGGATCGGTGCCTCGATGCCGGCTGCCCTCAGGTCCTCGGCCGTGACCACCATCTGGTGCGCCGATTTGACCAGGAGGCCCGAGAGCCCGATGGCGTCGGGGCGGTGCTCGCGACAGGCTTCGACGATGCGTTCGGGCGGTACCTTGATGCCCAGGTCCACCACATCGAAACCGTTGTTGGCGAGCAGAATCTCCACCAGGTTCTTGCCGATGTCGTGGACATCGCCCTTGACCGTGGCGAGCACGGCTTTGCCCCTGGCCTTTGCGTCACCAGCCTCCATGTGCGGCTCGAGATGAGACACCGCAGCCTTCATGGACTCGGCGCTCTGCAGCACCTCGGCGACGATGAGCTCGTTGGTGTTGAAGAGCCGGCCGACCTCGCTCATCCCGACCATGAGTTGGCCGTTGATGATGTCCAGCGGCGCCGTGCCTCCGGCGAGCTTGAGATCGAGGTCGTCGGTGAGCCCGTCGCGGGTGCCGTCGATGATGTAGCGCGCGAGACGCTCGTCGAGGGGAAGGTCATCGGATGGCTTCGATCGGTCGCGCTTGACCCCGCGAAAGCGCTCGGTGAGCCGGGCGATGTTGCGCTGGTTGATGGTCTCGCGTTGCTCGAGAGTTTGCCGTCTCCAATCGCGCGGGATGGGTGCGATGGGTGCCAGGTCAGACGATTCCGACGATTCTGCGTTGGCAAAATCGTCGGAATCGTCTGACCTGGCACCACCGGGATAGTTGAAAAGAAGATCCTCCGCCTCCTGCCGCACCTCGGCGGGAATCTTGGCGAACCGTTCGATGCCCTGGCTGTTGACGATGGCGAGATCGAGCCCGGCCTTGGTGCAGTGGTAGAGAAAGACCGAGTTGACCACCTCGCGGGCTGCGGTCGGCAGCCCGAAACTGACGTTGGAGATCCCGAGTACGGTTCTGCAATGGGGGAGCGCCCCCTTGATGAGACGCAGCCCCTCGATGGTCTCCACCGCCCCGCCGATGTAGGCCGCGTCGCCGCTGGCCGCCGGAAAGACCAGCGGGTCGATGACGAGATCGCGGTCGGTGAGTCCGTACTTGCCGGTGAGCAGCTTGTGGCTGCGCAGCGCCACCTCGAGCTTGCGCTCCCGACTGAATGCCTGGGCGTCGTCGGGGCTCTCATCGATGGTGCCCACGACCGCCGCTGCGCCATAGCGTCTGAGCAACGGACAGATCTTCTCGAATCGCTCCTCGCCGTCCTCGAGATTGACGGAGTTGACGATGGCGCGACCCTGGCTGTAGCTCAGAGCGAGCTCCACCGCCGCCGGGTCGGTGGTGTCGATCATCAGCGGCGCCTTGATCGATCTGGTCAGTCGTTCGTAGAACTCGCGGATGTCGGCAATTTCGTCGCGCTCGGTGGTGGTCAGACAGACATCGACGATCTGAGCGCCGGCTGCAACCTGGGCGCGGCCGATTTCGGCAGCCTCGTCCCAACTCTCTTCATTGACGAGACGGCGGAACTTGGCCGAGCCGAGCACGTTGGTCCGTTCGCCCACCAGCAGTGGGCGGTTGTCGTCGGTGGATTCGACAAGATCGATCCCGGTGAAGTAAACCCTCGTTGAACGTGCCCGGGGCAATTGCCGCGGCGCCTTGCCCTCCACCATGGCGGCCAGCGCCGCAATGTGCTTCTCTGTGGTGCCGCAGCAACCGCCGACGAAGTTGAGCCAGCCGGCGTCGGCAAAGCGCTCGAGCTTGGCCGCCAGGCTACCGGGTGTTTCGGGGTAGCGTCCATCCTCGTCGGGCAGTCCGGCGTTGGGGTAGCACGAGACCCCGCACGAGGCCATCTCGTGGACTGAGCGCAGGTGGTCGGTCATGAACTCGGGACCGGTGGCGCAGTTGAGGCCCATGGCCAGTGGGCTGACGTGCTCGATGGAGGCGACGAACGCTTCGGCGGTCTGGCCGGCGAGCATGGTGCCGTTCAATTCGATGGTGCCCGAGACGATCAGCGGGCGATTGACCCCGGCGGAACGACACACTGACTCGACGGCCATGAGCGCCGCCTTGGTGTTGCGCGTGTCCTGGCAGGTCTCCACCGCGAAGAGATCGATCCCGCCCTCGAGGAGGCCCCGGGCCTGCTCGGTAAAGCCGGCGGCCAAATCCTCGAACGTGATCCCGCCGGTGACACTGATGGCCTTGTTGGTGGGCCCCATGGAACCGACCACGAATCGCGGTCGGTCGAACGACGGGAAGTCAGCGACCGCCTGAACCGCCAGCTCCGCCGCCCGCCGGTTGAGCTCGCGCGCCCTGTCGGCCAGACCGTACTCCGAGAGCACAACCGGGGTGCCGCTGAAGGTGTCGGTCTCGATGAGATCGGCGCCGGCCTCGAGATACGCGCGGTGGACATCGAGAATCACATCGGGACGGGTCACGACGAGGTTTTCGTTGCAACCCTCGAGCTCGGCACCGCCGAAATCCTCGGGACCGAGATCCCGGTGCTGGAGCATGGTTCCCATGGCCCCGTCGAACACCAATATCCGCTCGCGAATGAGCGCAAGCAGCTCATCGGTGCGGTCAGAACCAAGAACCCGGGTTGCCATCTGTCAATCTCCAGACTCTTTGTACGCAAGTGCGAGGTGGAATGCAAACCGGGGTGGGAATCAGGCTGAGCGCCGCCGGCGAAAACACCCGCCATTCCTCCGTACGATTTTGATGAACCCACTGGAGCCCTGCTAGGGTCTGTGCTGAAATGCCGAACGTGTCCACCACTCTCCGATCGCTCGTCAATCGCTCGCTGGCGCCCTTTGGTCGGCCGGCGGCCGGTGAGCGTTTCCCTGCGGCTGACGACCTGCTGATTGCTGCCGAACGCCGGACCGGGCTGAGCGAGTGGGGTGATCCGATCTTCCGAGATGGACTGGATGCGCTGTTGAGTTCACTGGAGGAACTGGATGGACTGACACCACTTGGGGTTGCCACCTTCGGCAACATGATTCGCCAAGCGCTGGTCAACCGCCTGCTCTTTGTCGGGGACTCATCCCCGCTGAGCACCTTGAACCCCCCGGTGATCATCACCGGGCTCCCGAGATCGGGAACCACGGCTCTGCATCGCCTGCTCGCCCTCGATCCGGTCTTCCACGCACCGCCGTTGTGGGAGCTTCTCGATCCGTTTTCGACCTCGCGTGTGGACCTCAGGCATTGGCGGACCTCGGCCCAGATCGGGTTCAAGAACCGGCTGCTTCCCGACCTCGATCAGAAGCATTTCACCCGGGCCGATACACCCGAAGAGTGCACATTGCTGCTGGCCAACAGTTTCGCTTCTCCACTGTTCTGGGATCTGGCTCCCCTCGATGGCTATCTCGAATGGCTGCAGGCGGCGGACCAGCGGCGGGTGTACGAGGACTTCCGGAGACAGCTCGAAATTCTCCAGGCCCGACACCCCGACAGGCGATTGCTCCTCAAGGCGCCGGCCCACCTCGGGAATCTCACCGTGCTGCACGAGGTGCTGCCCGAAGCGTTGCCGGTCCAGACCCACCGCGATCCCACCGCCTGTTTTTTCAGCCACTGCAGCCTGCGCGAGACGCTGGCCACATTGGTCATGGAGCAGCCGGATCGGAACGCCATCGCGGATCAGGTCCGGCGTGTGTTTGAGCACGATCTTCGCGCCAATCTGAGATTCCACGAGCAGGCTTCGTGTGACGTGATCCATGTGGCCTGCTCGGCGTTGCGCAGTAGGCCGCTGGAAGTGCTGCAAGAGCTTCGTGGGCGATTGGGAATCGATGGACTCGAGGGAGTGACGGATCGAGCCGGGATTTCCCGCCGGTCGCAGGCGCGTGGAGGATCCGGGGGGCATCGATACTCCCGTGACGGGTGGGGTCTCAAGGAGAACCGTGTCGCCGGGCTGTTTGGTGACTATCGGTCGAAATTTCCCGAATTCGTGGCGACCTGAGTCGAATCTGGATGTGCCTCCTTGTCCTTGCCTGGATCAAATCCCTGCTCAGGACGGCGATTTGCCTGAAACCGGCGTCCCACTTGAGTGGGAGCGCCTCCTGTCATCGGTTTTCATTGCCGATCCCCGCAACGGAACCCGGGTGAGCACGGTCGTCCTGGTGTCCGACGACGGGGACACCTATTTCGAAGAGCGCCGGTTCGGGCCGGATGGCGATCCCGCGGGCGAGTCCCGATTCAGCTTCTGATCGCCTCCAACTGCTCGGTCATGAGCCCCTTGAAGAGCTCGATCTTGTAGCCGTTCTTGGCCAACGGCTCGGCGCCGTCCACTGTCGCGAGAGCGGCCGCATCGATGGTGGCGTTGTCGAGTTCAGTGCCGATGATCGCCTTTTCGACGCCGACCGCGCGCCAGGGAACTGGCGCCGCACCGGAGAGAAAGACCCGGGCTGAGGCGACGGTGTCGCCGTCAAAGACCAAGGCGAGGGCCACCCCGGCAAGTGCGAAGTCCCACGAGGCCCGATCCCGAACCTTGCGGTAGGAAGCCCGGAGCCCGGCGGGCGGCTTCGGGATGAGGATCTCGGTGATGATCTCGTCGTCTTCAAGAACCGTCTCACGCCGGGGATCGACGGACGGCGGCACGTGGAGGGCCTCAACCGCCACCGATCGACTCGCCGATGGGCTCGAGACCCGGCAGACGGCGCCGTGAGCGGCCAGGGCCGGGGCGGTGTCCGACGGGTGAACGATGAAGCACGTGTCTCCACCGAAGATGCAGTGCTGCTGGTTCTCGCCCTCATAGGCGTAGCAGATCTCGCCACCCTTGCGCAGGCAGTTGAAGTCGCCGCGGTAGTACCAGCAGCGTGGTTTCTGGCAGAGATTGCCGGCGATGGTGCCCTGGTTTCTCAGCTGCGGGCTGGCAACGACCCCGGCGGCGTCGGCGAGGGCGCCGTAGCCGGCAACCACGGTTGGATTCTCGGCGATTTCGGCGATGGTGGCGGTGGCGCCGAGTCGAAGACCGCCATCCGCTGTCGGCTCGATGCCCCGAAGCTCGTTGATTGCGCTCAGTGAGACCACGGTTTCGGTGGTGAAGATCCTGTCGCGAAGACAGCCGATGAGATCGGTGCCGCCGCCGTGGATTCGGGCCTCATTTTCATCGAGGAAACTGAGAGCCTTTCGGAGGGAGTCGGGACGGACGTGGCTGAACTTGGGTAGCATCTCAGGCCTCCATTTCCTGCGTGCGGAGGACTTCGAGGATCTTCTCCGGGGTCAGCGGGGCGTTGACTGCGTGAGTGCCGAGGGCATCGGCCACCGCGTTGCCGATGGCGGCCGCGGTGGGGATGGTCGCGGGTTCGCCGAGGCCCTTGGTCCCGGTGTTGTTGAACTCGTTGTCGGGTTGATCGATGGGGTGGCAGACGTGGGTGTCCGCCACATCGAGGATCGTCGGTATCTTGTAGTCATGGAAGTTGGCGTTGACCATCTTCCCGGTCTGACTGCGGTCGAGGACGCGCTCCTCGGTGACACCGAGACCGATCCCCATGGCCATCCCGCCGAAGACCTGGTTGTCAAAGGTCAGCCGATTGAGGACTCGACCCGAATCGTGGGCGCCGAGGAATCGGAGGATTCGGATCTCACCGGTTCGGGTATTGACCTCGACTTCGCAGAACTGTGCCGCGAATGGGAAGGTGACCTTGTCTTCCGGGTTGGGGTCCCGGTAGCCGGTGCCCATGAGGAGACCGCGGCGGTTGAGGCGTTCTACTTCGCCGAGGGCGAGATTTTTTTCCGGGTCGGTCCGGCTGACGATCTCGAGATTCTCGAGCTTGAGATCGCCGGGCGTCGTCTCGAGCTGTTCGGCGGCGAATCCGAGAAGTTGTTGCTTGACATCCATGGCCGCCGCCCGCACCGCCGGCGAATCCGACGGCACGGTCTTGCTGCCGCCGGATGCGGTGGCGTACTGGGTGGTGGCGGTGTCGGCGTGCTCGACAAGGATCTTTTCGACGGGAACGCCGAGTTCCTCGGCGACGATCATGGCGGCCCAGGTCTTGGTCCCGGTGCCGATGTCGGATGCGCCCATGTTGAGGTTGGCGCTGCCGTCGGCAAAGAGCTTGACCACCACCGTTGAAGGCGGACCGCCCGGGTAGGCCCAGAAACTGGCGGCGGCGCCGACGCCCCGGCGGAGGTGGCCTTGCTGCTTCTCGGCCTTTTTCGCCTCTTCCCATCCGAATGCCTTGGCGCCCTCGGTGAGGCAGGCGGCGAGCTGGTTGGAGGTGAAGGGCATGCCGTCACCCCGTTGGAGCTCGGTCAGGAGATTCTGCAATCGGAATTCCACGGGATCCATGCCGAGCTTGGCGGCGAGCTCGTCCATGGTCTGTTCAAGAGACCAGGAGCATTGCGGGAAGCCGGGGGCCCGCATGGGGCGGGCCTTGCCGGTGTGGGTGTAGACCGAAACGTCCTCGGTGCGCATGTTAGGGCATGTGTAGAGGTAGGCGGCCTGGGCGCTTGTGCCCGCGCCGTAGCGGTAGGCGCCGGCGGAGCCGTGAGAGTGGTAGTCGATGGCGGTCAGGGTGCCGTCCGACTTGGCGCCGATCTTGACCGTCATGGTGTTCCCGGGACGGTTTCCAGTGACCGTGAAGCAGTCTTCCCGCGGCAGGAAGAGCTTGACCGGTCGGGCCGCCATCCGCGACATGATCGCCGCCATCACGGTGTACTTGCCGGTTTCCAACTTGGCGCCGAAACCGCCGCCCATGTAGTGCCCGATGACTCGAACGCTGGATATGGGCAGGCCGAAGACCTTGGCCATGGTCTGCTGCACCCCAAAGACGCCCTGGGTGGTGTCCCAGACCGTGAGCTTGTTGCCGTCCCACTTGGCCACCGAGCCGTGGGGTTCGAGGGGCGCGTGGATCTGGCAGGAGGTGCTGTAGGTGCTCTCAACGATCACGTCGGCCGCGGCGAATCCGGCGGCGAGGTCGCCGCGTTCGCGCACGGAGGGCTCGCCCATCATGTTGCCACCCTCCTGGACGGCGGGGGCGTCTGGTAGAAGCGCTTTGTCGTCATCGACGACAAAGGGGAGCACTTCGTATTCGACTTTGATGGCCCTGATGGCATCGACAGCCTGGAGTGGCGTCTCGGCGGCGACGGCAGCGACCTCCTCGCCCTCGTGGCGGCAGTGGTCGTCGAAGAGCTTGCCGTAGAACTGACCGCCCCGTTCGTACCAGGGGATGTCGGCGCCGGGGCTCTTGGATGTGATGACCGCCTCCACCCCGGGCATCTTCTCGGCCTCGGTCGTGTCGATGGAGAGGATGCGGGCGTGAGCGTGGGGACACCGAAGGATGGCGCCGTGGAGCATATCGGGAAGGGACACATCGTGCGGGTAGACCGCCGTGCCGCTGACCCTCTCGTAAGCGTCGATCTTCGGCTGTCGGGTGCCGACAACGACGGTCTTGCGCCAGGCGCCGGAGTCGGGGTCGTTCTCGGGAGTCTCGGGAACCGCACCGTCGATGTGATAGGCGTGTTCGTCACTCATGACCCACCCCCGTCCTTTCGGTTCTCGCCTGCATGCGTCACCGCGTTGACGATGTGCTGGTAGGCGCCGCAGCGGCAGAGATTGCCGCTCATCCCGTGGAGGATTTCATTCTCCGTGGGAGCTGGATTGGTTCGGAGGAGGCCTTCGGCCGCCACGATCTGACCCGGTGTGCAGTAGCCGCATTGGAAGGCGTCGTGCTCGACAAAGGCCTGCTGGACCTCGCCGAGCTCTTCGCCCTCGAGGAGTCCCTCGATGGTGGTGATCTCGGATCCCTCGGCCTCGAGGGCGAGGGTCAGGCAGGCGTACCGGGGACGGTCGTCGATCAGGACGGTGCAGGAACCGCATTCGCCGCGTTCGCAGGCCGCCTTGGTGCCGGTGATGCCGAGCCGCTCGCGCAGTACGAAGAGCAGGGTCCACCGCGGCTCCACCAGCAGCCGGTGGAGTCGGCCGTTGATCTTCAGCGCGGTCTGGACCATCTCCTCCGGATCGGTGATCTCGGGGACCGCCTCGGAGCGGCTGGTGACACCGGTCGCGACGGCCGCCGCTCCGGCGCCGACCGAGCCGAGAAAGCCGCGGCGAGTGACGCCGCTTCCGGGTTTCGGGGTGTGTTGTTTCTTCTTCGCCATGGGTGCCTCCCTGGACATTCCTGTGGTCAGGTCGAGGGCTGATGCGAGTCTGCTTCTGGGGATTGTAGCGTGGATGAGAGCAGATAGTGGATGCTTGATGCTGGATCAAGCATCGCACTGACGATGCACCCACAGATCACACAGATGGACACAGATTCCACTTGTCACGGCGTAGCCGAGGGCGAAGCCGGATCGCACCATCGCAAGGAGAAACCGCAGATAACGCAGATCCATCTCGCCATCGCACGTCGCAAGCACGAAGACGCAAAGACGCGAAGCGGTCACCAAACCATCGCAACAGAGTGTGGGTGACGAGTGGCTTGGAAGGCGTCAGACTTCGTGGTGGCGTACGAGCTCATTCGAAGACTCTGAAGGGCAGGCAGGATGCCTACCCCACAACCATCGCAACCTTCGTTTCTACAAAAACCGGGAGCACCAGCAGTTACGTTGAGCGTCGGACGTTGTGGGGCGGGCTTCCAGCCTGCCCTTCAGTCACCTTCCGGCCGGGAAAGGGCCACCACGAAGTCGACAATCCGTCAATCCGCGCATCCACCACTCTCCATTGCGATGTCACTGCGCCGTTGCGTCTTTGCAATGGATCATCTGCGTCAATCTGCGTGATCTGCGGGCAACCCTGCGATGGAATGCGACGTCATCTGTGTCTATCTGTGTGATCTGTGGGCTGCTGCGACGATGAGATGCTCGCTGCATCCTGCACCCTGCATCCTGCATCCAACGTCCAGCATCAACCTAGAGCAATGCCAACGCCGCCAGCAGCGCTCCGAGCGCGGCCAGACAGCCGCAGCCGCTGCCTTTGCGGAGGGCGGCATTGAAGAGAGCCCGACCGGCCGTTCGGCCGACCACCGGCACAGCGGCGATGGCGACCTTGGCCGCGGTCTCGCGCCAGCGGTCCATCTCCTCCCGGTGGAGCTTGTTGCGAAGGATCTGTTTTTCGACCGCCACCCGTTCGCGGTACTTCATTTCCTCGCGGGTTCGAATGACCTCGAGCTCTTCCGCCTCGGGAATGAAGCGCAACTGGGAGTCGCAGTACTCGCAGAAGACCTCGATCTCCCCGAGGGGTACCGCTACCGGTGCCGAGCAGTTGGGGCAGTGGTGTGAGGTGGCTTCGGCCATCAGATGTTTCTTACGCAGAGACGGTCGACAAGTTGGTTGATTTCTCTCGGTCGGTAGACGCGGTAGTCGGGTGTCGCCGACCACTCGGAGCCGCGGTTCCCGTTGAGATAAAAGGCGGCCACCGACAGGAAGCGGCAGTCGCGGCCCATGGCGACGAGGTCTCGGTTGGTGTTGACGGAGCAGAGGATGTCGGTCTCATGGTCGCCGATGTAGAGGGCGGTTGCGGGTTCCTCGATGCCGACGATGTCGAGGGCTCTGAGAAGACCATCCGGAGCCGGTTTCTGCCGATCCAACGGCACTTCGGCATAACCGACGATGGCCGTGAAGTAGTGGTCGACGTGGTTCTCCTTGAGGATCTGGGCGATGGTTGCACGTTCGTTCTGCGACACCACCGCTTGCGGGAACTTGCGCAGGCGTTTGAGGGTGTCTTCGATTTCCGCGAGCAGTGGGACCGGGGTCGTGTCGTTGAGCTGGAAAGCCGCCCATCGCTGACCCGCGGTGGCGCACTGCTCCTCGGTGAGACCGAAGGATTTGGTGTAGAGCTGCTGCCAATTGCTGACGTGGTTCCACGCAGCGACGTAGGCCTCCACCGAAGTCAACCCGGCGACCTCGCTCCACGGTCGACCGGTGACCTCCTCGACGATTCGACGGTTGACATTGAGGTTGCGCTCCCTGGTGTCGGCCAGGGTGCCGTCGAAGTCCCAGAATACGGCCTTGAGCGGGTGGTTCGTGAGCACGTGGACATTATGCCTTGAACCGGGGATGGATGGTGTGATGAAGAGCCAGATACCGGAATCCGGCCGGACACGACGGTGCGGTGTTTTCTGCTTCCGACCGCGTGATCTGTGCGCAATCTGAGATGGAATTCCATGGGGTTTGTGTCTCTCTCGCATCTCGCATCGCTACACTCACCCCATGGAACGTCTCACCATCCGCCAGGCCCGCCGTCTTGCGCTCGCCCGTGGGGGCTTGCTCAAACCCGAGTGGACCGGGATGCCGAGGTTCGCTCGTGGACGTGGGCCGTCCGCCCGCCGGGCCTGCCATGAGATCATCCGTCGCTTCGGCTATCTCCAGCTCGATTCCATCGGCGTGGCCGGGGCGCGGACCCACGGTCTGGTCCTCATGTCGCGGCTCGATGGCCTCGATCCGTCGCTGGCTGAGGATCTGCTTCAACCGGGCGAGCCTGTCGTCGAGTACCTCGGTCACGAGGCCTGTTGGCAGCCCATTGAGGACTGGCCGATTTTCGACTTTCGACGTCGGGAGCTTCAGGATCGGCCTCGCTGGGGAGTTCTGGTTGAGGAACAGCGGAAAGTGGCGGATGAAATCCTCAGGCGGATCAGACACGAGGGTCCGCTGCGATCACTGGACTTCGAGAGCGAGCGCTATGGATCCAACTGGCAGCTCAAGACCGCAACCCTCGTCGCGAGCGGCCTGTGGGGCACGGGCGAGCTTGCCATTCGCGAACGGAGGGGGTTTCAGCGGGTCTACGATCTCACCGAGCGAGTCATCCCCGATGAAGTACGGTCCCGATCCATGACCTTCGACGAGGCCTTGCCCAAACTCATTCTCAAGGCCCTCGAGGGTCATGGTTGGGCGCGACCGGGCACCATCGCCGAGACCTGGAGATTAAAGGGCCGAGCCGAGCTCATCGCTGCCGCTCTGGGCGATTTCGAGAGGGCCGGTGAGGTCGTAGCTTGCGAGCTCGTGGACGACGAGGGCGGAGGCACAGCCGGGTGGATCCGGACGGAAGACCTGGATCTCGTCGCTCGATTGGATCGCCTTCGGCCGCGGCAGGACCGGGGCGTTCTGCTCTCGCCCTTCGATCCGGTGCTGTGGGACCGCAAGCGGGTTGCGACCCTCTTCGGCTTCGATCAGGTGTTGGAAATCTACAAGCCGGTGCAGGACCGGCTGTACGGCTACTACTGCCTGCCCGTACTTGCCGGTGATCGACTCGTGGCAAGGGTGGATCTCAAGTGCGACCGCAAGGGCGGGTGCATTGACGTTCTCTCGAGCAGGTACGAAGAAGAAAAGCCGACACCCGCGCACCAGGAGGCGGTCCGAACCGCAGTTGAGCGGCATGGCCGCATGCTGGGGATGGAAATCATAGGGTCGTCCCCGCCGGCGTCTTGAAACACAAAGGCCACCAAGATCCACTTGTCACGGCGGAGACAGGGGCAAAGCCGAATCACACTCGAAAGTGGCTCCCACTTTCATATGCGAAGCCTTCGTGCGCGATGTTGTTGTTTCTTCGAACTTTCATGGTTGCGACGTTGCGATGGAAGCTGCGTCCATCGGTGGTCTCTCCTTGCGATGGTGAGATGGCTCTCGATTGCGATGGTCTTTGCGCTGTTCTTAGCGCTCTTGGCGATCTTTGCGGTGAAACTGCGATGATTTCGTGGCGTTCCGGCGGGGCTCAGAATGACAGGGATAGCTGCAATCAAAAAAACCCGGGCCAGATGGCCCGGGTGTCGCGTTGTGGGGTCGTTGAGATCGTCAGTCGGTGCTGATTTCCAGATCCGAGACCTCGTCCGCGGCGGCTTCGAGAGCGTCATCAAATGCGTTCTGGGTTCCGATCCGGGACCTTGTGAAGAGGTCCGAGAGGATCTCTCGGACTTCCCGCCGCGAAACGTCGAGCTCGAGGACATCATCGTTGATGTGGATGTGTGCATCCTCGACGATGCGGGCGGCGGCCTCGTCGAACGGCGCCGCGGGGTTTGTCACTGAGCCGAGGTGCGAGCGCAGGACCGCGGCAACATCGTTGTGGAGGGCGATCTCGATTCGGTCACCCAACCGTTCCATCTCTTCGTGGAAGGGCTCCATTTCTTCGTGCAGCCGTTCCATTTCTTCCCGGAAGGGTTCCATCTCGGCGTGGATCCGATCGATCTCCTCGCGCGACGGCATGGCTTCGAGGTGGAATGCCTTTATCTGTTCATGGAGGGGCTCGAGTTGGGCGTGGAGTGCTCCCATCTGTTCATGGAAAGGTTCCATGTCGACGTGAATCGACTCGAACTGGACACGGTGCGCTTCCATCTGCTCATGGATTTGTTCCTGGATCTCCTCGAGCGTACCGTCATCGATGTGAAGTTCCAGGGACTCGAGGGATTCATGCATGGCCTCGAGTTGGGCGTGCATGGGCTCCATGTCGATCTCGATCTCCTCGATCTGGGCCAGGATCGGCGCCATCTCGGCTTCGATGCGGGCGATGGCCTCATGGTCGATTTCAACCTCGATGGCTTCAAGCCTCCCGATTTGAGGGTGGAACTCAAGCTCGTGCTCGGTGATGCGCTCGATATGGGGCTCCATGCGCCTCTCGGCATCCTCCATTTCAGCCAGGGCCGCCCTGAGTTCGGGGCTGGCCGGTCGCGGGCCGGGTTCGGTGGGTTGGACCGCGGCGATGGCTGGAACCAGCGCCGCTGTGAGGATGGCTGCGGGCAGAATCACCGCGAGACCGACCTTGCGGTGTTTGGATCGATTCAAGATTCGCATGATGCGTTCCTCCAGGTCTGATCGCCGGGCCATTTCGAGACCGGCTACGGCGAGGGTTGGGCGATGGATCGCGGTCCGGGCGATGCCCAGAAGATGACAGGCGTAGGACGACGCCCGGGAACCAAGCGAGAGAACCTCCTCGTCGCAGGCCATCTCCTGTTCGAGATCGAGGCGACGCTTGGCCCACCACACCAGGGGATTGAACCAGTAGATGGCGCAGGCAAGACGAGCCGCCACGCGAATCGGCCAATCGAGGCGAATGAGGTGGATCAGTTCGTGTTGGAGCACCGCGGTGAGGCGGCCCTCCAGCCACGTCCGGGAGTGAATCGGCAGAATCACAACGGGCCGAAAGATCCCGTAGACTGCGGGGACGTCGAGCTCGGAGCTGGTGACGAGGCGGATTCGCCGCCGGCAACCGGTCTGAGCGCGGACATCGGCCGCCAGATCGAGGACGGATTCATCGGTGACGGGCCGTGCTCTGCGGATGATCCCGACCATCCGCCAAAGTCCCGAGGCCTGATGTCCGAGAAAGACCATCGCGATTCCCGCCCAGATCGTCAGCAGCAGGGTGTCGAGCGATGGAATGCGCCAACCCTCGACAGGTCTTTGTTGAAATCGGCGAATATCGCCCGCCACGGCTGTGGTCATCGACCGGTCCCGGTGTGCGGATCGGATCTCGTCGACCGGAGATAGGCCCGGATCTGCGCTCGAAAGCCCGGGGATCTCAACCGGCACGACAACCGGTAACGCCGGCATCACCGTGGCGACGAGCGGGATCACCAGTGATCCGATCAGTGCGGTTCCCCAAATCACGGCGCGCAACCGCGCCGGTCGGCCTCGCAGGGCGAGGGCCACACCGGCCGCGATGAGCAGCATGAGGAGGACTTTGAGTGAGCCGAGACCGAAGATGGCGATGATGTTCATCAGCGACCTTCCTTTCGCGCATCCTCGATTCGGCCGGCGAGGCGCTCGAGAGCTTCAGCGTCGAGCTCGTCGTCGAGATCGAGAAGTGCGGCCACCGCGCTTTCGGGCGAACCGCCGAAAAAGGTCTGGACGATGCCGCGAAGCGCGGTTTCTCGCGCCTGTTCTCTGGGAGTGGTCGGCAGGAAGACATACCGAGGACCGTCCGACTCGTGAAAGAGGTGGCCCTTGTCCTCGAGGATCCGTAACATCGCCCGGACCGCCGAGTACGACGGCGGGTCGGGGAGGCTTTTGCGAACCTCGGCGGCGGTGGCGCGTCCGTGGGCATAGATCACTTCCATGATTTGACGCTCGCGGCGGCTCAATTGGTTTGGATCGGTCGTCATTTCGATCTCCGCTCTTCCGGTCGATGGCCATCGACATTTGATGCTAAGAAATTAGCATCATGCTAGAAATTTAGCACCTGAAATCGAATTGTCAAGGCTTCACCCGGAAATTGGTACGAAAATGTGGACTGCGGGGTTCAGGTGGTACCACATGCGATATGCCCGATTCCTTCCTATCTCGTCCCATCGCATCATCGCGGCAGCCCACAGATCACACAGATGGACACAGATGACAGCGCATTCCATCGCAGGATTGCCCGCAGATCACGCAGATGATCCATTGCAGAGACGCAACGGCGCAGTGACATCGCAATGGAGAGTGGGGGATGCGCGGATTGACGGATTGTTGACTTCGTGGTGGCCCTTTCCCGGCCGGAAGGTGACTGAAGGGCAGGCTGGAAGCCTGCCCCACAACCATCGCAACCTTCGTTTCTACAAAAACCGGGAGCATCAGCTGTTTCGTTGAGCGTCGGACGTTGTGGGGTAGGCATCCTGCCTGCCCTTCAGAGTCTTCGAATGAGCTCGTACGCCACCACGAAGTCTGCCGGCTTCCAAGCCAATCGTTATCCACCTTCAGTTGCGATGGATTGGTGATCGCTTCGCGCCTTTGCGTCTTCGTGTTTGTGACGTGCGATGGCGAGATGGAATCTGCGTCAATCTGCGTTATCTGCGGTTACTCCTTGCGATGCTGCGATCCGGCTTCGCCCTCGGCTACGCCGTGACAAGTGGAATCTGTGCCCATCTGTGTGATCTGTGGGTGCAGCCATCCTGCATCTTGCATCGAGTATCATCCTCCATCGGAGGTATCCAATGACCTACACCGACTACGCTCTCGTTCGCGAGCTTCCCGACATGGATTACGAAACGGCGGTCGCTCGGGTCACCGAGCTCCTCGCCGGAGAGGGCTTTGGCGTACTGACCGAGATCGACGTCAAGGCGACGCTGAAGAAGAAGCTCGATGTTGACTTCAAACGCTATGTGATTCTCGGCGCGTGCAATCCACCCATGGCTCACCAGGCCCTGTCCATGGAGCCCGATATCGGCGTGCTCCTGCCCTGCAACGTCTGCGTCAGCGAGAGCGATGGTGGGGGCACCAGGGTGGCGGCCATGAATCCTGCGGCGGCGTTCACCCTGATCGGTAACCCGGCTATCACAGGTGTGGCCGACGAGGTTCGCGACCGTCTGCAACGGGTGGTTGACGCGCTCTAACCCGAGTCCGTGCCCGTGGCAGCGGCGGGGAAGGGATGACGGCCGACTCGAGGACTTCTGAAGATGCTGTGAAGCGGAGGTGCTACCAGGATTGTCGAATGGCCTCCTCGGCGATCCACGAGTTGAGGTTCTTTGAAGCATCCTGCCGTCTGCTCCACGCATCGAGCTCGCCGAGGACCTCGCGGTAGGCGTTCTGAGCACCGGTTGTCCACTCGCCCCTGTTTGTCGGAAGCGCGTTGCAGTGCTCGACTGGTGGTGTGGCGGCTTCGATGGTGACGGTCATGGGTGCCATTTTGGTCTCCCTTTCTCTGACGATCACCACTATGGCATAAATAAGACATAAATGCAAATAGACGCCGGCGCTGGATGACGGATCATCGGGTTGGTCGCAGATGCGGGATCCACCACAGATGCTGGATGCTGGACCCATCGCATTCCATCGCAGTTTGCCCGCAGATCACGCAGATGGCGCAGATAGGGTCATCGCACCATCGCATCCACAGATCACACAGAACACACAGATTCCATCTCAAGCTGGCACGGGGTGGATTGGAGACCATCTGACTTCGTGGAGGGGCGCTCCCGACCGGAAGGAGACTGAAGGGCAGGCAGGATGCCTACCCCACAACCATCGCAGGACCCGGATCTGCGAACTCCGAGGCGATGCATTGTGGGGGTGGGCTTCCAGCCCGCCCTTCAGGTCCATTTCGGTCGGGGGTGGGCCACCACGAAGTCTGACGTCTTCCAAGCCACTCGTCATTCACACTCTGTTGCGATGGTTTGGTGACCGCTTCGCGTCTTTGCGTCTTCGTGCTTGCGATGTGCGACGGCAAGATGGATCTGCGTGATCTGCGTTATCTGCGGTTTCTCCTTACGATGGTGCGATCCGGCTTCGCCTACGGCTACGCCGTGACAGGTGGAATCTGTGTTCATCTGTGTGATCTGTGGGTGCAGCGTCCGTGTGATGCTCCAGCATCCAGCGCCCTACCACCGCCGCAGCCAGCTCTCCTTCCACGGGTGGACATCGGCCTGGATCTCGCCGTGGATCCCGAGCATCGCGGCCGTCATCCGGGTGACCACCTCCGGGTGTTGATCCGAGACATCGATCCGCTCACCGGGATCGGCTTCGAGGTCGTAGAGCTCGAAGCGGATGAGCTTTGCGGTGCTGATCAGCTCGAGATCGCCGGGCCGCATGGTCGAGCTGTCGGTGCGGACGATCTCGGGACCGTCCCAGTATCCCGCGAGCTTGAAGCGCCCGTCGCGAAGCACCATCCGTGGACCGCCCCATGCCTTGTAGTGGTGCCAGACGAGCGGGGTGGAGCGTTCGATCGCCCGGTCGTCGAAGGAGGGAACGAAGCTTGCCCCGTCGAGATCGAGGAAACTGGGGATCTCGACCCCGGCGAGTTCACACAGGGTCGGCAGGAGATCGATGCCCGAAACCGGGATCTCGGACACGTCGCCCGGTTCAATCTGTCCCGGCCAACGAACGATGAAGGGGACCCGGATCCCACCCTCCCAGAGTTGGAGCTTTCGGCCTCGAAGCTCGCCGGCCGAGCCGTAGGAACGTTGCGCCTGGGGATGGCGGTTCACCATCTCGGGGCCGTTGTCGGAGGTGAAGAGCACGACGGTGTTCTCGGTCAGACCGAGCTCGTTCAGGGTCGCCGTCAGCCGTCCGACGGCGAGGTCGAGGTTGGTCACATTGGCGAAATACTCGGCCTCGTTTCGGTTCTGGGTGGCGGTGTAGCTGTCGGTGAGCTTCGGCGGCGAGGCGATGGCCTCGTGTGGTTCATGAAACCCGATGACCATGAGAAAGGGGCGGTCGTGATCGCGAACCTCGGTCAGCCAAGCCCCGGCCTCGTCAACCAGCAACTGGCACGCATAGCCCTCCATCGGACCCATCTCTCTGCCGTTTCGGGCGAAGTTGAACGGGTCCTTGTGGGTGGGCATGGCGAAGCCGGTGGTTGCGAACCAATGATCGAAGCCGTGGTCATCCGGTTGGGGCTGGTCGGTGCCGAGACCGCCGTTGAGGTGCCACTTGCCCAGGTAGACGGTGTCGTACCCGGCTTTCTTCAACAGCTCGGCGACGGTGGTTTCTTCTACCGGGAGGTGGACATCGCTTCCCGGTGGAATCCAGTCGTAGAGTCCGACCCGGCTCGAGATTCTCCCGGTCATGAGTCCGACTCGGGCCGGGGTGCACACCGGCGCCGCGGCATAACCCTGGGTGTAGCGGAGCCCATCCTCCGCCAGACGATCGATGTTGGGCGTCCGAATGTCCGGGTGGCCGTAGCTTCCGAGATCGCCGTAGCCGAGATCATCGGCGACCATGATAATGAAGTTGGGCCGGTCGTCAGCCGCGGCGAAGGGACTCGCGGTACCGAGAATGAGCAGTGTGAGAAATAGTTGACGCATGGGGCCTCCATAGACAGTGAGTGTAGCCGGGGATTGTCGGAGACCTCGATCTTCGGTGTTCGAGACGGTGATCCGAAAAAAACCCAGGCTCGGTGCCTGGCTCGTTGTTCCTTGCGAAAGGCTGCGTGGCACCGCTCCCCGACCCGGGCCCGTCGGCGTCGATGTGATTGCCCCGTTGTAGCGCCAACGTCCCGTCGGCGTCGATCGCGTTGACGATGGTCCCGACGCCCACGAGACGTTGGCGCTACAATTCGAGGTCATGAAACCGCGATGGCTCGTGACGGCATTTATCCTCGCTGCGGCCTGGGCGTGCAGCCCGTCGTCGGTTCCGGATCCGGCCCGACCCAACATCCTGCTCGTCGTCACCGACGATCAGGGTCATTGGGCGTGCGGGCCTTGCGGAAACTCCGAACTCGAGACGCCGACCATGGATTTTCTCGCCGAGACCGGGGTCTGGTTCTCCAACGCGACGAGCCCCTCGCCGGTCTGTTCGCCGGCGCGGGCGAGCCTCCTCACCGGGCGGTTGCCGTCGCAGCATGGGATCCACGATTATCTCTCCGAGACCGGGACCAACGAACGCGACTGGTTGACCGGGGAGATTCTGCTGCCGGTACTGCTGCGTGATTCGGGCTACTTCACGTCGCTTGTGGGCAAATGGCACCTCAGCGGGGCGGGAAATCCGCCCGATGGCGTCTTCGACCGGTGGTTGAGCTACGACATTGCCGCAGAGGGCTGGCGCAACCAGTACCTCCACCACGGCCGCGTCCACCTACTCGACAACGGGGAGCCTCTGACCATCGAAGGTTTCCAGACGGCCGAATTGGCGGATCGCGCCGTCGAGATCATCAATGATCGGCCTGCCGATCAGCCGTTCTTTCTTCTCTTTGCTCCCACCGATACTCACGCTCCGTTTGAAGGACATCCCGAGGAATGGGTGGAGCGGTATCGCCAGATTGGCTTTGAGGACATCCCCCGAGATGAGACATCGGCCCTGCCGGCCAACAACGAAGCCTCCCTCGTTCCCGACGATCCCACCGAGATGCTCGCTCAGTACTACGCCGCGGTCAGCGCGCAGGACGCCTGGGTCGGCGAGATTCTCGAGTCACTCGAGGCGTCGGGAGAGCTTGATGACACCCTGGTGATCGTCACCTCGGATCACGGCCACATGAACGGCCACCATGGACTATTGGGCAAGGCCAACGCCACCCTGCCGCAGAATCTCTACGACGAGGTCGTGCGGGTTCCGTTGGTCATGCGCTGGCCGGGAAACATCGTCGCCGGTCAGCGTTCGGGTGCTTTTGTCGATCACATGGACCTCTTCATGACGGTGCTCGACGCCGCGGGTGTGGAGCTCGGCGAAACCACCCGACACGAGATCTCGAGTCCCGGGAGCAGCGTCCTGCCGTTGCTCGGAGATCCGGCCGTGGAGTGGCGGAACTTCCGTTTCTCCGAGCACGGCAACGCCCGGATGGCGGCCGACTCGAGGTGGAAGCTGGTGCGGCGATCCCCGCCCCTGGATCCGAGATTCGGAGACGAGCTCTACGATCTGGTGAACGATCCGCGTGAGACGACCAATCTGATCGGCGATCCAGATCTGTCCCTTCACCGCTCCGTTATGAAGAAAGTGCTCGACGAGTACTTCGAGCGTTATGAGGATCCTGAGAAGACCGGCGCCCGCATCATGGAGCAGCCCCCGGCCAACGGCCGCGAGCCATGGACTCGATTGGCCAAGCGTCTCAGCTCGCCGGAATGAGCCTGCCGCCCTCCGGAGCGGCGACCGCCTCTCCCGAGGCGAAGTGCGCCTCCAGCAGCTCGGCGAACTCGGGACCGTGGGGCGTGAGGATCTCCGCGTCGAGGAAACCGGAGTAGAGATCGGCCCCCGAGGCAAGGAAGTCGAAGGTGGTGACCGTGTAGGCGGCTCCGGGGTCGAGTGGGCTGCCGCCGACGGTTACCGCCACAACTCGTTCGCCGAGTGGACGATCGACATCGAAAACGGCGGTCATCCCCGAGACCTGGAGGACGCCGCGCTCGAGGGTGAAGCTCTGCTCGAGGACGTCGAGAAGCTGCTCCCCGGTCATTCGCAGGGTGAGCACGTAGTCGATGAACGGGAAGGCGTCGAGGAGATTCTCTCGGGTGATCTCTCCCGCGGGAAGATCGGCGCGGATCCCGCCCGAGTGGACGAATGCGATGTCGGTCTGTCCATGGTCGCGGAGAATGTCGGCAAAGAGACTGCCGAGATCACTCTCTTCGTTATAGCGCCGGGTCAGGCGTTCGGCGGTGCGGCCGATGATTTCGTCGACCTCGGGATAGCGGGCCCGGTAATTCGCGAGCTTGGCCGCGACCACCGGGTGTGGTTCCAGATCATCGCTGGCGACCACGAGCAGCCGGCCGTCGTGACCGACGACCTCGCCCGACTCCGGATCGACGAGCAGTTTGAGATAGCCGAGGCGCGTCCCTTGGCCGTAGGTCTGGCAGATGAGCGTGCCGGTGACGGGATGTATGAACGGCTCCTCCTGACCGGCGTCGGCGTGGCCGCCGATGAGGACATCGACGCCCTCCACAGCCCCAGCGAGAGCAATGTCGACCTCGATGTCGCGGTGGACCGAGGCGTCGGCCTCATCGTCGGTCTGCATGGGCGCGGTCTTGCCCTGATGGGTGAGAAGAACGATGAGATCGACCTCGGGTCGGAGTCGAGCGACGGCGGTGCGGGCCGCTGCGACGGGATCGCGCACCTCGAGGCCTTCGAGGTGGGGCGGGAAGAGGGCGGTGGCGGCGTCGGTGCCGAAGATTCCGACGACCCCGATGCGGAAGCCGTCACGTTCGAGGATGGTCCACTGCTGGGTGAAGGGGATATCGGTGCCCTCGTAGAAGAGGTTCGCGGCGAGGACCGGAAACGGCGCCCGCTGCATCGCGTCGCGCAGCACCCACCAACCATACTCGAACTCGTGATTACCGATGCACATGGCGTTGTAGTCCATGGTCGTCATGAGCTCGAAGGGCAGCTCGCCCCGGGTCAGCTTGGCGAGAGTTCCGGTGAAGATGTCGCCGGCATCGAGGAGAAAACTCAACTCCTCCCGGGCTCGTGTCTCATCGATGAGGGTCGCGAGCTGGGCGATGCCGCCGACGTGCTCGAGATCGTCGCGCCAGAAGGCGGGAATCGGGTCGTAGGCGCTTTCGAAATCGTTGGTGTAGAGCAGCGTGACTTCGCGGAGGTGCTCGGGTGAGTTCGTCTGCGGCGGGGCTGCGCAGCCGAGGAGCGAGGCGAGCAGGACGACCAAGCCGGCGCGGAAGAGATGCTTTCCCATGCCCGATGATACGACGGCGTCCTCATTAATGGACGCAGCTGCATCTCCGAGGGGTCGCTGTCGTCCGGTGGCGCAGATGTCCAGGCAGGGGAAACCCGGCATCGAAATTGCTAGCCTTGAGACCGAGGACCTTTGCGATCAGCATGCAGGGCGTTTTCGATAAGGAGCGGGAGAACATGAAAAGACACACACTGATCATTGCCGTGGTTGCCCTTTCATTGATCGCGGGGTCATGCTCGAGCGCGAGATATTTTGTCGATTCCGACACCAGGCATGACTTCAGCGGCTACTCGACCTATGCCTGGTTCCAACTCGCGTCGCCGCCGGAAAAGGCCAAACCACCCACCGAAGCCAACACGATTCTCACTCGGAGGATCAAATGGGCCATCGACGGTGCTCTGAAGGGCAAGGGGCTTTCGACCGCCGAGGTCGGAGACGCCGATTTCCTGGTCACCTACTCGCTGGTTCTGCAATCGCGGATGGTGATGTACCACACAGGCTGGTCCATGCCCATGGGCTATTGGGGCGGATGGGGCTGGGGCGGCTGGGGTTGGGGCGCCGGGTGGAGCGGCGGACGCTCGTCCATGGAAACCTACACCGAAGGCACCATCGTCGTCGATGTCCTGGACACCAAGACCCGCACCCTCGTCTGGAGGGGCATCGCCGAGAACGCGTTCCGCAAGCCCAACCCCGACGACGAAAAGGTCGCGAAGATCATCGGCAAGGTGATGCAGGACTTTCCGCCGGCCTGACGGCCCTTTTTCCGGCCGATTCTCGTTTCACGATTCTCGGCCAGAAAAAGACAGCAGGAGCGTTTGCTACTGCGGAGAAGTGACTGTCTCAAGAACGAGGGTGAAGAGGGCTTCGGCGCCTCTGGGAGCCGGGACGTCGGCGGCGGCGGGTTCAGGGTGTCAGCCTGAGGACCGTCCGGTGATCGCGCGGGAGGGCCTCAATTCTCCGGGCGAAGGTCACCAGCTGAAGGTCGTGATGCTGAGCAAGGGCGACGAGGTATCCGTCGGTGACCTGCTGGTGGCCGAGCATTCGTTCGACTGCCTCGACGAACTCGGGGCTTTCGAGAGGCGGTAGCTCGCCGACGAAGCGGTGGCCGCCGTGCCGGGTCATGCCGATTAGAAGACGGGTCGCTTCGGCGGGGAGTTTCGCCTGGTCGGTGAAGGCCGGGTTCGAGGACAGCCTGACGAACCCCAGCTGGGTCAGGGCGCAGGTGCACCACGCACCCTCGTGACCGGCGAGCCATCGCCGGGCAGGCCGGTGGAACTGGTGGTTGGGCCACGCGAGCGCCAGCAGGACGTTGACGTCGAGCAGGGAGTCGGTCACTCGACCCCTTCTTCCGCGAGAAGCTCCGAAGCCCGCGAGCCGGGGATTGTCTCTGACCCGGCCGCCACGATGAATACGGGAAGTCCGTCGACGTCCTCCGCCTCGGCCGCCGGCTCGAGGGCTCGCCGGATGAGTCTCGTTACGACCTCGCTGATCGGCCGTCCCGAGCTGTCGGCGAGCGCCTTGACCGCGGCGTGGATGTCATCCGGGAGGGTGATGGTGGTTCTCATGGTGATACTATGATGCGATGATACTATGATGTCAACCTGTTTTTTTGACCAATTCTCGCAACGCAATTCTCGATCAGAGAACAAAAGCAGGACCGTTCGCTCCTGCGCGAGGCATGTCTGGTGGAACTCCCTACGGCGATGTGTTCGACCAGGCCGATGTGTTCCCCGACTCGAAGCCGTTGACGAAGACGGCGTCGGCTGTGAGTGGCCAGGGGAGGGTCGAGGAGCGCTCCACCTCCAGGTTGTCGCCGGTGAGCTTCGCCCCGCCCGAGGTGCGGAGGGCGTCCGGAACGCAGCCGTTCTCGACGTTGAAATCCTGCAGCGTCACCTGGGTGCCCGAGCCGGTCATCAGGACCAACCCCTGGACCACCGCGCCGCCGCTCCCCGGTCCGGCCAGCGTAAGGGAGCGGCGGATAACGATGGACTCCGGGTAGGTCTGGGCCGAAAGGGTGATCGTCGCGCAGGCCGGGTCGTCGGATGCCTCCTGGATGGTGGCGTGGGATCCAGGAACGGTGCAGGTCTGGGCGGCGAGGGGTGGGCAAATGCCGACCAGAATGAGAGCGACCGCAGTGACAGCGACCCGCGATACGGTGAGTTCGAGAGAGCTCATGGCACACCGATCCCGAGGTGGACCACCTTGAGGTCGTAGTTCGTTAGGTCGGAGTAGCTGATGAGGCCGAGACCGTCGGCGCCGATGGCGATGGAGGTGTACTGGCCGATATCGCCCGCGCCGTCCAGGGTGGACGCTCGAGTCTGAAGGAGGCCCCAGTCGATCTGGATCTCGCCGTTGTCAATCACGAGCCCCGCACCAACGCTGTACTCCGTGGTGTCATCCACGCCATCGGCGAAGCCCGCGGGCACGGCGCTCAGGTTGTCCCAGTGAACTGCGCCGCCTGCGCTTGAGGTGCCGAGCTCGGTCTCGGTG
>JARFRM010000239.1 GCA_029287235.1 Thermoanaerobaculales bacterium
CGGGCGCGGAGGCGTACTCTGCAGTACGTTGAGCACCCGGAGATGAGAAATCACAGCTGGGTGCTGTGCATCGTCGGCCGCAGTAGGAAATTGGTGAGAAGGTCGGGCTAGCCCCAATACTGTTCCGTTAGGACCGTGGGCAGGCTGGAAGCCCGCCCCACAATGTTTCGAACCCTTGTGGTGCAGCCATCTTGGCTGCACGAAATCCCCTGCTCCTGGCTTAACTGAACAGTATTGGCCCTAGCCCGAAGTATTCATGAGCTGTCTGCTGCGACCAACGATGCATCCGCGCCAGCCCGATCGGCTGATCTTTCACCTGGGCGATCACGACCTCGCGGGTCTGGTGTCCTCCCGCAAATCAGCCAACAGCTCTCGATAGAACCGATACATGGGAAAGGGCGTGTTGTCCCGCGGTCTGTCATCGAGGCACGGGAGATAGCGCCCGCCGGCGAGCAGCGGTGGCACGGTGTCTTCCACCGCCCGCCGAACGGCGTCCTCACCCCGGCTCAGCGCCGTGCAGTCGATGCCTCCAACGAGGGCCACATCACTTCCGTACTCCTGCCGCAGGGTCAGGTACTCCATTCGAGCGCTCATGATGTTGCTGATCCAGAGGCCGTTGATACCCGCGTCGAGGAGCGAAGGCAGGAGCGAACTCAGATCACCTCCCGTTGTGCAGAAGATGCGTTGCTCGACGCCGTGGCGATCCAGAAGATCGAGCACCCTGCGGTAGCCCGGCATGGCGTAGCGGTCGAACATCTCCGGCGAGATGAGCGGGCCGGCGTTCGAGGCGATGGGCTCGTACAGTGAGGCGTAGTCCACCGTCACCTTCGAGAGAACCCGGTCGAGGCAGAGACAGTGGAAATCAGTGGTTCGTTCCATCAGAGATTCCACCAAGGCGGGTCGGTTCACCATGGCGTCGCACGCCGCGACCAAGGAGTCCCAGTCACCCACACCGAGCATCTGCAGCAGCCCGCCCCCCGACGCATCGACGTAGACGACACGACCCTCCCGATTGAGCCGATCGCAGCGAACCTCGAAATTGCGGGCGTACCTGTCGGGGTCGTCGGGATCGTAGCGTTTCGAAAAAGCATCCGGCGACTCGAGGAGATCGGCGGCCCCCTTGTAAAACGGAGCACTCCGCAGCACCAACCCGACGGACTCGTGGGTCTCCAGGCGGAAATACTCCGCCACCGATGTTTCTCGTGGAAAGCCCTGGTCCCTCCAGATCTCGAGCGTGGAATCGGCCGGCTCGAGGTCGAAGACGGGTATCCGATCCGCCTCCCCTCCCCCGAGCGTGGCGAGGAACCGCTCCTTTTCGGTCATTGACTCGCCACCCCTCGGGTGCCGCAATGATCGAGGGCTCGGCCAATCGAGAATCGCACGATCCACCCCCTTCGCTCCCTCAATCGTAATCCCCCTGGGTGAGGATATGAGGTGCCTCAAATCACAGATCGTTGGGAGGGGAGTGGACAACCCGCCTCCCCTCCCCCGGGCGTGGCGAGAAATCTCTCATCTTCGTTCATCCGAGTTGCACCAGTCGGCCGGCCGAATTGTGAAGGGTGCGAGTCACTTCCATGAAGGAATCGCCGGCGTCCGCGTCGGGTGCCGCACTGATTCCACCATCGCTCCGGGAGTGAAACGGAATGGTACTATCGTGACCGTCATCACTTGGCAGGAATGATTCTGATTCCGATAATCATCTCTTTGGATAACCAACTCAAATAGGAGTGACCATGATCAATCGCCTCGCAATCTTCCTTGTGCTCGTCCTCACAGTCGTCTCGGTCGGCAACACCGCCGATCAGTTCTTCCACGTTGCGGCCCACAATTCGGGCGTCAACAACACCATGTGGCTGACCGACGCCCAGGTCTTCAACCCGGACGCGGTCAACACGATCGAGGTGAGCCTGGCGTTCCTCGAGACCGGCGGGAACAACACCGGCGCCGACCAGGTCACCATCATGGTGGGGCCGCGTCAGGCCGTGGTTCTCGAGGACCTTGTATCTAGCGTCCTCGATCGCGCCGAAGCCGGCTCGATTCGCCTCTCCAGCGACGCGCTGTTCTTTGCCAGCTCCCGCACCTACAACATCGGTGACGGCGATTCGGGCACCTACGGGCAGTACATCGCTTCCACCCCGAGCGAAGAAGCGATGGCGCAGGGAATTCTCCTGCTTGCCAACAATGACCCGGCGCTCGACGGATTCCGCACCAACGTCGGTTTCGTCAACCCCGGGTCGGGAAATGTGTCGGTTGAGGTCTCGATCTTCGACACCGAGGCCGGCGTGTTGCTCGGCGGCACGTCGGTGAACCTGCCGCCGCTCGGTTTTCAACAGCTCAACAACATCTTCGCAATCATCGGTGAGCAGGGCTCGGCGTGGCCCAACGCCACCATTCAGTTCCTCGCCGGGGCGCCGGTGCTCGCCTACGCATCGGTGGTCGACAACACCTCGGGGGATGCGATCTTCGTCACCCCACGGGCCGACACCGGAACCCCACCCACCTCGAACAACCCGCCGGAGGGCGTCATTGACCAGCCGGCGGCGGACATCACCATCTCGTCCGGTGAGACGGTCTTTTTCTCGGCGAGCGCGAGCGATCCCGACAACGACGACGTCACGATCTTGTGGGACTTCGATGACGGGATGACCTCGACCGAGCTCGAGCCCGGCGACCACACCTTCACCAGCCCGGGCGAGTATGTCGTGTCGCTGACCGCCACCGACGAACACGGTCTCGCCGACCCCACCCCAGCCACCCGGACCGTTACGGTCGAGGGTGGGAACGCCGCCCCGAATGCGACCATCAGCGAGCCCTCCATGGACGTCAGCATCACCGCCGGCGAATCGGTGTTCTTTTCCGGAACGGCGAGCGATCCCGATGGTGACCCGGTGACCGTGCTGTGGGACTTCGGCGACGGTTCGACATCCACCGTCCTCGGGCACGGCGACCACGCCTATCTTGACGTCGGCGTTTACACCGTGACCCTCACCGCCACCGACGACCAGGGCCTCGCCGACCCGTCCCCTCCGACCAGAACCGTCACCGTGGGAGCAGCCAACGCGCCACCTGACGGGACCATCAGCCAGCCGTCGATGGATGTCACGATCGCCACCGGCGAAGCGGTGTTCTTCTCCGGCAGCGTCAGCGATCCCGACGGCGACCCGGTGACCGTGCTGTGGAGCTTCGGAGACGGCATGACATCGACCACTCTCAATCACGGGAATCACACCTACTCCGACGCCGGTGTCTACACCGTGACCTTCACCGCCACCGACGATCACGGCCTCGCCGATCCGACACCGGCGACCCGCACCATCACCGTGACCGCCCCGGCCACGACCCTGACGCAGATCCAGGATGATCTCTTCTCTCCGAGCTGTGACTCGTGCCACGGCGGCGGCAGCCCGACCGCCGGCTTGAACCTCGAGGACGGTCAGTCCTACTCCAATCTGGTCAACGTGCCGGCAACCACGCAATCGGGAACGCGGGTGATCCCCGGCAACCCCAACAGCAGCGTTCTGGTGACCTTCCTCGAGGGCGGCCATCGCAACCTTCTCCAGTCGCAGATCGATCTGATTCGCGACTGGATCGCGGCCGGCGCCGCCGACAACTGACGCTCGAAGACAGAACATCAGGCGGCGGGAGGGCGTGGCCCCTCTCGCCGCTTTCGCTTTCATCTCCCGGTGTTGGGACTCGCACGATCGAGGTGACCCTACTCGATCCGAACGAGGGTGGAGCCATTGTCGCGAGCGTCAACTCCTCCGCTGTTGGTGAGAGACACCGACTGACGGGTGACCAAACACTGGTACCATCATCAAAACCGCCGCACAGGGAGCCGCACATGAAATTCGCAGTGTCACCGACCCGTGCCGCCATCTCCGCCGTCATCATCGTCAGCGTGGTCGGCGCCTCTCCCGGCCTTGCTCAGGTCTGCGGCAATGGAGTTGTCGAACCACCCGAGGAGTGCGATGACGGCGCCTCCTTCCGCCTCGACGGCTGCGCGCCCGACTGTACCTTCGAACACGTCCAGCGCCTGACTCAACTTCAGCTCCTCGACGGCTCGGCACCGGCGTTCTGCGTACCGACGACGAATGCGTTCGGTGCTTCGTTCACCAGTTTCGGCCTGTCCGCGATCAATGCGCAGCTCGCGGCGGGGATCGCCGACGGAACCCTCAATCAACTGCTGCAGGTTCTCACGCTCGATGATCCTGCCGCGGTCGACGATCCCGACATCGAGGTCGGATTGCTGGGTTCGGACCCCGACTCCCGAGGCCCGACATCCGGGCTGGACGGGTGGTACGTCGCGATGGCCGGGTTCCTCGATGCCGACAACCTGCCGGCCCTGCGTCTCCCCGGCGCGGTCGCCGCGCGCGAGCTCTCGGCCGGACCGGGGCGGATCGAGATTCGGTTCCTCGAGGGCACGATCACGGTGCGGGAAGCCGTCGTGAACGCCGTTGTCGGACCCACCACAAGCCTGCCGGGCCCGCCCCCCGATCTGTTCGCCCCCGGTTTCACCGCCTTCGAGGCCATGCAGGCGAATGACGGCAACCACGGGTTGTGCGGCAACCTCACGGTCGAATCGCTTGCGATGATGCCGTTGCCGGCCGAGTTCGCCAGCGGTGGCGCCGCCGCGTGCTCGGGCGCCTGTGCCGGGTCGAGTAGCTACACGTGGTGTGGAACGGGCAACCCCGTCGGACCCGGATGCAACTCGACCCTCGATATTCTGGTCGGCGGCTGCGCGGTTTCACCACCGCTCTGCATCGGCCTGCTTGATCCGACCCAGCCCGATGTCGGCACCGGCGGTCAACCACCCGCGGTTCTGGTTCCCGACCCGACGACGGCCAAGGTGACGGTCGTGGAACCGGATGACGCGTACTCGAGCTGGTTTGAGTTCACCGCCGAAAGGGTCCATCTGACCAACAACATCGGCGGGATCTTCGCAGATGGATTCGAGGGCGCCGATCTCGGCGCCTGGTCGTCGGCCCAGCCGTAACCCGTGGCAAACCAGTTTGCCCTTCAGTGGGTCTTCAACTCGATGAGCTTCTCGAGATAGCGCGAGCCGAGCTGACCGGCGGCCATGCTCCGCTTGACGGGCTCGAGCTCGAGGATCGCTCCGAGCACGGCAGCCATGACCCGGTGGCTGGTCAGGCCGTGGTTGTCGAAGATCAGGTGTTGCAGCTTTCCCCGCTCCACCGCCATAATCACCGTCCGGAGCGTCGAGTCGACCGGGGTGATCACTCTGCGCGAGCGTGCCCGCAGGCGGATTCCGTTCTCGGGGCACACCGGCACGCAGACTCCACAGCCGAGACACAGGTCTTCATCGAGCCCGGCCGCCTTCCGGTTGGGTTTGGCGGGGTCATTGGCCGAGACGAGGTGCATGGCCTCCACCGGGCAAGCCGCCACGCACTTGCCGCAACCCGTGCAGAGCTCGGGGGTCGTCTCGGGGAGATAGTTCGTCGTGTGGACGGGGTGAAGGTGACCGAAACGACGCGCCGCGATCATCGCCTCACAGCAGCAACCGCAGCAATTGCAGATGAAGTTGACCCGCTGCTGAACGTTCTCGCCGAACTGCACGAGCCCGCGATCCCGCGCTTCCTGCAGCAGATCGAGACATTCTTCGGCCTCGACCGAGCGCGCGTGCCCGTGCCGAACGAGCGCGGCTGCGGTGGTGTTGAAGGTCATGCAGATTTCCATCGGCGCGGAACACGCGCGGCCCAGGTGCTCCATCTTGTGCCGGCAGTAGCAGAGACCGACACCGATATGGGAGGCGGTTGCAGCCACCCGACTCGCGCGCTCGTAGTCGAGCACCTCGATCGAGCCATCCATCGGCAGCGAATCTTCGGACACGAACGCGCGCCCGAGTTGTGTGTCGCCTGTGGTGAAGAGGTTCTTGATGAAATCCTCCTCGATGTTGAGGTACTCGTAGTACAGCTCGGCGAGGAGTTCTTGGTCGATGTCGTCCCGGACTCGCATCATGGAGAACTCGAAGAACCCAGCCATCGGGGGCGGCAGCGCGTAGGTCGTTACTCCCTCGTCCACGATGTCGACCAGAACCGCCCTGCTCGCAAGCTCGTCGAGCACCACCCGCGCCGAGTCGACCGGCATCTTCCAGGCCCTCGCGGCCCGGTCGACATCGAACGGCGCGATCGGCAACTCGGCCACCAGGGCCGCTTCGCGCTCAGAGAAAAGCATCTCGAGGATCCGGTACAGGAGCTCCGACGGCGGCGCCCCCTGCGGGTGACGGTTCAGACGGTCAGCCAGATCCAGATAGCCCTGCTTGACCGTGTGGTGAGCCATGTTGGTCTCCCGGTTCCGTCCATTATGGCAGGAGGTCGACAAAGCTGCCAGCAACGCTCATCGGAGCAAAGCTTGCCGGTCTCCCTCTGCAACACGCTTACACGGATTCAGATCCACTCGTACGGGGGGCCGAGACGCACACCTGGTGGTTTCCGATTCCCTGGCCCGGACGATTCATGAGCTGTCTGCTGCGGCCAACGATGCATCCGCGCCAGCCGTCACTTCGTCAGGATGCTTCTCTTCTCGTTGTACCGCGAACGAATGGCCGAGAACTCCCGTTGCTCGAACTTGAGCTCGCTCGCGATGGACTTGACCTCGTTCTCCTCGACCAGCGAGATCGAATCATCCGCGGCGGAGATCTCGAACAGGCAGTGAAGCAGCCGCTCCTTCTGCCCACGATCACTGATCCTGTTGAACTCCCGCGTCACCAGGTAGTTCTCGGTACCGCCCTTGAGGAGTTGCTGCGATTTCGCGATCTGCACGACGAGAACCGCCTGCGCCTCGGTCAGCCCCCCGATGTCTCGAACGATCTCCTCCATCCGGCGGATCTCTTCCTCGCTGACATGCGAATCCGAGTTCGCGACCCTCGCCAGGACAAAGGCGAATGCCGCGAGATACCTCGCCTCGGCAGGATCGAGTCGATCGAGTTCGCCGACGATCCGGCGAACCGTCTCGGTGTCGCTGGATACCTGCGTCGACGGCTCGTCATCGCGCCCGAACAGCCTGTTGAAAAATGAAATCATGTCAACCCCCGATTCCGGCGATGGCGCCGCTGCTCTCCCTCGGCAACGAAACGTCCCCTTCGTGCATTTCACCCGGGCCGAGAAGCAGGGTCCGACAACCCGGTCCGCCCTAGCCCGACCTTCTCACCAATTTTC
>JARFRM010000297.1 GCA_029287235.1 Thermoanaerobaculales bacterium
TATGTCGCCGCCTGGGTATCGCTCGGACGCGCCCAGCGTGATCTCCACGCGCTCGAAGAGGCCGGACAGGCATTCGAGACGGCGCTCGAGATCGATCGGGAGAACCCGGTGGCGGCCCGGTTGCTCGGCGAGACGGCGGTCGAGCGCCAGGACTGGCTTGGAGCGGTCAAGGCCTTCAAGCTCACCCGCGCTCTGACCGGCGGTGATGACGAGCTCGACGCTCAGATCGCCCTTGTCGAGGAGCGTCTCGATGAGGACGGTCGTCTCGAGCAACCCGCGGAGAAAGAAGCTCAGGCACCGGCGCGCTGCCTCGAGATCGTGAGTCTGTCGGCTGACGACCCCTTCTCGGCGGAGTCGGACGAGGCCAAAGACGACGAGGCGATGAGCGATGTCTTTGAGATCATCGAGGCCTCGGCCGACGTGGTGGCCGAAGACGAGGCTCCGGACGTACCCGACGCCGGTGAGCCCCCTGCCATCGAGGAGGACGTGGAAATCGAGGCCGCCGAAGAAGACGATCTCGATGGGATCGAGACGGAGGTGGTGGAAGAAGCCACCGGTTTCGAGCCCGGCGCGGCCCTGACGGTGGACGAGAGCTCGGTCGGGGCGTGGTCCGCAACCATGAAAGCCGCGGGTGTCTCGGGCGAGGAGGCTTGGAGAGAACCCACCGACGAGCTCTTGGTGGGTGAGGACGAGGCTTCCACCGGCGTTGCTTCCTGGAGTGAGCCCTTAGCGGCGATGGATGCGGTGGGGATCCCCCCCGATGAGCCGGTCGAAGCCGAGGCGGAAGCCGAGGAATCGCCGGTTCCCGAGGCCGATGTGCCGCCTGTCGAAGAGGTGCACGGACCGGAGGCGGAACCGACTGACGGAGAGTTGCCCCCGGGCGAGGATCGTCGAACCGAAGCCGTCGAAGTCACCAGGCCCATTGCCGTAGAGCACGAGGTCCCTGAGGTCGCTTCTCCCTCTGAACCGGCTGAGGAAGAAACCGGCATGCCGTCATCCGAGATTGCCGAGAAGCGCCACGAGCTCGATCATGGAGTGCCGTTGCCGACCATGACTCTTGCCAAGCTGGCGCTCGATCAAGGCGATCGTCCACTCGCGATGGCGACGCTGGAAAGCCTGATCGAAAGGGACCCGACCAACATCGAGGCGACCGCCCTGCTCGGCGAGATGCAGGCTGACGAAGAGAAGGTGGCGAACACGAAGCTCAAGGCTGCGAAGGCGACGGCAAAGATCGCCGCGTTGCAGGGCTGGCTCGACGCGGTTAGACTGGCCGCGGAGAGGCGGGTGCCGTGAATTTCGATGAGGTTGTCACAGAACTGCTCGACCGGTGTCCCGGCGCCGGAGGGGCTGCCGTGTTCGACCCCGACGGGATCCCGGTGGTGACAACCCCGAGAGGTGATAACCTCGAGAATCTGAGCGCCGAGTTCGCGTCCATCGTCAAGAGTCTCGAGCAGGCTGGCCGCGAGTTCCAGCACGGGCAGTTGCAGCAGCTCTCGGTCTTTGCAGAAAACACGGTCGTGATCCTGACCTCCATCGCAGCCGGGTACTTCCTGATGCTGATCATGGATCGTCATGGACTGGTCGGAAAAGCCCGCCTCCTCAGCCGGCTGACCAGCGAGCGGCTCTACACTGAATTCGTCTGAGGTACCACATTGATGTTCAAGTTCGAGGAACTCTGTGAACTGATTCGTCTCGTCGGCTCGACCGACGTGGCGATGGTCGAGATCGAGCACGCCGGTGGTCGTTTGCGCATTGACGGCAACAATCCGGTGCCCGTCGTGACCACGGCGGCTGCAGCCCCGGTCGCGGCGCCGGTGACCCCGGCGCCGGCCGAGAGCGCCCCCACCGGGTCAACGGGCGGGTCCCCCGCCGCCGTTGACGCCGTTGACGCCGAGGGCGCCGAGGGTGCGGGGGATCTGCACTACGTACTGTCACCCATCGTCGGCACGTTCTATCGTGCGCCGAACCCCGACGCTGATCCATACGTCAAGGTCGGTGACGCCGTCGACAGCGGAAGAACGCTCTGCATCGTCGAGGCGATGAAGCTGATGAACGAAATCGAAAGCGACAACACCGGCACGATCGTGAAGGTCCTTGCCGAAAACGCCCAGCCCGTCGAATTCGGTGAACGCCTGTTCGCCATTCGGCCGTCGTAGCCCGTTCAGGACGGGTGATGCTGTCGAAGATTCTGATTGCCAACCGCGGCGAAATCGCCGTTCGGATCATTGCCGCGTGCCGAGAGATGGGAATCGCCACGGTCGCGGTCCACTCCGAGGCCGACCGCGAGTGCCTGCACGTCAAGCTTGCGGACGAGTCGGTCTGTATCGGCCCGGCGGCCTCGACCGATTCCTACCTCAACGTGACCGCCGTCATCTCCGCGGCCGAGATCACCGGCGCCGACGCGATCCACCCCGGCTACGGATTCCTGGCCGAGAACGCACGGTTCGCCGAGATCGCGAGCGAGTGCGGTCTGGTCTTTGTCGGCCCGTCGGCCGAGTCCATCCGTCTCATGGGGAACAAGTCGGCCGCGCGGCGCGCGGTGGCGGAGGCCGGTGTCCCGGTCCTCCCCGGATCGGAGGGCGCCCTCGAGAGTAGCGACCACGCCCTCGTTCTTGCCGAGGGGATCGGATACCCGGTGATCCTCAAGGCATCGGCGGGCGGTGGTGGAAGGGGAATGCGGCTGGCATGGGACGGTGACGAGCTCCAGACCGCCTACGACATGGCGTGGAATGAGGCGGAGAAGGCCTTCGGTGATCCGACCCTCTATCTCGAGAAGTTCGTTCAGAATCCCCGTCATATCGAGTTCCAGATCCTCGCCGATGAACAGGGTCGGGTGGTGCATCTCGGCGAACGCGAGTGCTCGATCCAACGCCGACACCAGAAGATCCTCGAGGAGGCGCCGTCCGCCGTGCTCGACGGCGAGCTTCGGGCGGAAATGGGTCGAGCGGCGGTAGCTGTGGCGCGTGCAGCCCGCTATGTCAGTGCGGGCACCGTCGAGTTCCTTCTCTCCGCCGACAAGACCTTCACCTTCATGGAAATGAACACCAGGATCCAGGTGGAGCACCCGGTGACCGAACTCGTCACCGGTGTCGATCTCGTGCGCGAACAACTGAGGGTTGCCGGCGGTGAACCCATCTCGATCCCCAAACGGCGTCAGGTCCGGCCACGCGGGCACGCCATCGAGTTCCGGATCAACGCCGAGGATCCCGACACCCTGAGGCCGTCACCCGGTCGAATCTCCCATCTCGTCCTGCCCGGTGGACCGGGAGTGCGGGTCGACACCCATCTCTATTCCGGCTACACAGTGCCGCCGTACTACGACAGCCTCATCGCCAAGCTCCTGGTCTACGGCAAGGATCGGAAGGAGGCCATCGTTCGCGGCCGACGCGCCCTCGAGATGTTCAGGATCGAAGGCATCAAGACCTCGATCCCGCTCCAACTCCGGATCCTCGATGACCCGGAGTTCCAGGCCGGTGACTTCAGCACCAGCTTCATGGAGCGATACATGCCGGAGAAGTCGTGAGCTCATGGCGGTCGAGAGTCTGATCTTCTCAACTCTCAACTGTTCACTCTCAACTCAGAACTCTTGACTCCCCGAATGGTAAGATTGTTCGGTGTCCAATATCTATCTCGTAGGCTTCATGGGCGCCGGGAAGACTGCGACCGGGCGGATCGTCGCCGATCGCCTCGGGCGGGTTTTTGTCGATCTGGACGAGACCATCGAAGCGCGAGAAGGACGGTCTATTCGAGAGATTTTCACCCATCAGGGGGAGAGCGTATTTCGTGATGCCGAAACCGCCGAACTGGAGGGATTGACATTGCGCACCGATCTGGTGGTGGCCACCGGCGGCGGCGCGTTCTCCAGCCCGACGAATCGCCGGATGATCCGTCGATCCGGGGGGGTTTCGGTCTTCCTCGATCCGCCGTGGGAGGCGATCTGCAAACGTCTCGGAGGGGGCCACGGTGGCCGTCCCAAGTGGATCGACGAGCGCCATGCACGCGCGCTCTTTCTCCAACGAAGGTCGGACTACCTGCTCGCCGAAATCCGCATCGAACCGGGAGATGGCGAGTCAGCTGCCGAGGTCGCCGATCGAGTTTGGGCCGCGCTGGCGGAGGCCATGTGCGTTTCCTGATCCTCTCCGACATTCACGCCAACTGGGATGCCCTTCAGGGGGTGGTGCGCCATGTCCGGCGAAAGCGATACGATCGCGTCGCTTTTCTCGGTGACGCTGTCGGATACGGTGCTTCTCCCAACGCTGTCGTGAGCTGGCTCCACGGACTCGGTTCTGCGACGGAGATCGTGCGCGGCAACCACGATCGGGTGTGTTCCGGGCTCGACAGTGGTGACTACTTCAACCGGTACGCGCGTGAGGCCTCCGCGTGGACTCTCGATCGACTCGAGGAGAAGAACCTGGAATTCCTCCGGTCCTTCCCCGAGGGCCCCATCGAGATCTCACCGGATGCGGCGATCTGTCACGGTTCGAGCTTCGACGAGGATGCATATATCTTCTCCGTTTACGACGCCGAACAGGCCTTCGAGTCCTTGCCCAACCAGATCACCTTCTTTGGTCACACCCACGTCCCGACTCTCTTCACTCGGCGGGCCGAGAACGGGGAGACGACGCTGAGAGCACGACTTCTGAGTGGTCGCCGAACGGTGATCGATCTCGAGCCCGAAACCCGCTATCTGATCAACCCGGGTTCGGTGGGCCAGCCGCGGGACCGTGATCCGCGTGCGGCATACGCCATCTTCGATACCGACAGCCGTCGTGTGTATCTCTACCGCGTCCCCTACCGAATCGCGACCGCCCGACGTCGGATCATCCAGGCCGGTCTGCCACCGGTCCTCGGCGACCGTCTCCTTCACGGAGCGTAGGTAATCCAATGAAACGTCCTGTTCTCGTCGCGAGTCTCATTCTGACCGCCCTGACAGCCGCAGACCCGGCCGCAGCGCAGGATCCGGCCAGCTTCGAGGCCCGTGCGGAGTTTCTTCTCCGCAAGATGGATTCCGGCCTGCTGCCCACCCCGATGCTGGTAGCCATGCTCCGCGATCCCTATCCCGAGACGCGGATTCTCGCGGTTCGGGCGGTCGCCTCGAGCGGTGACCCGAGCCAGACCGTCGTGCTCCGGCAGTACCTCGGCGACAGGGATTTCCGCGTCCGCTACGAGGTCATGGTGGCAGCGGGGCGATTGGGTCTCGATGGACGAGACCTCGCTCTGAAGGGGCTCCGAGACGATGTTCCGAAGGTTCGGCAAGCCGCCGCATGGGCAGCGTGTCACGGTGGTGACGAGGCACTCGTCCCCCTGATGACCGCGATGGCCCGGGAAACCGATGTCGGTGTGCGCGCCACCGCCATGGCCAATCTGTGGCGGTTTGGTGAGACCAGCTGGGAGCTCCACGCTGCAACGGCCGCCACCGGTGCCGAGGACCAGCTTCGGCGCGCGGCCGCCTACTCGCTGTCCCGAAGCCAACGGCCCGAAGTGCGGGCGACCCTGCGAAGGCTCGCCGCCGATTCTGAAGCCGTCATCCGCGCCACCGCCGTTGCCGGGTTGAGGCGCTCGGCACTGGCGAAGGATGATTTGATGGTGGTCACCAGGGCGCTGACCGACCCGGATGCGAGGGTACGAACGGCGGCTTGTTGGGTGCTTGCCGAGCAAGCCGAACCCGAGCTCCCTGCGGCGACGGCCTCGGTGGTCGAGGCGATGTGGACTTCGATGGACGTCCAGGCCGCGGTCACGGCGCTCAGAGCGGCTGGGGCGCGACCGGAGATCGGCACCGATGCCGGGTTATTGGCGTTGGTGCGGTCAGAGGAGCCCTGGTTGGCCTCCGAGGCATTGGTCGCTCTCGTGGGACGCGGTGGCGATGGCGTCGACGACGAGATTGTGGGTGAGTGGCTCTCCGGCAGCGAGCTGTGGCAGGGAAGAGCGGTGGCGACGGTCGCTTCGTCCATGGGAGCGGTCTGGGAGAAGGCGGTCGTGAATCATCGCGAGGCGGCGGTTCGCCTGGCCTGGCTCGAAAACCTCGAAACTCAGGAGGTCTCCTCCCATATCGAGCTACTTCGGAAGCTGGTCGCCCAAGACCCGGATCCTTTTGTCAGAACCGCGGCTCTGAATCATCTGGGAGACGCCGGGGTCGCCGGGTCGTTTGCCGAGTCGCTGAGTCTGGCTCGATCCTGGGCATCCGACGAGGTGCCGGACGCTCGCGCGGCTGCCCTGATCTCCGCGTTCAGCTTCGCCGAGAACGATCAGGAGAAAGCACTGGTACTCGAGCAAGCGGCAAGAGACCCGGATCCGGCGGTGGAGATCCGGCTCGTCAATGCCGCCAGGAGTGCCGGTCTTCCCGCCCGTTCGCAGGAGAGGGAGCTGCGCCACGACCACCGGTGGTATGTCGAGCTGGTCGAGTGGATGCGGGGAATGCACTGGCTCGATGTCACCACCGACAGGGGTGGTTTCCGCATCCGTCTCGATACCTTGGAAGCGCCCATTTCGGCGCGCGAGATCTTCGATCTGGCAGCCGCCGGCTTCTATGACGATTTGATCTTCCATCGTGTGGTTCCCAACTTCGTGGTTCAGGGTGGCGACCCCCGCGGCGATGGCTGGGGTGGTCCCGGTTTCATCCTGCCCGACGAGCCCGCCTTCAGTCCCTTCGATGCGTGGCGGGTCGGTATCGCCACCTCCGGACCGAACACCGGGGGCAGCCAGTTCTTCGTCACCTTGATGCCCGCTGACCATCTCGTCGGGCACTACACCAATATCGGCGAAGTCATCGCCGGGCGAGAGGTCTTGACCCGGCTGAGGGTGGGTGACCGAATTCGCGGGATCGACGCCTTCAGCGGTGACCAGCCGCCGCCCCCAACCCCGGTGCTCCTCGGCCCGGTTCTCTGGGACGAGCTGGCCGGGCTTCCCGGTTGGCAGGAGGAATACGATGAAGCCCGACCCGGTGAGGCGTCGATGGAGACGCTCGCTTCCGCCACCGGGAGCTATCGCCTCGTCACCGTTCTGGGCTCGTGGTGCCATGATTCCCAGCGCGAGGTCCCGCGACTGGTGAAGGTCCTCGACCGGCTCGACCCCCTCGTGTTCGAGCACGAGATGATCGGCGTGGATCGGACCCGTCGGATCGACGACGAGAACCTGGCGATCTTCGCAGGCGTCGAACGTACGGTGGACCGGGTCGCGACCATTGCGGTCTTCGACAACGACGGGATCGAGATCGGTCGGGTGGTCGAAACCGCGGAGAGGCCCATAGAAGAGCTCCTGGTGGAGTTCCTCGCACCGGTGGAGGGTTGGGAGTGACCGGAAAACTCCCCGTCGTCGCCGTGACCGCGGAGTTGCCCGGTCGTGCTGTCGAGTGGCTCGAGGACCGGTGCCTCGTCAGGCTCAACTCCGGGGTGCAGATCACCAGTGAGAGTGGTCTCGTCGACTTCATCGGCCCCGCCGACGCGGCGCTCACTCTCATCGCCAACCCCGTGACCGATCGGGTGCTCGCCGCCTGCCCGAATCTCCGGGTGGTGGGCAACTGCGCGGTGGGTTTCGACAACATCGATCTCGAGGCCGCCCGGCGTCGCGGAGTGTGGGTGACCAACACCCCTGATGTGCTCACCGAGGCAACGGCTGACCTGACATGGGGGCTGATCCTCGCCGTCACCCGGCGTCTCGGCGAGTCCGAGCGCTATCTCCGTGATGGCTGCTTCCACGGCTGGGCCCTCGACATGCTGCTCGGGTCGGCGATTCAGGGTCGCCAGCTCGGGGTCGTGGGCTTCGGCCGTATCGGGCGCGCGGTCGCCCGCCGAGCCGGGGGTTTCGGGATGTCGGTGGCCTACAGCGATGTCGAGGAACCCGAGTGCCCGGATCCGCCGGCCGTGTTCATGGCCCTGGAGGATCTGCTCTCCACCAGCCACGTCGTGACCCTCCACACACCGCTGAACGAGGGGACCCGACATCTCCTCGACGAGGCGCGGCTCCGCCTCATGCCGCCGGGGGCCTTCCTGGTCAACACCGCCCGCGGGCCGCTGGTGGACGAGGCGGCGCTGGTTCGGGTGCTGGAAGAGGGCCGCCTCGGTGGCGCCGGGCTCGATGTCTACGAACACGAACCGGCGGTCCAACCCGGCCTGCTCGAGCGCGAGGATGTGGTTCTGCTGCCGCACATCGGCTCGGCGACGGTGGAAACGAGGGCCGCCATGGCCGAGCTCGCGGCAAGAAACGTCCTCGCGGTCGTGTCCGGCGAGGAACCCCCGACCCCGGTCGTGCGTCTGTAGCGAAGCCCACAGATCAAACAGATCGACATCGATGCCATCGCACCATCGCAAGGTGAAACGCAAAGGCCGCGAAGACCATCCATCGCGAAGATTCGCAAAGCCGTCGCAAGAGAGAGTGGGTCGCGCGTCACTTGGAGGTTTTCCGACTTCGTGGTGGCTATTTCCCGACCGTAAGCGCACTGAAGGGCAGGCTGGAAGCCCGCCCCACAATGTCCGACCCTTAACGAAACAGGCGAGATTGCGATGGTTGTGGGGGCGGCCATCCTGGCTGCCCTTCAGTCATGTATCGGTGGGAATCGCGTGTTCACGGAGTCGGACGACGTTGTGGTTGGCGCCGCCACGTCCTCAATGAGATATTCCGAGTAGGAGGCCTCGCTTCCTGTAATTCTACCTGCCGTCGAACAGCCCGATGATCATCGCAGCCACGGCTTCCGGGGCCTCGAGGGGCAGGAGGTGGCCGCAGTTCTGGATAATCTCGATTCTGGCTCCCGGGATCCCGCCGGCCGCCTCTTTCGCGTAGGCCTTGAATCCGGGCATTTCCATCTCGCCCACCATGACCCGCGTCGGCGCCGAGATCTCGGCGAGCCGGTCGGGGAGCTTCCAATCGCGCTCCACCCGGTCGCGTTGGGTGGCCAGGAACTCGGCGCCGGGGAAGCCCGCAACGATGGCGGCGACGGCCTCGCGAATTCCGTCCTTGGTGAAGGAATGGGCGAAAAGGGGGCTCGCTGCCCACGGTCCCGCCATGGCTGCGGCCACGCCATCGGCTCGGATACAACGGGCGACCTCCCGCAGATTCTCCATGAAGGCGGGTTCGAAGGGACGGTCGGGCATCACCGTCGCGACGAGGCCGAGGGAGTCGACGCGAGTGGCGTGGGTGAGGGCCAACTCCATGGCGACTCCACCACCAAAGCTGAAACCGATGGCGGCGGCGTGCTCGATGTGGATGGCGTCGAGGAGGGCGACCGTGTCGGCGGCGTGGTGGAAGTGGTGATAGCCGAAGTCCGGCCGGCTGCTCTGGCCGTGACCCCGCAGATCCGGCCGAATGACCCGGAGCCCGGCCTTGAGCAGGGTCGGCACTATGGGCAGCCAGATCCGCCGGTCGAGAGTATGGCCGTGCAGAAGGACCACCGGTCGGCCTGCGCCCTCGTCGGTGTATGAAATCGTCACCTCGTGGTTGGTGATTTCCGACAATTGAATCCTCCATTCCTCGGCTGGCCGGATTGTACCCTCAAACGGCGCGTCGCACCGGAATCCGGCCTCACCCGAATCGGTTAAACTCTCAGGCCGTTCCCCTCGCGGGAAGGCGGCCCCAAAAGGAGTTTGCATGTCGCTCACCAATCAGAGTGTCCTCGAAGCCCTTCACGAGATCACCGCGCCGGGCAGCTCGCAGAGCCTGGTCGAAGCCGGAACGATTCGCGACCTCGAGATCGACGGCTCGTCGGTTCGCCTCGCGCTCGCGGTCCAGGTTGTGCAGCCCTCGGATGTCGAAGAGCTGCGCACTCGGATCGAGACCGCTCTCCAGGCCATGGATGAGGTTTCCGAGGTGGAGCTTCAGATCCAACCCATGATGCCCATGGCGTCGGCCCCGCCCCATCCCGAGCCCGAGCCCACAACCTGGGCCGACAAGATACCGGGCATCAAACGGGTGGTTGCGGTGGCCTCCGGGAAGGGCGGGGTCGGCAAGTCCACCGTGTCAGCCAACCTCGCGCACGCGCTCGCCGTTGCCGGACACGCAGTGGGATTGCTCGATGCCGACATCTATGGACCCTCCCAGCAGCTCATGATGGGCGCCACCGGCGATCCGATGGGAGACGAGGAAGGCGGGATCTACCCGGTGGAGGCGCCGGGTGGCGTCAAGGTCATGTCTTTCGGTTTTCTGGTCGACGCCGATCAGCCGGTGATCTGGCGTGGACCCATGCTGCAGAAGGCCCTCGAACAGTTCTTCGGTGATGTCCGCTGGGGCGAGCTCGACTACCTCATCGTCGATCTGCCGCCGGGGACCGGCGATGTCGCGCTCACCCTGTGCCAGAACGTGCCCCTGGCCGGGATCTTGATCGTGACGACGCCGCAGGACGTGGCCCTCATCGACGCCCGCAAGAGCCTGCACATGTTTACGAAGCTCGAGACCCGCGTGCTCGGGATCGTCGAGAACATGAGCGGGTTTGAGTGCCCCGAGTGCGGCCATGTGGAGCACGTCTTCGGGACGGGAGGCGGCGCGAAGACCGCCGAAGAGCTCGAGCTGCCTCTCCTCGGATCGGTCCCCCTCGATCCCGCCGTCGTCACCGGCGGCGACCATGGCACACCGGTGGTGCTCGAGCGACCCGAGTCACCCTCGGCCCGGGCCTTCACCGAGATCGCCGACAAGGTGGCGAAGGCGACGAAGTAGGGCGAGGACTATTTCTTCGAGCTGTAGGTCACATTCACGGTGGTTGAACCTTCATCGCGACCGATCATGACGATGACGTTTCGATTCTCGGCCTCGAGAACGCCGTTGATCATGGCGCCCTCGTTGTCACCGCCCGAGTAGGTGTTGACGGTGACCTGGAACCCGACCGATTTGAGCTCGCTGCGGAAAAAGTCGAGGACCTCGGCCACGGTGTCGTCCGTGCTCAGGGAGAAATTGCCGTTGATGGAGTCTTCGGTCGTCATCGTGCCCCGGTTCTCGGGCTCGCTCCCCGGATAGACCGGCACCCACTCCGGGATCTCGTCGGTCACGGCCGCGCCGGTTGTGAGGGCGAAACCGTCACCGTCGCTGCTCTCGATCCGGACGGTACCGTCTTCGGCGTCGCTGACATCGACGGTGACCTCCTCGCCATCGGCGGTCCAGCTGAACCGGCCCTCCTTGATGTCTTCGAAGTTCACCGTGATGAGCTCGCCGGTCTTGGTGTTGCGAACAGTCATGGTGCCTGCGTCCTCGTCGACCTCGACCTCCTCGAGCTCGGGCGAAGCTTTGACAATCAGCCTGGCGGCCGCGAGACCGGGGTTGTTCTCGAAATCACCGGCGACGTTCTTGACCGTCCGGGCGAGGAAGAACCCACCGATCAACATGGCCGCCACGACGATGACCAGGATCACGCCGCAACCGATGCCGACCCACGCCAGCGGATGCAGTCCTTGTCGTTCGGGTGCCTGGGCTCCGTTGCTCATCTCGACCTCCTGAGAAATCTTGTTGTTGCGTGGGAAGCTTAGCATGCCGTCATCATGTTACGATCAAACAAGATGGACGACGACCCCGAACCCTGTCCCCGAGCGATCAGTCGTGGCCTCTGACATTATCTGGGTGGTTCTGTGCCTGGTTGGTTCGGGCTTCTTCTCGGCGTCGGAGACGGCTCTTTCGTCGTTGCCCATCACCCGGTTGGAGGCCTTGCGCCAATCGAGCGGCCGGCTGACCCGGGCCGGGCTCGACCGCTGGGCCAACGCCCCGCAAGAGCTGCTCATCACCATCCTTGTCGGCAACAATCTGGTCAACGTGCTCGCCTCGGCCCTCGCCACCCGGATCGCCTACCGCATCACTGACCAGGGCGGCCTCGCATTCGTGGTCGGTGTCATGACTCTTGTCATTCTGGTCTTCGGCGAGATCACACCCAAGACCCTGGCCCAGCGTCACTCGGCCTGGATTTCGGCTCGCGTGGCTCCGGTTCTCTACCTGCTCGATGTGGTGCTCAAACCGGTGAACTGGGTACTCGGTCTGCTCACCCGACTGCTGTCCCGCGATCTCGGCCCGCAGCTTGCCGTGACCGAAGAAGACCTCCTCTTCATGATGCGGTTGGCCCACCGCCACGCCGAACTGGGGCGGGAGGCGCGGCTGATGATGGAGTCTGTCCTGCGCTTTCACCGTGCGGTCGCGCGCGAGGTGATGATCCCCCGAACCATGGTGGTGACGGTTTCGGTCAATTGCGACCTCCACACCCTCAAGGCCCTTGTTGCCTCGACGCCGCACAGCCGGTTCCCGGTGGTCCGTGACTCGCCCGACGACATCGTCGGCGTGCTCCACGCCAAATCCCTGTTGACCCACGACCCCGCACAACCGTGGCGCCGTATCGTCGTGCCGCCTCTCTATGTGCCCGAGGGCCGGTTGCTGTCCGATCTGCTGCAGGACTTCCGAAACACCGGCCAGCACCTGGCGGTGGTGCTCGACGAGTACGGCGGGTTCTCCGGCGTCGTCACCCTCGAGGACGCCCTCGAGTTGGTGGTGGGCGAGATCGAGGATGAGTTCGATCGGGATCTCGAAACCGCGGTCATCAAGGACGCCGAAGGTTGGGTGGTGCCAGGCTTTCTGTCGCTGAAGCGGCTCGAGGGTCTGGTGGAGCGCGCCATCGAAGAGCCCGAGGACATCGAATCGGTAGGCGGACTCGTGGTCCACCTCGAAGACGGCGGGGTGGCGCCGGGGATCTCGGTGAACTGGGACGGCATCGGGCTCATTGTCGAGCGGGTCGAAAACGGCCGTCCGACCCGTGTCCGTGTCCGGCGCCTGCCGAAACGAAAGAAATAGCCCGCGCGAGCCGGTCTGTATGCCTTGGAGCGCAGACGTTCCGAGAGCGGGGATCGAGTCGGACGCGGACGCGGATGCGGGTCAGTCGAGGCGGGTGAAGGCCGGAGAGGGTGTTTTGAGATCCCGGCAACGCAGAACCCGCAGGGTCCGGATGAGCTGGCCGTGGCGGTGAATCTCGATGGCGGGTTGCTCCTCGACCACGGTGAAGATCTCGGCGAGCTTTTCGTGCATGTCGCCGCGGCGGTCGTTGGCGACGAAGAGGAAGTCTCGCCCCACCAGGTCGTCCGGCTCGTGCCAATAGAGCGAGGCCAGCCCGTGGAGCCCATTGTTGATGTTGGCAAGCCGGGTTTCGAGCTCGCCGCCGGAGAGGAATCCGAGGAGGTGGACATTGGTGTAGCTCGACGAAGCCATGAGCTCGCCGGGCCGGAGTCGGGCACCGACCTCGCGGGCGATCTCGTCGTTGCCGATGATGGCCGCGGCCGATGAAGTGCTCACCCGGCCCGGCCGACCGGAGTAGGTCCATTGGATCTCGAGCAGCTTCTCCGGATACGCGACGATGGCGAGGACCGTGCCCGAGAGCAGCAGACCGAAGACCACGCCGCTGACGACGAGCCCGCGTTTGAAGCGGAAGGTGAGCATGACCAGCATGGCCGTCGCCACCACCAGCCCGGGCGCCCCCCAATGGGGCGACATCCGCGACCGCAGGGCGAGAAGGCCGAAGAAGGCGAGGGGGGTGACGGCGGAGACGAAGGCCACCCGCCAGGCCGGTTCAGTGCGCTTGCGTGCGATCCACCAGGCCGCACCGAGGGCGATGGCGAAGGTGGGCGAGAGCAGGACGAGATTGGCGCCGAAGTACTCGCCGAGATACTTCAGCGTGAATCCGGCCGAGGCGTGGCGGCCCTCGAGCTGGAAGAGAATATTGTCCCAGTTGTGCTGGGCCGCCCAGATCCACACAGGCGCGGTGCAGACAAAGGCCAGGGCGGCCGCGAGATAGGGGGTCACGCTCTTGAGATGGCGTCTGCCCTCACCCCAGACCACCGCTGCGGCGATGACCGCCAGAGCGAGGACCATGGGGAATTTGGCGAGAAAGCCGAGTCCGATGGCCAGACCGAAACCCCACCAGCCCCGGAGATCGCCATCGGCCACAGCCATGGCGGCCCAGGTGGCCAAGGTGTAGGCGACGATCATGGCGATGTCGGTGGAGGCGTAGGACGAGCCGAGAAAGACCAGCGGTGTGCCGTGGAGCAACAGGTAGGCGAGACCGGCCTCGCGATAGTCGCCTCCGAGACGCCGCACCACCGGCAGCAGGGCCAGCGCGATGAGCAGGCTCGCCAGGATCGCCGGCGCGCGCACCGCGAGATTGGTCTCCCCGAGAATCGCCCGGGACGGGATCATGGCCCAGATCACCAGGGGGGGCTGATCGAAGTAGGTCCAATCCAGGTGGCGAGAGCAGTCCCAGTAGTAGGCCTCATCGCCGGAGACCGGGGTTGCCACCGCGATCACCACGTGGAGCAGCGTCGTACCGAGGAGAACCAGGAGGAAGAATGTCCTGTCGGTGGTCTTCATCATGGGTATTCAACCACGGCGGGAAGACATCTCCAAGGGCCGTCCGAACCACGATGGAATCACGGGGTGCGCAGGGTTCACATCGCAAATTCACCGCAAAGGACGCCAAGAACGCAAAGAACATCGCAAAGGACGTCGCATTGTTGGCCCATCGCACCATCTCAGGATCTTGATTTCGGGCGGATGCAAGGGACCGGCCGGTCAACAGATTCGAAACTCGCTGCGACGGATGGTGGGGCAGGCTTCCAGCCTGCCTTCAGACACGTACCGGTCGAGATACCACCACCACGAAGTGGGACAACCCTCAATCCACGCGCGATCAACTCTCTGTTGTGATGGCATGGCGCATCTTTGAGACGAATGCGCTTGGCGGTCTTTGCGTTTCAACCTTGCGATGTTGCGATGGAATCTGCGTTCATCTGCGCTATCTGCGGTTACTCCGTGCGATGGTTGCGATATCCGTACGCTGAAGCGCGTGCCTACCCAAGTTCGCGCTTCACGGCATCGGCGAGGCGGTTGGCCATCTCCTCGATCTCGTGCGCGTCCTCGCCTTCGACCATCACCCTCGCGAGGGGTTCGGTTCCCGAGTAGCGCAAGAGCACTCTTCCTCGGTTCTCGAGGCGGGTTTGGACTTCCTCCAGCTCTGCGGCAACCAGTGGGAGCTCATCGAGGGGTCTCCGTTCGGCCACCGGCACGTTGAGCAGAAGCTGGGGCATCCGGACGAGGTCCGACAGCGCCGAAGCCCGCCGCGAATCGGCGGCGGCGATGGCGAGCAGGTGGCTGCCGGTGAGCAACCCGTCTCCGGAGACCGAATAGTGTGAGCAGATGATGTGGCCGGACTGCTCGCCGCCGAGAGCGACTCCCTCTCCGGTCATGGCGAGCCAGACGGCGCGATCACCCACGGGGCACCGCCTCATGGACAGGCCATCGTTGCGCAGCGATCGTTCGAGCCCGAAGTTGGACATCACGGTCGCGACCACCCGATTCCCCGGCAGCCGGTCGTGGGCCTTGAGGTGTCGGGCCCAGGCGAGAAGGATATCGTCGCCGTCCAGGAGGCGGCCCGTTTCATCGACGAGAATGGCCCGGTCTGCGTCCCCGTCGAGGGCGAGACCGGCGTCGGCGCCTTCCGAGAGCACCCGGTCGACGAGGTTTCGGGGCGAGGTGGCGCCGCAGTCGCGGTTGATGTTCGCGCCATCCGGAGATGCGGCGAGGACGGTGACCCGAGCTCCGAGCCGATCGAGGAACTCGGGCCCGATCTCCGACGCGGCGCCGTTGGCGCAGTCGAGCACAACGTGCATTCCGGCGAGCGGCCGGGGCGCCTCGTGTGATGCCATGAGCAGTTCGAGATAGTCCGCCGCGAGCGCCGTATCGACGGGCGGCAGACACGCCTCCACGGTCGGTTCCACGGCGAGCAGCTCTCGCTCGAGCTTGCGCTCGACCTCGTCGTCGATCTTCTGACCCCCGGGACCGAGGACCTTGATCCCGTTGTCTTCGGCGGGGTTGTGCGACGCCGAGATCACCACGCCGGCGGCGCATGTGGTGCCCCGAAGCAGCTGCGAGACGGCCGGTGTCGGCAGGACGCCTCCCCACGTCACCCCGCCGCCTGAGGCCTGAAAACCGGTCGCCATCCATCCCGCCAGGGTCTCGGTGGAGGCGCGGGTGTCGCCGGCGAGCAGAATCGAGGGTTCACAACCGGCGGCGCGAAGTTCCCGGGCAAGGGCCGCACCCAGCCGAAGGACGGTGTCCTCGTCCAGTGGCCACTCCAGGGCACGGCCTCGGATACCGTCGGTGCCGAAGAGGCGGGACGCCACGAGCTATTGCTCCTGTTCCGATGTGGGTGTCGGCGTCGGGGTGGTGTCCAGAGTGACAACATCGACGATCACCACGAGGGGAACGACGGTGAGCGATCGGACAAGAGGGTCCGGGAGACGTGGCAGGACGGTGGCTTCCACGGGTCCGGTGGCTCCTTCGACCGAGATCGGAGTGGTTTCCACCCGCTCGAGCTCGAGGATGCGGCTTTCGGGTCCCTGGACGTTGACCTGGAGGGGAGAGATCCGGATCTCGCCGATGGCGAAACCCGGCGCGGGAACGCCCTCCACCGCCGGCAGCAGCGCGATATTGGCGCTGATGAGGCGTTCGAGCTCGAGGGTGATGGCCGACGGTTCGATGCTGACGACCTCGACATCGTCAGGGAGTTGGATGCCGGCCGCATCGATGGGAAACGAACTCGTGCCGGGACGGGCGTCGGCGAGGTTGAGATAGACCTCGAGGCCGGCGGCCGCATCCAGGCTCTTCGACAGCGGTCCGCGAAGCTGGAGCGAGATCGTGTCCGGGACGCTGGACATGAGCACGAGTTCGCGCGGCATGTTGACCAGGGTGAGAGCGGCCTTGACACCGCGGACCGAGAGGTTTTCGTTCTTCTGGCCGGCGAGCCCGTACCAGAGAAGGATGGCCACCACCAGGGCAACCAAGAAATGCAGCGGGTGTTGCGGACGCAGCATCAGGTCTTCCCGTTGTCGTGAGCCGCGAGCTCGAGGGCGTGCTCGGCCAGGGCGTTTCGCAGGGTGGTCTCGTCGAGCGGACGAAGGAGCTGTTCCTCCACCGCGAGTGAGATGGTGCCGGTCTCCTCGGAAACGACGATGACCAGGGCGTCGGATTCCTCGGTAAGCCCGATGGCGGCGCGGTGACGGGTGCCGAGCTCGCTCGAGAGTCGGTGCCGGGTGGTCAGCGGAAGAAAGCAGGATGCGGCGACGATCTTGCTCCCGCGCAGCACCACCGCACCGTCGTGGAGGGGCGTCCCGGGGATGAAGATGTTGAGCATGAGGTCGTAGGAGAAGATTGCGTCGAGCGGGATTCCAGTATCCGCCCACGCAGCCAGGGAGTCCTTGCGCTCGATGGCAATGAGCGCGCCGATCCGTTTCGAGGCCAGCGCCTGGACCCCGAGAGCGAGCTCGTTGAGCGGTGCCGTGCCCTCATCCGGCTCGCTCTTCCAGCGCAGCAGGGTTCGTGAGCCGAAGGCGGCGAGCATGCTGCGAATCTCTCGCTGAAAGAGAACGATGATGGCGATGGGCAGGAATGCGAGCAGGTTTCCGAGAATCGTCGACAGGGTGATGAGATCGAGGGCGCGGGAGAAGAAGTACAAGCCGGTGATGATCAGAATGCCCCAGAGCATCTGCATCGCCCGAGTGCCGCGAAGCAACACCAAAAGGGCGTAGAGCAGTAGGGTCACGACGAGCACGTCGACGACGTCGGCGAGATTCACGCTCAGCGAGCTCAGCTCGCGCAGAAAGCCGAGGAGCCAGTTCAAGCCGCCGACTCCGAGATCAATCTCGCCATCGCGAGGAACTGGACGGCCGGGCCGGGATTGTGGACCCGCACCGCCACGTGATCGAGACCGATGCACGGGATGAGCGCAGCCAAAGTGCCCCCGAGACGACCGTCCACCGGGGCACCGGTGAGACGCCCGATGAAGGACTTTCGCGATGGCCCCACGACCACCGGATGGCCCGCGCTCACAAGTTCCGGGAGGGCCGCGAGGAGAGCGAGGTTTCCGTCATCGTCCTTGCCGAAGCCGATGCCGGGGTCCAGCCACACCCGGTGGGAAGGGATCCCTGCGGCGATGGCGGCGGTTGCGCGTTCGCGCAGATAGCAGTGGACCTCGGCAACCGCGTCATCGTAGTGGGTGTCCCGCTGCATGGTTTGAGGTGTGCCGCGGCGGTGCATGAGCACGATGGCGGCGCCGCGATCCGCCACCAACTCGAGCATTCCGTTCTCGGCGGCCGCGCTGACATCGTTGACGATGTCGGCGCCGGCGTCGAGCGCCTGTCCGGCAACCCCGATCTTGGTGGTGTCGACGGAGATAACGGCGGTTGGGTGGTGGGAACGGAGCTCGCGGATCACCGGGACGACTCGCCGGCACTCTTCATCGGCATCCACCGGATCGGCGCCCGGGCGGGTCGATTCTCCACCGATATCGATGATTCGAGCCCCGGCCCCGAGGTGGCGCTGACATTCGCCGACGGCTTCGCCGGCAGTCAGGAATCGTCCGCCGTCGGAGAACGAGTCGGGCGTGCAGTTGACGATCCCCATCACCACCGGCCCACGGTTCGTCCACAGCTCGTCAAGCCGTGTTGCCGTTGCCGCTGGGCCCGAGGTTCCTGTGGTTGCAGTCACGCCGATTCTGTGACCTCCTGATGGTTCTTCTGCTTGAACCGCCTGATGGCATCGACATCGACCTCAGAGTGCTGTGCTATGAGCTCGTAGATCTCCTCGCCGTCAAGGACCTCGTCCTCGAGCAGACCGACGGCGATCGCCTCGAGAGCCTCTCGATGTTCGTCGAGAATCGCGCTGGCATCGTCATAGGCCTCGCTGATGAAGCGGTGGATCTCCTCATCGATGGCCACCGCCGTTGAATCCGAGTAGTCCTGGTGGCGAGAGAACTCCTTGCCGAGGAAGATGGACTCTTCACGCTTGCCGAAGGTGAGCGGCCCCATCTTGGAGCTCATGCCCCACTCGCAGACCATCTTCCGGGCGAGTTCGGTGGCCCGCTCGAGGTCGTTGCCGGCGCCGGTGGTCATGCTCTCCGATCCGAAGATCAGTTCCTCGGCGAGCCGACCGCCCATGAGGACCCGCAGATTGGCGTCGAGATAGGCCCTTGAGTAGGTGTAACGATCTCCCAGAGGGAGCTGCTGGGTGAGACCGAGGGCCATCCCGCGCGGAATGATGGTGACCTTGTGCAGCGGATCCGCCTCGGGAACCATCACCGCCACCAGCGCGTGGCCCGCCTCGTGGTAGGCGGTGGTGCGTTTCTCCTCCTCGGACATGGCCAAAGACCGGCGTTCGGAGCCCATCATGACCTTGTCCTTGGCAAACTCGAAGTCGGCCATGTCGACCTTCATCTTGTTGAAACGGGCCGCTCGCAGGGCGGCCTCGTTGACCAGATTCGCCAGATCGGCGCCCGAGAATCCCGGAGTCGAGCGGGCGATGACCGTGAGCTCGACATCGGAGGCGAGCGGGATCTTCACAGTGTGGACCTCGAGGATGCCCTCGCGTCCCTTGACATCCGGAGGGTTGACCACGATTCGGCGATCGAAACGGCCCGGACGCAGCAGCGCCGGGTCGAGGACATCGGGACGGTTGGTGGCGGCGATGAGAATCACGCCCTCGTTGGACTCAAAGCCGTCCATTTCCACCAACAGCTGGTTGAGGGTCTGCTCCCGTTCGTCATGACCACCGCCGAGCCCGGCGCCGCGGTGGCGGCCGACGGCGTCGATCTCGTCGATGAAGACGATGCAGGGTGCGCTCTTCTTGCCCTGTTCGAAGAGATCACGCACCCGCGAGGCGCCGACGCCGACGAACATCTCGACGAAGTCCGAACCCGAAATCGAGAAGAACGGGACATCGGCCTCGCCGGCAACAGCCCTCGCGAGCAGGGTCTTGCCGGTCCCGGGCGAGCCCATGAGCAACACACCCTTGGGGATCTTGCCGCCGAGTCGCTGAAACTTCTTCGGGTCCTTGAGGAAGTCGATGATCTCCTCGAGCTCTTCCTTGGCCTCGGGGACGCCGGCGACGTCGTCAAAGGTGATTTTTTTCTGCTCCGGTGTCAGCAGCTTGGCCTTGGACTTGCCGAAGGACATGGCCTTGGTGCCGCCGCTCTGCATCTGCCGGAAGAAGACAAACCAGAGGCCGACCAGGATGAGAAGCGGCGCCCACGACAGCAGCGCGGTGAGCATCCGGCCATCGGTGGGTTTCTCCACCTTGATGACCACGTTGTGTTCGCGAAGATCATTCACCAGATCGTCGTAGCCGGGGTTGTAGGTGAAATGGTCGTAGCGTGGTTGCGGGCCATCCTCCTCCCTCGCCATCCCGGTCTGGATGTGGATCTGTTCGCGCTTGATCAGGACCTGCTGCACCTCATCGGCGGCGACCCGATCGAGAAACTCAGAAAACGGGATCTCGCGACTGGTGGTCGAGTAACCCCTGAGGACCTGGAGGATGAGCATCACCCCGACGATGATCACGGCCCACATGAGGACGGTTCTTACGGTTTGATTCACGATCCGATTGCCTCCCGCCGCAACCCGTTAAGGGTGGGCGTTAAGGAGAACCTCACGAGGTGGCCGAATCTTCCCCCGGTGCGATGACACACAAGTCGGGAAGATTGGTGTGCTGACTGCGGCTCGGGCCGAGGCCGTAGCCGATCAGATAGCCCTCCGGTACTTCGGTGAAGGCGGCGTAACGCGCCGACAGATTGACACTGCGCATTTGCGGTTTGTCCACCAGCGCGACGACCTCGATGGAGGCCGGGTTCTGCTGGCAGAGATGCGTGATCAGGTAGTTCTCGGTGACTCCCGAGTGGAAGACGTCCTTGAGGATCAAGACATGCCGGCCCGTCACGTTGATCCTGGTGGCGAAGGTGAGGCTCACAACCTCACCCCGTTCGCCCGTCGCGGTGGTCACGTCGACAAACTCGAAGTCCACCGAAACCGATGGATTGAAGAGACGAGAGATGTCGACGAGGAAGAAGGCCGAACCCTTGAGAATACCCACGAGAGTAAGTTCCTTGCCCTCGTAGTCGGAGCTGATTTCGGTGACCAACTCCTCGAGCCGCCGATGAATCTGATCTGCGGTGAAAACCACCCTTGGGGTGTTCATGAGCGAAATACCTCCACGACCCGGTTGCTCGGATCCCCCGGTTCAGGACACTGCCACACTCCGGGAATCCAACGAATCATATCATTCTCGCAGAATAGCGGCCACGCCGAGCGGAGGTGGCGAGGAAGTGCTTCGGAGATCATTTTCTGCACTCTTCGCGTCGCTCTCCGGGAGACCTCGACTCGATCGTCGGCGCGCGCCGGACGGAGGCTGACAACCGCCTCCGCCGAGACCGGGTGCCAACGCCAGCGGGTGTTTGGGTGAAGATCGTTCGGGGTTGTGATGTGCGCCTGCCACCCGGGGACGCCCAATGCCACGGCCCGGCCGGTTTCCAGGGTCACCTCGGCGCCTTCCGGATTCGTGGGTGGCTCGGCCCAGAGCTTGCCGCGAGCGATGCGAAGCCGCCAGCGCTCATTCATGGTCACCGATCTCGGTGAGCCTGTGTCGAGGCTGAGATTGAAGAGCTCGAGCTGACGTCGGGTGGTGCGGTCGATTCCCAGACGGCGCATCTGGCCGTGCAACCAGCGGGCCCGAAGCGCTCGCGAAAGATCGGAGAGGGTGGAGATGTCGATGCCGCCGACCGGATCCCAGGGATCGACGAATCGGGCCTTCCGGTGGAGCTCGGCCGCCAGGTGGGCCTCTCCGTCGGAGATGGCGGCCGCCAGGTTGACGAGGTGGTTGCGCAATCGCGGGGTCTCGGTCTCGAGCTCGGGAAGGATGACGTGCCGGACGCGGTTTCGTAACCGGTCGGTGTCGAGATTGCTGCCGTCTTCGCGCCAGTCGAGGGCTCGCTCCCCCAGCCAGCGACCGATCTCCTGACGCCCCCATGGCAACAGTGGACGAATGACCCCGTCCTCAGTCTCGGTCGCGATCCCGGCCATGGCCCGGGGGCCGGCGCCGCGGAGAAGCTGTACCAGCACGCCTTCGGCGACATCGTCCCCGTGGTGGGCGGTGGCCACCACCGGGATCTGCCGGCTCGCCGCGTGCTCGAGCAGCGCACGATACCTCCGTCGGCGCCACGCTGCCTCACCGGTCGCAGGACGTTTGTCGTCGTCGGGTAGGGGGATGAGCTCGAATGGAATCTCAAGGGCGCCGCAAAGCCGGCGGCAGAACTCGGCGTCCGCGTCCGCCTCGGCGCCGCGCAGCCCGTGGTGGACATGGGCCGCCTCGAGCCGGAGATCGAGCGCCGGGTCTCGGAGAAGATGGAGCAGGGCCACCGAGTCACGCCCGCCCGAAAGCGCAACGAGCACCTGCCGCCCGATGAGGTAGGGGAAGGTGCGCTCGAAGTGCGCGACAAACGCGGCGGTTTCCATTGTCTGAATGCTAGCAGCGATGGCAGGTGTTCGGGCTAGTCTGATGGTCTATTGGCTTCGAATGGGCTGGGTTGTCGCTTCAAGGTCCGCGACAAGCAGGCTGGAAGCCTGCTCCACAATACCCGCGACAAGCAGGCTGGAAGCCTGCTCCACAATACCCGCGACAAGCAGGCTGGAAGCCTGCTCCACAATACCCACGATGGCGTTTCTCTTGGTTGGATTGTAGGGCGGGCTTCCAGCCTGCCCTTCAGAGTCGTTGGAGCGATCCTGTTGATTCAGGAAGACCACGATCACTCCGGGTGGTTCGGAAATGCGATGAATTCAATCCTCATGACCGATTTTGGCCGCTGAAACCCATCGGGTTTCAGCGGCCAAAATTGGTGGCGGTGGGTAGACTTGAACTACCGACACAGGGCTTATGAGACCCCTGCTCTGCCTCTGAGCTACACCGCCCGACGGAGCACTATACGGCCGGTCACTCACCCAAGTCAATATCAGTTCGGACCGGTCCGCACTTGGGGTGTCGGGTACGGATCGGGCTATACTCGCAGATATGGCTCAGACTGAGAACAAGGACGATCATCGATGCTCGCGATGCAACGAGTCTTTCGCGGACTTGGAGTTGCGAGTCTGCATGATCTGTCGTAGCCTCTTCTGCCGTCGCTGTGCCGTGAGAGGATACGGTCGGGAATTCTGTTCTGAGGTGTGTCGCGGCTGCTTTTTCTTTGGCGACGGCGAAGAGACTGAAGAGGACTTCTAGAATCCAAATGGGTCGAAACCAGGATGAACTCATGAATCGGGTCTCCCTCCTTCCTGTACTCCGGGCGGGAGCGGCGGACACGGTTGTCGCCCGCAAGGCGATCGGGCCCAAGGTCTACGATCTCGACAACATCGGCTATATCGACTATCTCGGTGGGGGCGGCTCGTCAGTTGTCGGTTTTGCCAATCAGTTCGTCCTCGATGCGGTCAAGAAGGTGCTCGACTTCGGGGTGCCCACCGGGTTCCATGTTCCGCAAGAGGCCGATCTTGCCGAGACCCTCACGAGGTTCCTTCCCTGGATCGGCACCTGGTGGTTCTGCCGCAACCAGGACGAGGCCATGCGCGAGGTTCTCCAATGGGCGCGGAGGGGCGGGAAGAACGAGATTGTCACTCTCAGCGGGGGCGCCAAGCTCGGCGCCGGCGCCTGCCTGGGCTCGACGTGTGGCGATCTTGCCGTTCGAGAGATCGCGAGCTGGAACACCGACCGAATCATCGGCGAGATTCGTGACCATGCCGCGACGACCGCAGCTGTCGTAGTCGAGCCGTTGATGACCCGTTTTGGCCTCATCCCGCTGCAAGGTGAAGCGGTGAAGGCGATCGCGGATGCGTGTCGCGAGGTTGGTGCTCAGTTGATTTTCGACGAACGGGTGTCGGGTTTCCGGTTGGCACGCGGTGGCGCCGCGGCCTGGGTCGGGGTGACCCCGGATGCGGCGGTCTATGGCTCCGCCCTCGGCGGAGGCTTTCCCATCGGCGCGGTCGGGTTCAACATCGAAAGGACGGAGGTCGAGCCCGGTGGTGACGAGATTCTCGCCATCCCGCACTCGGTGTCGTTGGCCGCGGCCGAGGCCGTGCTCTCCATCTTGAAGAACGACACCACCTACACCCGCCTCGAGGAGAGAGCGGCGCAGTTGGCCGACGGCATTCTGAACCTGGCCGATCGCTTCAACCGGGCGATCGTCGTCAACCGGGTCGGTTCGGTCTTCGCACTCTATGTCGGGGTCAACAAGGTCGTCACCGGGACGGCTGCCCGGCGAGCCGATGCCGATGCCTACCGCCGCCTGGTGGGCGGATTGCGGGCTGAGGGTGTCCTGCTGCCCCCCGCCCAGGGTGGGACCGGATTTGTCTCCAGCGCCCACGGCGCCAAAGACATCGAGCAGACTCTGGCCGCATTCGAGCAGGTCCTCTTGAGGTTTCACCAAGAGGATCTGCCCTGACTCGGATGAGCTGATCAATGCCCTCGCCAAGGAATATTGAAGTCCAACCATCCGGCGATGAGCCCACCCTCCTCGTCGGTCTGGTCTGTTCCGGCGTGCTGCGGTCCGAGATCGAGGACCATCTCGATGAACTTGAACGATTGGTGGACACTGCCGGCGGACGGGTGGTCGAGCGCATGGTTCAGGAGCGTTCGTCACCGGATCCGGCGACCTTCGTGGGATCGGGTTTCGTCACCAAGATCTCGAACATCGCCGCCGATATGGATGTTCAGTCGGTGATCTTCGACGAGGACCTGACGGCGTCGCAGGTCCGCAATCTCGAAACTGAGATGCCCGAGAACACGAAGATCCTCGATCGGGCGGCGGTGATCCTCGATATCTTCGCCGCCCGCGCCCGGTCGCGCGAGGCCAAGACCCAGGTCGAGCTCGCCCAGTTGAACTATCTCCTGCCGAGGTTGACCCGGCGATGGGGCCACCTGTCCCGCCAGGCCGGTGGCATCGGGACCCGTGGCGTGGGTGAGACGCAGCTCGAGATCGACCGCAGGTTGGTGTCGAAGAGAATCGCTCAGCTCAAGGGCAAGCTCGCCATCATTGAAAGAGACCGGCGTCTGCGCCGGGACCGGCGCCGCGATCTGCCCTCGGTGGCGCTGGTCGGCTACACCAACGCCGGCAAGTCGAGCCTCTTTCGTCGGCTCGCCAAGGCCAACGTTCTGGTCGAGGACCGCCTCTTCGCGACCCTCGATCCGCGGGCGCGACGAGTGTCTCTCGGCCAGGACGTGACGGCGGTGATGACCGACACCGTGGGGTTCATCCGCAAGCTTCCGCACGATCTCGTTGCCCCTTTCAAGTCGACCCTCGAAGAAGCGGTGGATGCGGATCTGGTGCTGCACGTGGTCGATGTCGCCCACCCCGCGTGGGAGGAGCACCTCCGGGTCGGCGACGAAGTGCTCGAGGGACTGGGAGTGGACCGGGGGCGAGAGCTCATCGTGCTCAACAAGATCGACCTCGTCGCCGGCCGACGCCCCTTTGCGCCGGGCGGACGGCAGGCTGTCGCGGTATCGGCGGCGACCGGTGAGGGGCTGGGTGATCTCCGGTCGGGCATCAGGGGCTCTCTCCTCAGCGGGCCGGGTGTGGCGATTCTCCGAATTCCCCTCGAAGAGGCGGAGTTGGTCCAGCGGGCGGTGAACCTGCCGCACCAGCTCGCGCGGCGGTTTCGCCACGAAACCGTCGAGTTGGCCATGCGGGTCGATGCCTGGCGTTTGTCCGAAGGCGGTCTCGACGAATATCGGGTGACCGATTGGGGTCAAGCCGACGGAGGACAGTGATGCCCATCTATGAGTTTCTCTGTGAGTCCTGCAATCGGATTTTCAGCTTCCACTCGTTCAAGGTCGATCCCGAGAAGATCCCTTCGTGCCCCAAGTGCGGCGCCCGGGATCTCGGTCGGGTGCCCTCGCGTTTCGGTGTCGGTGCGGCTGGAAAGACCGAGTCCGAGGGCGGCGGGGAAGATTTCGACGATCCTCGTCTCGAGCGCGAGATGATGAAGCTCGCCGCCGATCTCGAAGGGATGGACGAGAACGATCCACGACAGATGGCCGCGGCGGTGCGAAAGATGACCGAGCTCGCCGGCGAGCCCGTGACCCCGGCCATGGAGGAGATGATTCGCCGTCTCGAAGCCGGGGAGGATCCGGAGCGGATCGAGGAAGACCTCGGCGACGCCATTGAGAGTGAGATGGGCGAAGAGGGCGGTGGAGGTTTCGGCGGCGCACCGCCCACGAGGGACGACGGCCTCTACCCGATGTAGTGGATCGCTTGTCGAGGCGCTCGTAGGAAACCACAGAGGCACAGAGACACAGAGGATGTGGGGCGACTCGATCGACTTGCCCTTGATTCGCCCACCGTGGTTGCCTCAGCTGCAAGAAAACCGCAAAGGTCGCAACGGCAGGACGCGAAGATCGCGAGGTATCGCGTTTTTTCTTGGCGAGACGGTGCTCGAACGTTGTCCAACTAAGTAGATCGTGCGGCGGAGGTGCCTGGCTCTCATTTTCGTCCGACGAAAATGGTGCCTGGCATCCTCACGGGGAGTTTGTTGAGAGAATCAAGCACGGGACCCGCCCCGGGGCGCGCCATACCGAACCCGGTTTCTAACACGCAGGTGGCCGAGGGGGATTATTGGAAGGTCTGCGACCCCGCTGATCGCGCGAGCGGCGGCCTCACTCTGAACCGGAACAGATGCACCGGATCGTCCCGCCGCGAGGGTTGCCCGGCATGACATTGTGCGGAGCGTGGTGCGCTGCTGGGGAGCCGGTGTCAGCACAATATCAAGCCCGGCACGCCCCGGTGGAGGGTGGTTCCCGCGTGCTTTCATCGTGGGGCTTTCGGGTGGAGGAGGCGCCATGTGAGGGCGCGGGCTTCGGCCGCTGTCCCGGCCGCTGTCCTGGCCCCAGCGGCTTCGCTTGGATCTATCGGTCGCTCTTCGCGCCCCGCGACCGTACCCAGATCAACCCTTCGCGCGCCGTCCTCACGGCATCCGGCGCCGTCCAGGCGAGGAAGAAGAACATCAACACCCATGACAGGAGGCCGTAGAGCATCTCGAACGACAGGGTCGCGAGATTGGCGAGGTGGAAGCCGTAGAGTGCGGTGTTGAGCCCCAGCCAGGCGGCGGTCGGTCCCCACCGCCCCCGACCGAGCGGCACCAGCAGGAGCATGACCCAGTAGTAGCAGGTGAGAACCACCACCGCGAACGCGACGGCCGTTCCGAGGACCGCGGCTTCGTGGACCTCGAGCCGCCACGCCGCCGCCGCCGCGACGGCCAGAAAGAGGGCCGAGGCGAACAGCAGGACCGGTCGCCGTTCATTCTGCAGCCGGTTCATTTTCGCCTGCCAGTGGATCCACGGTTCGGGCAGCCGGAAATCGACATCGTCGCGGCGCATGGTCGCGCGGTCGTAGAGCAGGACATTCTTGAGCCCGACGTTGTTGGTCAGCCAGGTGCCGTGGTGCTTGGACAGATTCCACTTGAAGTCGGTCCACGCCCGAAGGCCGGTTCCCGTGAGGCTGCCCGCGGCGAGACAGAGCACAACGCCAACACCGAAGCCCACGGCCAGACGGCGGAACCACGCGGTCGGTCGGCCGTCTGCCAGATGGCGAACAAAGACCACCGCCGGGCCGACGAGAAAGCCGCCGGGAAAGACCCGGACCATGGTCGCGTAGGCGATGAGGCCGCCGGCGAGACCGAAGCTCTTCCTCTTGAGCAGACAGATCGCCACCCCGACGGCGGCCATCCAATCCTGCCGGAGAAAGGCGCCGCCGACCCAGTCGAAGCGCCATGGGTAGCCGAGCCCGAAAACAATGACCGCCAGGCAGCCGATCCGGGTGCCGAAGGTGCGAAAGATCATTACGAACATGCCGCAGAGCAGGATGGGATCCAGCCAGGCGAGAGCCTTCAAGCTCGCTGTCGAAGCCGCCGGCCATCGGGAGAAGATCCGGGCGGTGAAGGTCCAGGTGGGGGTCGGGTTGTAGCCGTGGTCCTTGCGGATTCTGGCGATGTAGTCGTATCTGCTGGCCTCGAGAAAATATCGGGTGTCCGTGCGGAAGGTCTGCCAGCGCTCGTCGGAGAAGCGGTTGCGGACCTCGTTCATGTGATTGACCAACGATGCGACCCTGACCACCTCGTTGGTCCTCAGGTCGCGCATGTGGGGCTGCGGGCCCCGACCGAGATCGAGTTCGCGTTCGGCGGCCAGCGAGGCGACATAGATCCCGTCGTAGCCGACCTCGGGAAAGTACTTGGATCCGAGGAAGTAGTGGAACTGTTCCCAGTGGTGAACCATGGACGAGCCGTGAAAGTGGCCGAAGTTGGTGTAGGCGAGGACCGCCACCACGGCCATGACTCCGAGGATCTGACCGGCCTGGTCGTTCTTGAGTTTTCCCGGCATCTTGTGCCGCCAGATGATCAGAAATACCGCCAGAAGACTCAGACCGCCCTTGATCCACAACTCGGTCGTCAGTTGCATGGCGGTAGGTTACCAGGGGAGGTGGGCTGAGTGTCTGTGGAAACGCGATGGAAGGGGTGCACAGGCACGCGACATTGTTCGCGGCAAACAATGTCGGATGTCAGGTACCCGTCCCGCGTTCTTTCGAGGGTTCGCGGAATTGGCACCGAACCCGCGTTCTGTCGAGGGAACCGAGGCGGGGTACCTCGAGAACACCCGGTGGTGGCATCGAACGGACGTGCCGCTTCAAATCATTGTTTGGATCGAAGACCTCGTGGCTACGCCGATCGCAGGGGCCAAACAATGTTTGAGGGGGCACTCACGGGGAGCGCGATGGGAGAACCATGTTCAGAAGCGCGCTGCCCGGGAAGGGCGTTGATCTGAACCTGATGCGCTCAGGCTGCGAGAATACCCGCGTCCGCTTTGCTCCGCAGGACGAGGATGTCGATCTCGGGTGGTGCGCCGAGGCGGAGCGGCACCGCGCCGACCCCGATCCCGCGCGAGACGTAGAGCGTGGCATCGGCGCGGCGGTAGGGCCCGGCGATGTAGCGACTCTGGAAGCGGGCGACGTTGAGATTGCGTTGGTTCAACGCTATCTGTCCGCCGTGGGTATGGCCGGCCAGCGTCAGATGAGCGCCGGCAGCCACCGTATCGTGCCAGGTGCGGGGCTGGTGGCTGAGGCAGAGCCTGAAAGCGTTGGGGTAGCGGCCGAGCAGGGAGAAGTCGGGCGCCCGACCGGAGCCCGCGTTGGCATCCTCGAGTCCGATCAGAGCGAGCTCGGAAGAGCCCCGCCGGAGCACCCTGCCCCGGTTGACCAGGGGTGTGATCCCCGCCTCGACCAACGCCCGTTCCGACAGCCTCGGGTCGAAGTAGTGATCGTGGTTGCCGAGGATCCCGAAGACTCCGAGCGGTGCGGTGATCCCGGCAAAGCCCTGAACGAAGCGGTCCGCATCTGACGGGCGCCGGTCCATCTGGTCGCCGGTGAAGACCACCAGATCCGGTTCGAGGTTCTCGACCATGCCGGCGATGCGGGCCATCCGTTCGGCCGGCATGTAGGGTCCGGCGTGGACATCCGAAATCTGTGCGATGGTCAGGCCATCCCACTCGGTCGGCAACTGCGGCAGCTCGAGGGTGGTGTGTTGCAGCCCGGGCAGATCGAGAGCGCCGGCGATACCGTAACCGGCGAACCCTGTGGATCCTGCCGCTCCGAGCGACACACTACGGATGAAACTTCGGCGAGTCAGCATGTGGAGAATTCCGCCTGTGATGACCACGAGGTCGAGGGCGGACTTCCATTGTAACAGTTTCGCCGGAGGGGTATTCCGTGAGCGGGGTTACAATGCACCGTCCACAAAGGAGCTCCCCATGACCGATACCTCCGCACCGGTCGCCCTGACACCTCAGCCGTCACCGGCATACCGCTGGCTGGTCCTCATCGTCATCAGTGTGGCGATGTTCGGCAACTACTATGTCTACGATTCCATCGCGCCCATTGCCGATATTCTCAAATCGGAGTTGGGTTTCACGGATGCCAACTACGGCACGCTCTTTTCGGTCTACAGCCTTGCGGCGGTCATCGTCCTGTTGCTCGGCGGTGTCATCATCGACAGATACGGAACGGTCAAATCAACCATCATTTTCGGGGCGATCTGCACGTTTTCCGCGATCCTGATGGTCACGACCTCGGACTTCTGGGTCATGGTGGTGGCTCGTTTTCTCCTCGGCCTCGGGTCGGAACCCCTGATCGTTGCCATCACCTGCGCCCTGGCCAAGTGGTTCAAAGGCCGGGAGCTCGGGTTTGCCTTCGGTATCAATCTGACCATCGCCCGCTTGGGGTCGTTTTCCGCCGACTGGATGCCCACCTGGGTTCCGTCCGCGTTCACGGGCTGGCGGGGTCCCCTGCTCATCGCGGCTGGAATCGGAACGCTCTGCCTACTCTCCGCCCTTGTCTATGGAGCTCTCGAGGCGCGTGCGAATCGCCGTTATGGTCTCGGCGAGGCGGGGGAGACCGACAAGCTGGTGCTCTCGGACCTTTTCCGATTCACCAAGTCCTACTGGTTCGTCGTCGCACTCTGTGTGACCTTCTACTCCGCCATCTTTCCGTTCCGCGGATTCTCCATCAAGTTCTTCATGGAGGCCTGGGAGCTCACTCGCGATACCGCGGGTCAGTTCAACAGTGTGCTCCCGTTGGCTGCCATGATCGCCACGCCGCTCTTCGGGCTCTTGGTGGATAAGGTTGGCAACAGGGCGCTCTTCATGGTCTTCGGTTCATTCATGATGATGCCGGTCTTTTTGATGATGGCCTACCAGGTCACACCGCTGGTGGTACCGGTTGCGATGATGGGAGTTGCCTTTTCGCTCATCCCCGCGGTGATGTGGCCGTCGGTTGCCTACATCGTTGACGAGAAGCGTCTCGGGACAGCCTATGCGGTCATGACGCTGGTTCAGCAGATCGGGGTCATGGGAATGCCGCTGGTCATCGGCTTTCTGAATGACCACTATCAGGCGAGCGCCGAGAACCCTGCCGGCCACAATCCAGGGATGTGGGCTTTCAGTATCTTGGGATTCCTTGCACTCTTCTTTGCCATCATGCTTCGCCGGGAAGAAACCGGCCCCAACGCCCACGGCCTCGAAACCATCAAGGCGGGCTCGAAGGGATAGTCCCCCGGATCGCCGCAACAACGGAGCTATTAGCCGTTAGCCGTTAGCTCCATCGCCGCAATCGACCCGGTCGCTTGACTTCGGGCGTGGCCATAGTCGCTCAAAAATGGTGCGCTCAAATGATCCGCAGTCAATGACGCGGAGTGCCGCCGAATTGATCAATTCAAGCCATCGCACGCGTCGAGCAACATCGCGCTGATTCACAGGGACCCGGGATTGGAGCGCGATGTTCGGCTGCGCCCAGCGACCTCCGCGTCCCCGTGGTTCTATTCCACCGAGCGGCATTGTGCAATATTCGACCTTACCGACCCCCGGCCGGAAACAACCATGCGATGCGGCTAACAGCAAACAGCTAACGGCTTATCGCTAACAGCAAATAGCTAACGGCTAACAGCAAACAGCTAACGGCTAACAGCTAACAGCTAACAGCTAAAAGCTACTTCTTGAACAGCGCGTCAAACGCCGCCCTCGGGTCATTCGGATTGGTCCCACCCGGGCCGTCCGATCGCCCGCTCTCCGAGGGTTTGAGCCCGAGATCGCGGACCGCCTTGGGTTGAAAGAGCTCGCAATCGTTGGCTTTGGTCTTGGACTCGACGCGCGCCTCCCGGGGTTTTCGGCACTCGAATCGTGCGCCGGTGTCGAAAAAGCTGCAGTTCGAGCAGGAGTGCAGGGGTGATTGGCAGCCGGGGCAGGTGGCGTCCATTTCGACCGACACGTTGACCAGGTCCCGGCCGCAGCGCGCGCACCTGAATGCGACCGAGGTCGGCGCCCCGAGTCCTCGGCCTCGCGGTCCGTCGTCATAGTTCCGCGGTCCGCTCGGTTTGGGCTTCTGGCGCTGCGGCTCGCGGTCGCGGTCGTCGTCCTGATAACCGCGATGGCGATACTTCCTGTCGCTCATTGAACTGACTCCTTGACATTCATCTTAACCCCTCGCTCGTCTCAGAACACGAGAAGAGTGCCCGGGTCCATCCTTGCGCCATGCGCAAGGATGGACCCTAGTAACCCTCCATCGCCTCTCCGGAGCGCCGAGCTAGCGCGTCGCTCCGACCCACGTGGGCGAATGATTGGCGCCTTCCGTCGTGAGTTGATGGGGTACTCCGTTGGCGTCCGTGATGTAGATCTGCGGGCTGCCCGTACGGTCCGACTCGAAAGCGATCATAGACCCTTCAGGAGAAAAACAGGGCGATTCATTGTTCCCGGGGGCCGAAATCACCGTCCGTTCGGTCGTCACCGCGTCGATCGTGGCAATCTGAAAGGTGCCCTCGTCGCGGGTCGTGCACGCGATGCGGGTGCCGTCGTAGGCCCACGTCGGCTCGTCGTGGAAGAGGCCGCCGAAGCTCAGCCGACGGACATTGCTCCCGTCGCCGTCCATCAGGTAGAGCTGGGGGCTGCCCGACCGGGTGGACGTGAAGGCGATCTGGCGCCCGTTGGGCGCCCAGGATGGCTGGGTGTCGATACCGCGAGCGGTCGTCAGTCGTTGCGCTTCACCGCCGTCGATCGACACCGTGTAGATGTCGACATTACCGTCGAGGCTCGAGGCGAAGGCGACGGTGCGGCCGTTGGGTGAGATGGTGGCCGACGAGTTGACGCCGCCCTTGTCCCACAGGAGCTTGAGATAGCCCTCCTGGGGGGTCAGGAGGTAGAGTGCCGGAGTGCCGCGAAGATACGAGGTGAAGATCAGATTCTTGCCGTCGGGAGACCATGTTGGAGCCAGGGCCAGCGAGTTGTGCTTGGTGAGTTGCTTCTGGTTGCTGCCGTTCCAGTCCATGACCCAGAGCTCGGATTCGCCGGTCCGGTCGGAGATGAAGGCGATTCGAGACAGGAACGGGCCCGGTCGACCGGTGAAGACCTGGACGAGGTCATTGGCCATGGTGTGGGCCACGACCTGGGAGGAGGAGATGCCGGCTCGATAGCGTTTGGCGAAGGCGAACTCGCCCGAGACCAGATCGACGAGACGGGCCTCGACCACGAGCTGGCCGCCGGCGCGGACGACCGTCCCGCTGAGAAGAAACTGCGCGCCGATGGATCGCCAGCGCTCGTTGAGAACCTCCGGCCGCGGGTCGTCCTCGACCAGGGCGTAGAGCCGCCGCTCGACGATGGCGATCGGGGCTGCCGCCGCGAGATCCGCGTCGAGGGTTTCCTGAAAACCGCGGGCCGCGTCCACGGGAGTTCCCGGCAGGACCATCAGAGGCGGTGTGGCCACGGCGACCCGGCGGAGGCCGGGTTGGGTGATCTCGAGGTAGATTTCGTCCTGTGCCGAAACACCCACTGCCATCAAAAACATCGCGGCGAAAAAAGAAACGAATCGTGATCGCATGACTACTCCGAAAACGTCAGGTGGACGGTGAGGGTCGATTTGCCGTAGGCGGGCGGCAACGGCGGCAATGGATTGGCTGCGTAGAGCGCGCGCAGAGCGGCCCGGTCGAAGGACGAGTTGCCCGAGCTCGACTCGAGCTCGATCCGGCTGATGCGTCCCTCCCGGCTGATGGTTAATCGGACCCGTGTCCGAGTGTCGGCGGGGTCCGCCGGTTTGTACCAACGCGACTCGATGAGGGCGAGCATTCGCTGAACATAGTAGGCGAAGTGGAAGTCCGACGGGATGCCGGGGGGC
>JARFRM010000315.1 GCA_029287235.1 Thermoanaerobaculales bacterium
GGCCAGATGACGCCTCGCTGATGTTCCCCGTCATCCCCCGGGTAGTAGCTTGATGTCTGGCCGGTCCTGGGGATGTTGGCCCAATAGGTGGGGTCAGGCAGACCGTCCTGACCCTCGCGCACGAGCCATAGATGGCGGGGAGCCTCCTTGGAGTGACCTCTCAAGTGCCCAGCCGACAGGTCGAAGCCCCACGACTTGTCGATCTGATAGACATCCGTCGTGGAGGACCAGTAGGTCTCGGGCTGGACGTTCGAGAAACCCTGTGCACCCAGCCATGTGGCCTGGTCACTCACGCCCCAGTTGGCCAGGCTCTCCAGCTCGTTGATGTTCGGCATCCTCCAATCGTCGTGAGGGGCGGGAACCGCGTAGGTTCCGTCGTTGATGCCTGCGACGAAGTCGAGAGCGGCCGTCCACTGCATGCTACCGTCGCCCGTTCCGTTTGGATCGTGCCCGATCGTGGCGGCGACGTTTGCGTCCGTGAGCCACATGAGTCCCGTGAGGTCGTCGGTTGCCGTTCCGTTGCCGTGGTTGTCGAATCTCTCCGGTGGCCAAGGCGTGCCCGCCCGCAGGTCACCGTCGTCTCCCAGGTGGAAGGTCGCTGTCTGACCTGTACGGGCAATCCCGATGAGGTTGGCCGGCTCGGGCCGGCATCCATCACTCCGTGCGGAGGTGGTGTCACCCACGGTCGCGAGGAGCGACGTGTCGATGGGAGAAGCCATCGTCACCGTATCGGCAGCCGATGTGACCGTCAGCACGCCGGTGGCGGGAATCGCCGTCGCGGTCCAGGGCTTCATCGCCGGACAGTTGGCGATTTCTCCGTTCGCATCCATCTTCAGGAGCCAAAGATCGAGCCCACCCTCGCCCGAAAACTCGGTTTCGCCGGCGGCAATGATGCCGTCGTCATCGGTGAACACGCACGAGTCCAAGTGTTCGTCGGTGGAATCATCGGGACCGCCGTACACATGCTGCGACACAATGTTGCCGCCGACATCGAGCATCACGACCCATGCGTCGCCGGGAGCCGAGACAAGAGCGGGACGGGAGGACCCGGTCAAGACGTATTTCAGCCCGTCAGACGTCACATCGACGGACGTGACCGTGTCGTCTGCGGTGGTTCCGTATGCCATCTGCCACGATATTTCGCCCACGCTGTCGAGCTTGAGAACCCACACGTCCCAGTCGGAGCCCGCGGTGAAGGAGGTCGATGTTCCGGCCACTACGAATCCGCCGTCGGGGGTCGTCTGGATCGCGGTTGCCCAGTCAATGTCTGTGCCGCCGTATGCCTTCTCCCAAGAAACGGCGCCGCTCGGGTCGAGGGAGACGACCCAAAAATCGCCGTTCCCCGCGCCATACGAATAGGTGTGGCCCGCAATCACGGTTCCGCCGGCTGACTGAACGGCGCAGGTCGGGATCTCGGCCCCACCGAACTCGCCGAGTCGTTGTTGCCATGAAATCAGTCCGTCAGAGAGGAGTCTCAGGACCCACAAATCGCCCCGGACACCGGCGTCGAACGATTCCGTCTTGGCAGCCAGCACATATCCCGTGCCTCCCGGGGCCTCCAGAACGCTGACGCCGTTCTCCGGATGCTCGCCTCCGTAGCAATACTGCCAGACGACCCCACCGGCGGCGTCGAGCTTCAGGACCCAGATGTCACCGCCTCCCGCTCCGAACGACTCAGTCACCCCGGTCAAGAGATAACCCCCGCCGCTCGTCTCCAGGATGGAAGCCTCCGACTCGAATCCGGCGCCGCCATACCTTCTCTCCCAGATGACATTTCCGGCGCTGTCGAGTTTGACGACCCAGAGGTCGGGAGAATCCTCACCAAACGGAATCGTTGTTCCTGCGACGACAAAATCACCGTCTCCGGTTTCGATGATGCAGTCCGCCTCATCGTCGAGAATGCCGCCATAAGTCCACGCCCACTCAGAGGCGCCGATCTCTGAAAGGGGCGCTCCCAGGAAGACCATGACGACGACACTCTTCAGGACACGAGCGATGCCCACGCCGGTTGCCGCGGTTCTCATTATTCGCCCCCACAAGGTTGGATAAGGTCAATATATGCGCCGCGGCGCTGAAATGACAACAACCGTATCCAAAGATGTGCAACTGCTCATCCCACACCTGTCGAGGGACATCCGCGCTTCGACGGATGGATGGGGTCCTCGGACCACTCTGTGACTTCAGCTATCCGAGACGTCACGACGGAGTACGCACCCCCCTGGTTCCTCATCAATCCCGATGGGGTCGCTCCGGAGATCTCAGTCTCGGGTGGAGATTGACCACGCTGACGCGTCGCCGGATTCGAAGCCGTCCCTGAACAACGCTCGCTCGAGGTGGAGGTAGTAAACGTCCTGCTCCAGATTGAAGGTCGCGGCGTAGGCGATGTGCACTCCGGTCGAGTCCGACACCATGTCGTAGTAATCGCCCAGCTTGTTCTGCTGGGGCCAGCCGAGGTGTGGATCGAATGCCGGCGAGATGATCTCGCTCGTCGACCATGTCTGTCCGGCATCGATGGAGTAGGCGTACATCAGTTCGGAGTCGTACCCCCCGGGATCGGCGCGAGTGTCGTTCCATATCGCGTCGATGCGTCCATCCGGCGCCACCGCCATGGTGCCGAACCACTGCCAGGCATTGCTGCCTGCCGGATCGTCGTTGACCCGCACCGGAGCGCTCCACGTGATGCCGCCGTCGGTGCTGCGGGAGACGTGCACATCGAGCGGATCGGGTCCGGAAGGATCCACCGAGGCGAGAAGGTAGAGATTGCCGCGAGTTGGTCCGTCGGAATGGTCGGATGCCACCCACACCTGGCCGAGAAGACCGGCGGGGTTGGGCCCGGGATCGCTGAAACCCACCGGAAGTCCTCCGAGGTCCACAACCGTGGTCTGGTCGAAGCTGGGGGTGACACCCGCCAGCTGAGCGTTGCTCGACCGAACCACCGCAATGCCGGTTGCGAAGGAAGCCACACCTGCGATGTAGACAGCGCCGTCGTGGGCAACCGTGCTCACACCCCAATACGGCTCTTCGGGAACAACGACCGGCAGTTGGAAACTGGCGCCGCCGTCAATCGAGCGGTTGAAGGTCTCGACGGTGAAGGGGCTCCAGTTCTGGTACAGATGTCCGTCGCCGGGGCCACCGCTACGATCCACCGTCAGCCATTGCTTGTCGGAACCAAAGGCGAAGACCGCCGGACCCCAGGTCGCACCCCCGTCAGTCGATGTGAACACCGAGCAATCGAGGTTCCCGGCGAGACTGTCATAAAAGAACGTGCCATCCGCGCCGAAGTCGAGGACCGGATCGGATCGGAATAACCCGGGATCCAGCACGCCCGGAAAGGTCCACGTCGCGCCTCCGTCGGTGGAGAACGCGCGGCCCGCCTGCCGGAAGTTGCTGGTGATCGTGTCGAACTGCCGCCACCCGATAGCGATCTTCGAAGGATCGGTTGGATCCACTGCGATCGAAGGTTCGTTCGCGGCATCGCCGACGACATTACCTCCGCCGGCCGCCACGTTGACCTGGACGCTCACACGCCCGTTGGCGACCCCGCGCCCCGCCGGCGAGGTCACCCTCTCCTTCAAAGGCACGGGGACATACGGTTGGTCCGGCACCTCTCGGTAGTCGGTTGACCTCATCTTGGGGGCGGCATGGCCGCCGGAGGCCTTCTCAGCAGCGAACAACCCGGCGTCCCCGACGACGAACACCATCAAGACGGTAGCCAGAGACAGACGCGTATTGAATTCGGACATGGACACCCCCAAAGTTCGAAGCCACCTTACACGGTTTCGCGAAGGTACGTCCTCGCACGGCGCGTCACGGGCAACCACCTCGACGCGGCGATCCCTCGCGGATGACAGTGCATCAATGATGCACGCGAGCCGCATGCAAGATTGGTGGCCAGAGTCGGGCGGGTGTAAATCCAGCCCCTGCGAATCCAGTCAATAATCGCCGTAAGGGAGTGTTTTTCACCCGCCCTTCACGACGATCGAGGATTCAACCGGCGTTGTAGAAGAACCTTTTTGCAGGAGGCTCACCTGGCACCGTCGGGCTTGCGGATGTTCTGATTGAGGAGGAGATAGAATTGATGATGAGACCGGGCTCTCACCGATCGGAGTCGGCGTGAAAACACCGGAGGACAATCATTGGTTGGAACGCCCCGCGGTTTCGGCACCGCGGTTGTTGGACCGATCGTTCATCCTGCTCCGGTTCACCCTGATCATCGCCACCAGCTATCTGCTCATCGCCGAGTTCGGAACGCGATCGGTCCCCCCGGCCCTGGTCGCCATGATGATCGTGGTCTTGCTGAGCAACCTCGGCGCCATCGCGATCCCTGCTGCCCGGCTCCGTGCTCCCTGGTTCATTGCCGCCACGATCGTCGCCGACACGGTATGGATCACGATCGCGCTGATCGCCACCGGGCGTTTCACATCCGAGTTCTTCTATCTCTACTTCTTTGTGATATTCCTCGCCGGGGTCGGCGAAAACCTCCGACTCATCGCCCTTGGCGTGACGGTGGTCTGCGTCGCCTACGTGGTGCTGGCTGCACGCACGGTGGGTTTCAACGAGGTGGTGAGCACCCAAACGTTGATTCGCGTACCGTTTCTCTTCTCGGTGGCGATCTTCTACGGCTACCTGGTGGACCGGTTGCGGAAGGAGCGTCACCAGCTGAGTCGGGAACAGGCCGTCAGCGAAGGACTCGAACGCAACCGAAGAGCGCTCTCCGAGGCCAACGAGGAGCTGAGAAGGTTGAGCGATGTCAAGTCCAAGTTCGTTTCCACCGTCTCTCACGAGCTCAAGAGTCCGCTGACAGCCATCAAGAATGCGGTATCGCTCATCGAGCCCGGCGCCGACGGCGAATCCCAGGTGAAGTTCCTCGAAATGATCCGGCGCAACGCCGACCGTCTCAACATCATCATCGCCGATCTCCTCGACATGTCGAAGGCGGAGTCGGGCTCGCTGACGATCGCCGCCGATTCCCTCGATCTTCGGTCGTTTCTCTCCCAGGTCATGGAACCTTTCAAGACTCAGGCTGAAGGGGCCGGGATCGGGATCAGCATCGAGATTGAATCCCCCGAATCCCTGCAGCCGGTCTTCGCCGACGCCAACCGGATCGAGCAGGTGGTCGCCAACCTCCTCAGCAATGCCCTCAAGGCGACTCCGAAAGGCGGTTCGATCACCCTCACCGTCGAAGACGGCGGCTCCGAGTGGGTCACCATCACGGTGACCGATGACGGAGTCGGCCTGAGCGCCGAGGATCAGACGAAGGTCTTCGAGCCCTTTTTCCAGGCGGAAAACACCCTCGAAGGGAAGCCGGCCGGAACCGGCCTCGGGCTGACGATCTGCCGCGATCTCGTGCGCGGCCACGGAAGCGAGCTCCGCCTCGAGTCCGAACCCGGTGTTGGAAGCAGCTTTTCCTTTTCGCTTCCGGTTCTGTCGGACCGCGCAAGAGAGACAATCGCGTTCGAAAACCAGGTTCGGACCACGTATCGAGCCCACCCGTACTTCGCCGTTCTGATCGTCGACGGCGGGCAAAGCATGTCGAGTCAACCGGCGGGACCCACGCTCGACGCCGCCCGCGACCGATTGGCCAAGCTCCTCCCGAGGGAGCTCGACGTTCTGTGCGAGCAGCCTGCACACGGGAGAATCGTCGTCGTGATGCTCAGCACACCGCTCGGCGGAGGGTGGGTTGTCAAGCGAAAACTCGCTTCGGCCTTCGCACCGGAGTCCTTGGGAGAAAACACCTCGCGTATGGGTTCGTTCAAGGTGCTCGGACCGGCGGGTTTCCCGGAGGACGGCGAACACGGATCAATCCTGATCGGTCGCGCATTCGATCGAGGTGAGCAGTTGGAGGAGAAATCATGAGCGGTAAAACGATTCTGGTTGTCGATGACGAGGCTGACATCCTTGAAACGACCAAGGTCCTTCTCGAGCGATCGGGCTACGAGGTGGTGACCGCCACCAACGGCTTCGAGGCTCTCGGGGCCGCACGGATCTGCAAACCGGACCTGATCATCCTCGATGTGATGCTGCCCGGTGAGAACGGTTATCGGGTGTCGCACACACTCCGTGAAGACGAGGCGCTCGGGGTCTATGAACGGCCCAACCGGATCATCCTCGTCACCGCCCGAGACCTGAGCACCGACCCGGAGCGTGAGCAACTATTCCAGGACTTCGCCAAACCCGACCGGGTGATCTACAAGCCTTTCGATCTCGATGACCTCGTAAGCCAGGTCGGAGAGCTCCTCGGCTGACGGGCATCCGGTGACGGATGGGTGGGATGGGTGTCACGTTCAGAATGGACCATTGTCGCCTCGAGATGAGGGCCGCTCTGACGGGTGCCACCCAAGCCTTTTTCAAATCCCTGAGAGACCGATCCGCTGGAGGATGTTGTGGAATTCGGGGCGATCGCAAAGCGGTGCCAGGATGGGATCCCCGGCTGAGAAGATCACAAAGCAATCACGGGCCGCCACGGCTCGTTCGAGCTCCTCGATCGCACCGGTCGCGTCGCCCAGCGACGTCTTGGCGCGGGCGATCTGATACGCGGGAACGTACCGGTCTCGGGCCTCCGCCTCGAGGTCGGCCAACAGATGTTCGGCCTGAGATGTCCGCTCTGTCATTGCCAGCGTGATGATCCGGTTGGCAAGGGAATGCGCGCTGAGGGGACGATCGGGGAGCTCATCGAGGACCGCAAGGGCCTCGTCGGATCGGCCGAGGGTGGCGTAGCAGAGAGCGAGCCGGGCACGTCCCGGCGAGAACCCGGGGAAGCGGGAGATGATCTCGAGGTACGTCTCGATGCCTTCCTCGTGGCGACCAACCGAGAACAATCGCTCGGCCAGGTTCATCTGCATCCCGGGGTCGAGGGGGTCCAATCGGACCGCCTTGCGCATGGCCGCGACCGCCTCGCGAGGCCGACCCGTCACCGTCAGGAGGTCAGCGTGCGCGAGGTGAGTGATGGGGTCGTTCGCGCTGATGGCGAGGGCGCGTTGGATCTCGACTTCCGCGGCCCGAAAATCCCACTGGAAGTATAGTCGAAGGGCCACCAGGGAGGTTCGTACCTCCACGGAGTCTGGATCCAGGACCACTGCCGAGGACAGGATGAGCGACACAGCTTCGGCGGCCTTCGTCGGCTGCTCCTCCCCATACAGCGCCAACAAGATGTGACAATCGGCCTTCCCGACCCTGGCCGGCGGGAATTCAGGGTCAGCCTCGATGGCGTCTTCGAAGAAAGTCCGAGCCTGCCGAATCGACTCCGGGTCTCGGTGGCTCCAGAGGTTTCGGCCGCGAAGATAGGCTCGAAACGCTTCCGGCTTCACCTGCCTGGATCGTAGGATACGGCGTTCCTCCTTCGGCGCGATGGCGGCCCGAAGCTCGACCGCGATGGAACGTGCGATCTCCGACTGGAGGGCGAGCAGGTCCTCCGGTTCCCTCTCCCAGCTGCGCGCCCATACGTGGATGTCGGCTTTTCCATCGATCAACTGGACCGTGATGCGGAAGCCGTCGACCGAACGACCGATGGAGCCTTCGACAAGGGCGTCGGCGCCGAGCTGGCGAGCGATCTCCGGCGCGCTTTCGGTCGAGTTCAGGAATCGGCTCGCCGAGGTCCGGGAGATCACCCTCAATGTGGTGATCTGGACCAATTCGGCCGTGAGAAGCTCGGCCAGGCCGTCACAAAGATAGTCCTCTTCGGGATCGCCCGTCATGTTGGTGAGAGGAAGAACGGCGATGGTCCTCATGGGAGGCGACGAGCGTTCGACCGGCGCGATCATCCGATAACCCCTGCGGGGCACGGTCTCGATCACCGTCGGTCGGTGGGCATCGTCATCCATGGCCCGGCGGAGGTCCGCGATGCACCGACTGATGACATCGTCACCGACAAAGGCACCCTCCCACACCTCGTCGAGAAGCTGTTGCTTCGACACCAGGGCGCCGGCGCTGTCCGACAGCCGCTTCAGCACGGCCATGGTCCTCGGCTGCAGGCGTCGGATCGACTCCCCATCGGACACGGTGCCGGTATCGGAGTCCACCGCCCACCGGCCGACACGAAGCTGCCCGCCATTACTCCGCTTCACCGTCATGATCGAGTTCCGATTCGCGATTCTACCAAAGTGCACTACCGGAAATCCTCAGAACACGCTCAGGAATCGCTCAGGACTTTGCCGCCACCAGGCACGAGATTGGAGTTGTCATCAACCAGGCTCTCAGAAGCATCGAGCACGATCGCAACGAGAGCGCGAACGACAGGAGGTAGGCAATGAAACGGATGAAGCTTCAACGTATGGTGGTTTCGGCGGTAGCACTTGGTCTTCTGGTGGCCGCGCATGTGGCCGGAGCGGGAGAGGAGATCGAGCGGGAACCCGTGGAGCGATGGTGGATCAGCGAAGCGGCGGCGCTCGAGAACCAGGCCGACCTCAAGGCCGACTTCGACGGCAACGGTTTCGCCGATCTCGCGGTCGGCGCCCCGTGGGAGGACGTCGGTCCCGCCATTGACAGCGCGGGGGCGCTGAGCGCGTTTTATTGGAACTCGAACTCGTCGCAACCGTCCTCCGGGGACAGCTGGCTGCAGGGCGCCACCGGATCCACCTTTTCTGAAAGCGATGACCGGTTCGCCGAGGTCCTCGTCGCCGGCGACTTCAACGGCGACGGTGTCTACGACCTCGCGATCGGGGTCCCGCACGAAGACCTGGAGACCCAGCCCGACGCCGGGATGGTGCAGGTTCTCTACGGCTTGTACGGTACCGGTCTGACGTTGACAGGAAATCAGTATTTTCACCAGGACGTCTCCGGAATCCCGGGGGTTCTCGAGGAGGGGGACCTCTTCGGGTATTCCCTCGCTGCCGGCGATTTCGACAACGACGGCTACGACGACCTTGCCGTCGGGGCGCCTTACGAGGATGCCGGCGGGGTCAGCAACGCTGGCTATGTCACCATCATTTTCGGCAATGCCGGTGGTCTCGACGCGAGCCAAACCCAAGACTGGTTGAAAGACGACGTCTCCGGGATCCGCGAGCCTGACGACTTCTTCGGGCGGGTCCTCGCGGTCGGGGACTTCGATGGCGACGGGTTTGACGACCTCGCCGTGGGGACCCCGGGTGACGATCTCGGGGCCGTTTCCAACGCCGGGTCGGTGGACATTCTCTTCGGCAGCAGCAGCGGGCTGACCACCCGGGCGACCGATGACCACTGGCACCAGGACCGGAGCGGAATTCCCGGCACCGCTGAGGAATACGACGCTTTCGGCGCCTCGCTCGCCGTCGGTGATTTCGACGACGACGGCTATGACGACCTCGCCATCGGCGTACCGTACGAGGATCTGGGCAGCCCGACCGTTGATCAGGCCGGCTATGTACACGTTCTCTACGGCTCATCTGTGGGTTTGGCAGCAACGGACAGCGACGCCCTCTATCAGGGTGGGGGCAACACCTCCAACTCCGCCGAGACGGACGATCAGTTCGGTCTGTCGCTGGCAGCGGGCGACTTCGACAACGACGGCTACGACGATCTGGCTGTCGGTGTTCCGATGGAGGACTGGAGCACCGTGGTCAACGCCGGCATGGTCCACGTCTTCTGGGGCGGCTCTTCCGGTGTTGACGACGGCGACCAGTCCTTCTCTCAGGAATCCCTCAGCCTGAATGGGACTGCCGAGCATTTCGATGAGTTCGGCCGTACCCTCGCGGTGTCGGATTTCAACGGCGACGGTTATGACGACCTTGCAGTGGGAGTGCCGATGGAGGACATCGACACGACGGAGAACGCCGGGTGGGTGACGCTTCTCTTCGGCACATCCGGTCTCATCTCGTACGACAACGCCATTGTGTTCCAGCATTC
>JARFRM010000318.1 GCA_029287235.1 Thermoanaerobaculales bacterium
CTCGAGTACCGGCTCATCGGCCCCGCCGCGGGCGGGCGGGTTTCACGAGTGGCGGGCGTGGTCGGTGATCCGCTCACCGCCTACGCCGCCACCGCCGCGGGTGGGGTCTGGAAGACGGTCAACGGCGGCACCAAGTGGAAACCGATCTTCGACAAACAGCCCATCTCATCCATCGGCTCCATCGCGGTGGCACCTTCGGACCCCAACGTCGTCTGGGTCGGGTCGGGGGAGGCCAACATCCGCGGCAACGTCGGCGAGGGCAACGGAATCTACCGATCGACCGATGCCGGCGAGACCTGGACCCACGTGTGGAAGACCGAGGGCCAGATCGGAACCATGGCGGTGCATCCGGACGATCCGGATGTGGCCTTCGCAGCGGTTCTCGGCAGCCCGTTCGGCCCCGGACCCGATCGCGGCATCTACCGCACCACCGATGGCGGAGAAACCTGGCAGCAGGTTCTGTACAAGGATGCCGACACCGGCGCCTCCGATGTCTGCTTCCATCCCGCCAACCCACGCATCCTCTTCGCCGGTCTCTGGCAGACTCGACGAACCCCCTGGGGCATGACCTCGGGCGGCCTGGGGAGCGGTCTCTATCTTTCTCGAGACAGCGGTGACACCTGGAAGCAACTCGAGGGCAAGGGCCTCCCCGATGGAATATGGGGCCGGGTCGGCGTCCGCGTCGCTCCCGCCGAACCCGACCGGGTCTATGCCCTCATCGAGGCCGAAGAGGGCGGTCTGTTCCGCTCGGACGACGGCGGCAAGAAGTGGAAGCGCATCAGCGATTCCCAGGGTCTTCGGCAGCGCGCCTGGTACTACACGACCCTGACCATCGATCCCCTCAACGCCGATGTGGTCTGGTTTCCGCAGGTGGCCATGCTCAAGACCATCGACGGCGGCCGCACGGTGCGTTCGGTCAAGGGCGGCGGCTGGGATTACCACGATGTCTGGATCGATCCCACGGACAACCAACGGGTGATTGTTGCCAGTGACGCCGGCGTGTCGCTGTCCCGTGATGGCGGCGAGACCTGGTACTGGCCGGCCCTCCCCATCTCTCAGTTCTACCACCTCTCGGTGGACACCAACGAGCCCTACAGGGTCCTCGGAAGTCTCCAGGACTACGGCACCGTGTCCGGGCCGAGCAACAGCCTGCACGGTGGCGGGATCTTCGTTTCCGACTGGCACCCCGTCGGCGGCGGTGAGGCCGGCCATGTCATCGCCGATCCCTCCGACCCCGAGATCGTCTGGGCCGGCGAGTATCTCGGTTACATCTCACGTTTTGACGGTCGCACGGGACAGGCGCCCCACGTGGGGATCTACCCCGACAACGGCTCGGGCCACGGCGCCGAAGACCTCCGCTATCGCTTTCAGTGGACCGCGCCAATCGCGATCTCGCCCCACGACCCCAAGGTCGTCTACCACGCGGCCAATGTCCTCTTCAGAACCGAGGACGGAGGTCAGAGCTGGCGGGCGATCAGCCCGGATCTGACCCGCGACGACAAAACCAAGCAGGGATGGGCGGGAGGCCCGATCACCGGTGACAACACCGGCGTCGAGTTCTACGGCACGATCTTCGCGGTGGCCGAGTCGCCGGTGGAACCGGGGATCATCTGGGCCGGCAGCGATGACGGTCTCGTCCACGTGACGCGGGACGACGGCGCCACCTGGAACGACGTCACGCCCCACGGCTCCCCCAGGTGGGGCACGGTCAGCATCATCGAGGCCTCCCGCTGGGATGCCGGAACCGCTTACGTCGTTTTCGATGCCCACCGGCTTGACGACGAAACTCCCTATCTCTTCAAAACACACGACTTCGGATCGAGCTGGGCAAAGCTCACCAAGGGTCTCGACCCCGAGGTCTATCTCCATGTCATCCGCGAGGACACCAGGAAACCGGGCATGCTCTACCTCGGCACCGAGCGCGGCGTCATGGTCTCGCGCGACGACGGCGCCTCATGGCAATCCCTGCGCCTCAACATGCCCACCGTCGCCGTGGTGGACCTCGCCGTCGCGGAAGATGATCTCGTCGTCGGGACCCTCGGACGCTCGGCCTGGATCCTCGACGATCTGACCCCGGTGCGCGAGATGACACCCGAGATCGCAGCGGCGGCGCAGCACCTCTTCGCACCACGTCCGGCAGTCCGCTGGCGATATGCAGGCGAACCCTACGGCCGCGCTGCCGGCGCTGCGGAGAACCCCCCGAAGGGGGCGAACATCAGCTTCATTCTGTCGGAGGACCCGAAGGGAGAAGTCACGATCGAGGTTCTCGACGCCAACCACAAACTCGTGCGGAGTCTGAGCAGCGTCGTCACACCGGCCTACAGCCCCGAGGATCACCCCGACCGGGATCCGAAGAAAGAACACAAGGCGGATTTCAAGGCCAAGGCCGGCATCAATCGGGCATCCTGGGATCTCGAGTACGAGGAGCCGCCGTGGCCGCCGGGCGCTCGTTTCGACACCGGGGAACCCAAGCCCGGCCCGTCTGCGGCGCCTGGAGAGTACAGTCTGAGGCTGACCGTTGACGGCCGATCCACGACGCAATCGCTCGTGGTCGAGGCCGACCCGCGCTCGTCCGCCTCGCTCTCCGAGATCGAGGCGCAGGTGGCTTTCGCCCTCGAGATCCGCGAGCAGCTGGCTCGGATCACCGACATGGTCGAGATCATCCGCGGGATTCGCTCGCAACTCGAGGACCGCAACCAGCGCCTCGCCGATGATCCCGACGCCACCGAGCTGGTGGCGGCCGGCGAAGAACTCATCGCCGGTCTCACGGCGGTTGAGGAGGCCATCCACAACCCCCACGCGGAGGTCGACTACGACGTACTGGGCGGTCGCCACGGTGGGGCGAAGCTGTGGTCCCGGCTGAGCTGGCTGTTCAACGGCGCCCGCCAACACGACGGACCTCCGACCCAGGGAATGATCGAGGTCGCGGAGGAGCTTTCGACCGAGCTCGCTGCACAGGAGTCGGTCCTCGACAGGATGTTGAGCGGGAATCTCGCACAGCTCAACGCTCTTGCCGAAGACAAAGGCGCACCATACGTGGTGACGCCGGGACGCTAGTCATGCCGAAGATCTTCAATCTCAACGAGATCAAAGAGGCGCTGCAGGAAGTCGATGTGGCCGCTGCCATCGAAGCCGGGTTTGTCGCCTACTCACGTGGCGATGTGGTCGTGCCGCCGGTTGGTGAGCTGGTCTTCGAGGACCCGCCCGGGGATGTCCACATCAAGTACGGCTACATCAAGCGCGACGAGTACTTCGTCATCAAGGTGGCATCGGGTTTCTACAACAACCTCGCCCTCGGTCTGCCCCAAGCTGACGGTCTGATGCTGGTCTTCAGCCAGAAGACGGCGCAACTGGAGTGCATCCTCCTCGACGAGTGCCATCTCACCAACGTGCGCACCGCCGCCGCCGGGGCGGTGACCGCCCGCTTCCTCGCCCCGAGCACGGTTACACGGATCGGTGTCTTCGGCGCCGGAGTGCAGGGCAGGATGCAGGTGGAGGCCTTACTGCCGATCACCGACTGCCGCAACGTCATCGTCTGGGGCACCGGCGAGGAGGAGCTCGAGGCATATCGGGAGGCGATGGCGCCGCACGATCTGACCATCGAGACCACACGAACCAGTGACGAGATAGCCGCGACCTGCAACCTCATCGTCACCGCCACCCCGAGCCGCACGCCGCTGCTGAGGTCCGGTCAGATCCGACCGGGGACGCACATCACCGCCATGGGGTCCGACACCCGGGAGAAGAACGAGCTCGACCCGGCCATCCTCGGCAAGGCGGACATCGTGGTCGCCGACAGCATTGAGCAGTGCCTCGTGCGCGGGGAGATCTTCCATGCTCTCTCAGCAGGTGTCCTCGCCGAGGAAAACATCCGGGAGCTGGGCCAGGTCATCACGGACCCGAAATTGGGACGACTCTCCGACTCGCAGATCACCATCGCCGACCTCACCGGGGTCGCAGTACAGGACATCCAGATCTCGAAAGCCGTCGTCGAGGTCCTGACCTCGGTCTGACCTCAGATCAGCTCTTCGGCGATCCGACGCAGACCCTCCTCGAGATAGGACCGTTCGCCACCCAACCAGATCCGCAGATAGCCCTCGAGACCCAGGTGGATGCCGGGTACGATGAGGGTGCTCTGATTGGTCCGGATCCGCTCGACCAGCTCCAGACTCGGTGTCGGCAAGTCGTACTTCATAAAAGCCATGGCGCCGGCCTCGGGCAGGATGGACGAAAAACCGTCCCCCAACCCGGCGACCCAATCGCTGAAGATCCGGCGGTTTCTCTGCAGAAGGGCGCGACCACGTTCGTAGAGCCTCTCCCGATTCTCTTTCTGCACTGCGATGCGCGCCACCGCGTCGGAGAGCTTGTTCGGGCAGATCGTCACCGAATCGTGCTGGGTCCAGCACTCGTGGACGAGGTCCGCCGGACCGACGATCCAGCCGATTCGAACCCCCGGAATGCCAAACGCCTTGGAAAGGCCGCTCGTGACGATGACCTTTTCGCTCATTCCCCAGAAGCTCGGAGTCCGCGGGCAGTCGATCTCGGCCCCCAGATAGACCTCGTCGGCGAGCAGGTAGGCGTCCATCTCCTCGCACCGCCTCACGATACGTTCCATGGATCTCGGGGAGAGAATCGATCCCGTTGGGTTGTTGGGGTTGGAGACGTAGACGAGACGGGTCTGCGGGTTGACGGCCCGCTCGAGCTGAGCCCAATCGGGCTCCCAGTCCTCCTCCTGCCGCAGCGCGAAAGTGCTCACCTCGGCACCCATACTCCTCGGAACGCCCCAAAGCTGCATGTAATTCGGCACTTCCAGGGCAAACCCATCACCCTCCTTGAGCAGGCTCAGGGCGACCAGGTAGTTCGCCTCCGAGGTACCGTTGGTGACCTCGAAATTCTCGATGGTCGTTTCCGGATAGATCTCAGCCAGCGCCTCCCTCAACTCCGGGGTGCCGTTGGACTGACTGTAGGTCAGCGGAGTGTCCAGAGCCCACTCGAGGTCGAATCCCATTTCCGACAACTCTCGTAGTGAAACCGGGAGAACCCCGCTCTCGCTCAGATCGAACTCGACCACGTTCTCCCAAGTGGACTGCATCCGTTCCATCTCAAAGACTTCGATTTTCATGACGCCGGTCTCCTTGTCCGAACAAGACTAACACCAGGCACCTCGATGAAGAACCGGCCCGCACGCTCACCTGCCATCATCGGCCGACTCGGCGCGGAAGGGATCCTTCACGACACCATCGACCACGCCGAGGTCGATCTTCGGGTCCATGGCTGCCTGCATCCGAGACCCCCTCGGGATCACCGATGAAGAGGTCGAAAGTCCGAGAATCGAGGTCCTCGATTGAATCACCGTCGGCGGACAGCTTGACAGTGGATGAGTCCTCGCCTACAACCATCTGTGGTCCCGCGGCGATCCGCCGCGGTCTCGACACATCACTGATTGCAGGAGGACATGAGATGAGCGACAAAACAGCGGACCTGGCCGGACCCGGAATCAGCACCTACCCCGAGGTGGAGAAAATCCTGCCGACGGACTATACGCCGTTACAGTCGCCATTGGACCGTATGCGCGCCGTGTACGAGATAAAGCAGTACATCGAGAAGCACCTTGGCGAGGAGCTGAACCTCAGCATGGTGCAGGTGCCGTTGATCGTCGATCGCTCGAGCGGCGTCAACGACTACCTCGACCGCGACGGTTCCCGAACGCCGATCGAGTTTCAGTGCGGGCTCGGTCTCGACCAACCGATCCAGGCCCAGGTCGTCCAGGCCGCCACCAAGTGGAAGCGGATGGCGCTCGCCCAGTTCGGCTGCAAGGTGGGTGAGGGCATCAACACCGACATGCGGGCGGTGCGAAAAGACTACTTCCTCGACCACGACCACTCCTCGTACGTTGACCAGTGGGACTGGGAGAAGGTCATCAGACCGGAGGACCGAAACCTGGACTATCTGACGGCCACGGTCAAGAAGATCTGGAAGGTGATCCACGGCGCCGGGATGCACGTCCAGGAGCAGTTCCCGGAACTGCGGAACGACAAGTTCCCTCAGATTCCTGAAGAGCTCACGTTCATCCATGCCGAAGAGATCCTCGAGCGCTACCCCGATCTGCCGCGGAAGCAGCGTGAGACCAGAATCATCCAGGACTACCCGGCTGTATTCATCTACGGCATCGGTTGGGTGCTCGCCGATGGCTACCCGCACGAGATGCGCGCCGCCGACTACGACGACTGGTGCACCGAAACGGTGTCAGCCGACGGCCGGCCGATGCATGGCCTCAACGGCGACATCCTGGTTTGGAACCCGGTCACCCGGCGCCGGCACGAGCTCACCTCGATGGGAATCCGGGTCACCAAGGAAACCATGAAGGTGCAGCTCGGAATCAGCAACCAACTCGACTTCCTCGAGCTTCCCTACCACCAGGCGATCCTCAACGACGAGATTCCGCTGTCCATCGGCGGCGGCATCGGCCAGGCGCGGACCTACATGTACCTGCTGCGGACGGCCCACCTCGGCGAGGTCACAGTCAGTGTCTGGCCCAAGCAGCTCAAGGAGATCTGCGCGGCACGGAACATCCACGTTCTCGAGTGATCACGACGGTATGACCACCGCACGAATCGGGAGTTAGAAGCTGCCCCTCAGGTGGAAGAGAACTCCGCTGTAGCGGTAGTCGATGCGGTAGGGATCATCGCCGGTGTACGCGACCGTGATGTCGGTCGAGGCGGATGACACTGCCCAAGCCACCCGTGCCACCAATGGCGGCGGAGGTGTTGAGATCGACCAGAAATCCCCCGACGCTAAAGTCGAATGGATCGGTGATGATGGGAGTATCATCAAAGCGAGGATCGAGCGCATTCTGCGAGAGCTTGTCCTGAGCCGACACCGAACCCACAAGCAACAGACCGACAACAACCAAGAGCGCCGCCGGTGTGCACCGCAAATCCCTCATCTCCACCTCTGGCCCCCATCATAACCCCGCGATCTCTTAACCCTCGGCTCCCACCGGGGTATCATCATAGTCATGACACGCTCGACAGTCGAAACGGGTCCGCCGGCGGAAGGCAGTGCGGCACGATTTCCGCTTCACATCACCCTGGCGACGATTTTCGTCACCGCCTTGGTCGTCTTCGGGCTTGTGGTGATCGCCTACGGCTACATCCAGGGGCGCCGCGCCGAGCTGCTCGGCGCCGAGGACCTGATGGACCGGATCGGCCGCCAACTGAGCGCCGACATCGCCGGTCTCTACCAACCGGCCCAGGGGTTGGTGGACATCACATCGAAGAGCGCCATCTGGGCCGGCGAATCTCTGGAAGAACGGCTGGCCGCCCTCCCACCCGTGGCGGAGGCTCTCAAGCTGAATACGTCGATCTCCGCCTTCTACATCGGCTACGAGAACGGTGATTTCTTCCTCATCCGAACCCTCGATCAGCGCCAGGTGGCGGGAGAATCTTTAGAGGCTCCACCGGACAGCGCCTATGCCATCCAGAGCATCGAGCGGGAACCGTCCGAACCCGTGGGAACCCTGCTCTTTTTTGACGACCAACTGAGACTCATCGACCGACGACCCCTCGAGAACACCGATTTCGATCCCCGGGAGCGCGAGTGGTACCGGAGGGGAGCGGCATCAGACGCCCAGATTGCCACCGACTACTACATCTTCTTCACCACCGGCGAGGTGGGACTCACCTTCGCCCGCCGGCTGGCTGAAGGAGGAGGCGTCGTCGGCGCCGACATCACCCTCGCCGCGCTGGAGAGCGGTCTCGCCCGGGAACGCATCACCCCCTCCACACGAATCGCGATCACCGATCGGGAGGGACGGGTCATCGCCCTGTCGGAGAGCGAACTCACCGCGACGTTGCCGCCGGGCGCCGCCTCCGGCTCGATCGCCATGCCCCGGCTCGCCGAGCTTGACGATCCCGCTTTCCGGGCTCTCGCCGATCGGCTCGCCGAGGTCGAGGAGGCACATCGCTTCGAGCTGGATATCGATGGCGAGAGCTGGCTCACATCCATCACCTCGCTGCCGAGTCGATCGGGAGAGACAGTCTTGCTTTCAACCCTGATTCCGCGCCGTGAGCTGCTCGCCGATGTCGATCGGATCCGCAATCGAAGCCTCGCGATCTCGGGGGTGATTCTCGCCCTGGCCATCGCCCTGGTTCTGTGGATCTCCAACAACGTTTCCAAATCGCTGCGCGCTCTGGCTTCGGAGGCCGCCAACATCCGTCGCTTCAAGCTCGGAAGAACATTCAAGGCCCGCTCGCGGATTGCCGAGGTCGCGGAGCTCGGTGAGACCATGGCGGTGATGAAGGACTCGCTGCAGCGGTTCTTCGAGATCTCGCGGGCCCTGTCCGCCGAGAAGGACCAGCGACGTCTCCTCGAGATGATCCTCCGGGAGGCGTGCAAGGTTGCCCACGCCGATGGTGGTGCAATTCTCATGTTCACCGAGGACGAAACGGAGCTCGAGGTCGCCATCCTCGAGATCGACCGCGCGGGCGTGCACTACGGTGGAACCAGCGGGGTCGAACCTCCCCATGCGCCGGTGCCTGTTCACACCGATCTCGATGTCGCCGGTCGACCCAGCCTCGACAGCGAGACCGCCCGCGAGCTGACCACCATCCGGATCAACGACGCCGCCGACGATCTTCGATTCGACCTGCGCCGGATCCACGAGCGGTTCAATCACGGCGACTACGAGTGCCGATCGGTCATGAGCGTTCCGCTCGCCGACCAGAAGGGAGACCTGGTCGGTCTCATGCAGCTGGCCAACGCCAGAAACGCAGCCGGGACCATCGGGGTCTTCGACCCCGAGGTCGTGCCCTTTGTCGAGGCACTTTCATCCGACGCTGCGGTGGCCCTCGATCTGCGGCGACTGCTCAAGGCGCAAAAAGACCTCCTCGAGGCCTTCATCCACGTGGTCGCGGGCGCCATCGACGCCAAATCGCCCTACACCCACGGCCACTGTCAGCGGGTGCCCGAGATCGCCAAGATGCTCGCCGAAAAGGCCCACAACACATCGCAGGGCCCGTTCAGAGACTTCAGCTTGAACGAGGACGAGTGGTACGAACTCCACATCGCGAGCTGGCTGCACGACTGCGGCAAGGTCACGACACCCGAGTACGTCGTCGACAAGTCGACCAAGCTCGAGACCCTTTACGATCGGATCCACGAGATCCGCACCCGCTTCGAGGTGTTGTGGCGCGATGCGGAGATCGCGTACCTCCGCAACCTCACCGACGGGTTGCCCGAAGACCCGGAGGCCCGCCGGCGACTGGAAGAACGATGGGACGAGATCCGCGCGGACTGGGCCTTCATCGCCGAGTGCAACCAGGGTGAGATCTTCATGATCCAGGAACGGCTCGACCGTGTCGACCAGATTGCGACACAGACCTGGGAACGCCACCTCGACGACCGCCTCGGGCTCTCGCACGAAGAGCTCGAACGCAAGAAGATCGTCCCTGCTCAGAATCTACCGACCACCGAATACCTTCTCGCCGACAAGATCGAGCACCTCATCGAGCGACCGGGGCACGGGCCCATCTTCGGCGACAACCCCCACGGCTTCGACATGGATGTGCCCGAATATCTCTACAACCAGGGTGAAATCTACAATCTGTGCATCCAGCGCGGAACCCTCACGACCGAAGAACGGTTCAAGATCAACGACCACATCATCCAGACCATCAACATGCTCGGGCGGCTGCCGTTCCCACGCGAACTCAAGCGGGTCACCGACTGGGCCGGAAACCACCATGAGAAGCTCGACGGCACCGGCTATCCACGTCGGCTCGGCGGCGATGACCTGTCGATCCCCGAGCGGATCATGGCCATCGCCGATGTCTTCGAGGCTCTCACCGCCACCGACCGGCCGTACATGAGGCCCAAGAACATGAGTGTGGCGCTCAAGATCATGGCCACCATGCGCGACAGCGGCCACCTCTGCCCGGATCTTTTCGAGTTCTTCCTCGACTCGGGTGTCTGGCGTGACTATGGGCAGACGTATCTCCAGCCCGAGCAGATGGATGAGATTGACCTCGAGAGCCTACGGCAGGTTGTGGGCTGACCAACCCGCGCCCTACGGCAGCGGCAGGTTCAGCGGCAGGTTCAGCGGCAGGTTCAGCGGCAGGTTCAGCGGCAGGTTCAGCGGCAGGTTCAGCGGCAGGTTCAGCGGCAGGTTCAGCGGCCAGCGTGATCACCTCCTGGTTGTTCTGAAACCGCGGGTAGTCGCTGTGGAATCCGAGGTCAAGGGCATGACGAATCGCCGCGGCGGCGACCCTTGACATCGGATTCCACAGCGACTTCAAGGGCTCACAAGAACAACCAGGAGGTGATCATGCACAGCTCAGTCTCTTATACACATCTGACGCAGCCGACGACCAAGGCCGGGGG
>JARFRM010000001.1 GCA_029287235.1 Thermoanaerobaculales bacterium
CATTGACCCACTCCACTCGTTCATCTTTTTCGTTTCGCCCTCTTACGGCCCCCCACCAACTGCCGCCGACCAGGATGAGGTGAGGCCCGACTCGAATCCATCGGCGAAGATGGAGCGGGCCAGTAGGTGCAAGACCGTCACGCCCGCGCTTCCGCTCGCCACGAAGGCTGAGTGACCCTCCACGGCGACATCGACACTTCCCACTGTGGCGGCAAATCCCAACTCGACCGGCGCCGATGGCGAACTGATATCGATCACCCGAAGCCCATGGCCATCGACAACGAACGCGTTGTCGCCCACCAGAATCACATTCCTTGGGTAGGAGTCCGGCGCTTGAAGCGAGCCCACCTCAACGGGCGCTGATGGCACGCTCACGTCGATCAACCGCAGTCCACCCCAAGAATCCGCGACGAAGGCCACGTTGTTCGCGACGGCAACGCCCATAGCGTTTCCGGGAGTATCGACAAAGCCGATCTCCAATGGCGCCGAAGGCACGCTCACATCCATCGCCCTCAGGCCTCCGGTCGAGTCGGCCACAAAAGCATGCTCACCCGACACTGCGACGGCCCTGGCGTATCCCGGCGTATCGAGAAAACCCAACTCTAGGGGCACTGACACCGAACTGATGTCGATCACGCGAAGCCCCGAAAACCCATCCGCGACGTAGACAAGGTCTCCGACCACTTCGACCCCAACCGCGACCGAAGGTGTGTCGATAGAGCCGACCTCGACCGGTAAGTTCGGCGTGCTGATGTCGATCACTCGGAGGCCTTCGTCATAATCCGCAACAAAGGCGTAGTCACCAGAGATCACGACGTCGTAGCTCTGCCCTGGTGTATCCCAGAAGCCCACTTCGGCGGGCATCGATGGCGTTGAAGGGTCGATCACTCTCAACCCCGAATATCCATCTGCAACGAATGCACGACCACCGGACTCGGCGATCCCGTAGGCTATCCCCCGCGCCTCGATGAAACTCTCTTCGACCGGCGTTGACGGCGTACTCACATCGATGACCCGAAGACCTGCGTGATCATCCGCCACGAAGGCATGACTGCCGGACACGGTTACCCTGTACGCCAATCCCGGCGTACCCAGGGAGCCCACTCGAACCGGTGCCGTCGGAGTGCTGATGTCGATGACCTCAAAAAATCCCCACCAGGCATCAGTCGTAAATGCCTGGTTGCCGGAAACTGCGACCCCCACAGGAAATCCGATCGTCGAGGCAAAACCCACCTCGACCGGCGCCGTCGGAGTGCTGATGTCGATGACCCGAAGACCTTCATTCGCATTCGCGACATACGCAAAACCGCCGGACACCGAGACATCCGCCGCAGATCCCGGTGTAGCCAACCATGCGACCGACACCGGCGCCGATGGAGTGCTGACGTCGATCACAAACAGACCCGTAGACCCATCGACCACGTAGGCAAAATCTCCAGACAAGTCGACTCCAACGAAACCACCTCCCGAGCTCGGAACGGATCCGACCTCGAGGGGAGTCGACGGATCTCCAATGTCGAAGACTCTCAGGCCCAAGATCGAATCCAGAACATACGCGTAACCCGCCGAAACCGCGACTCCCTGAACCACCCCAGGTGTGTCCACAAAACCGATCTCGACCGGTGCCGACGGCGTGCCGACATCAATCACCCGAAGGCCATCTCTGTCTGCAGCCACGTACGCGAAACCACCCGACACGGCAATTCCCCTGACCAACCCCCAAAACTCCACCTCCCCAACTACGTTTGGGCTGGCGAGATTTGAAACGTCGGCGACCATCAGCACCGTGCCGCTGCCGAAGTAGGCATAATCCCCATCCACGGCGACTGCTCGAGTTGGACCGTAGGGCCATCGCCCAACAAGCTCGGGGCAGTCTTGGGCCGACACAGACATGCTGAGACTGATGGCGAGGATTGAGATGATCGTGACGAACTCAACGAAGTGAGTATTCGAACGTCTTAAGGCCATGGCACCCTCCTTCCTCGGTTGCCGGCGCAACCGAGGCTTCTGAGTCCCCCTGGTTTTCGGTTCGAGAGCGCTTTAAACATCGGCTCGAGATTGGATTTTGTCAACTCGGACAATCGTGACTGAATATCACGGAGGGAAAACGAGACCTTCCATCGAGGATCATTGTCGGGTTGGTGTACTCTCCACCCATCCCAACGGAGGTGGTCATGGACTTCGCCCTCGACGAACCTACCGGTTCGTACCCATGTCCCCGTAGTGCTGGAAAGCGAGGTGGCTGGGAAGAGCCCTCCCAGAGTGGGATCCCCTCCGACCATTCGAAGTGAGACCGGTCCGGTCCAGTGCGAATCGGAGTCATACACGGCCGTCCAGGACACTCCCCACGCGGGCGAGCTCCCGAGCCAGGCGCCGTCGAGCCGGCACACCCCGTTTCCGTCGTTTTCGCCGGCGAAGACCGGCACCACCATGAGTGCCGCGCATGTCGCTACCGATAGTGCGCGAAGTGCATTACGTGCTGTCATGTTTTCCTCCCGTGCTCAAATCGATGTTGCGAGAACCGGGACGCGATCCGGAGGGACAACGTCGCCTTCAATCGAGGGTCGCCGACCTCCTTTCCGCGTGCCAGACCGGAGCTTCAACGAACCGTCTCCCGACGTCGTCATCGCCCTTCTCTCTCCATCGCTATACCGGTTGAGGTCCTGTGTCGTCGATATCCTGCTCCATCCCGATACCGTAAAGGAAGCGAAGTGGTGCCAGATGGGGGACTCCACCGAGCGATCCGCAAGATGTCATACAAGCTCACAAACGCTCGAGTCGTTCATGAGTGGCCGATGGCCCTATAGAAATCATCTGCAGTTCATATAGAAAATCTGCTTAACATTAGCTAGAAAACACTTATCATTGCGAAAATCAGCTCTTCTTGCAATGATGGGTCATGAACAGTCTTACGGACCGGATGATCGTGTGGGTCGCGGTGGGGCGCGGGGTTGTGGTGGAGCCCGATGACGTGTACTGGCTGGATGCCGAGGGGGCGGCCACATGGGTTCGGCTGCGCGGAAGGGATCGTCTGCGCGATCGGCGGTCGCTCGGCAAGGTGGTGGAGGCGCTGGCCGAGTTCGGTTTTTTGCGGGTGCACAAGAACCACGCCGTCAATCTTCGACGGGTTCAGGAGATCCGCCGACGCTCTCCGGGTGGCGACTGGGAGGTGAAGCTCGAGCCGCCGGTGAACCGGGTCTTGCCGGTGGCGAGGGGCCGGGAGCGGGAGCTGTTGGCGGCGTTTGGGCCGTAGTCCGCACCTGTCTCCCATTTCCCGCCGGCCCCGGATCGCGGTCGAGATTCCCCGGTTGACGATCCCTTCGTCCAATCCCGCCTCAAGGACAGGTGTTGGCGTACGGGGTCCAGAACTCGTCCCAGATTCCGGCGCAGGCGAACTCGGTGCCAGGCACCTTTGCGGTGCCACGAAGATGAAGCGGCAGCCGTTAGTTCCGCAACTCGGTGCCAGGCACCTTTGAGGGTACATCCTCGCCGGACCCCACATTGACGCCAGGCACAGGTCGAGGTACCGGAGAATCTGAGTCCAGGCAGATCAGGTCAGGTCGCTTGGCAGGGTGATGGTGCCGGGATTCTTGATCGCTCTGGTGGCAGCCTCGCGGAGGTAGGTTCTCGGATCGATCCCGCTGAGCTTCGCGGTCTCCATCATCGTGTAGAGGAGAGCAGCGACCTCAGTGCCCCGTTTCGACCGCGACCCGTAGTGGTTCTTGCGGCCGACCACCACACCACGGAGAGCCCTTTCGGCGGCGTTGTTATCCAGCGGGACCGCGGGGTTTTCGAGGAATAGCGTCAGGCCCGGCCAGAGCTTCAGCATGTAGCTCAAGGCCTTGCCCATTTTGCTTTCGGGCAGAATGTTGGGCAGGTTTTCGTATGCCCACTCCCGGATCTCATCGATCTTCGGTCGGGACTCCTGTTGTCGAATCCGGTGCCGCAGCTCGAGCCGTTCCCCGCGTTCATCCTCCGGCGTGTTTGGTGTGATGCGTGGGAGCTTCTTTTCGATCTTGTACAGGTCCTTGATCATCGCGATCGCTGGTTCGCTCAGTTCGGGGTACGCATCCTCCGCATCGATGAATTTCCTGCGCACATGCGCCCAGCAGTGGGCGACGGTGAGTTTGGCCTTGTGGTTCTTCACCAACGCATCGTAGGTCGCGTATCCATCGGTCATCACGACTCGTTCGTACTTGCCGAGCATCCTCTCGGCTGCGTCCTGCGAGCGGTTCGAGAAGATCCGATAGGTAGCGACCGTGTCGGATGCCACGCACCAGGCCCACCATCGGCAGGTCTTGTTCTTCGTCATCATCTGCCAGCGTGTTTCATCTGCGTAGATGACCCCGGCTTTGAGAGCTTCTTTGCAGAGTGCCTCGTAGGTCGGCAGGAGATGGCTCGCCAGCTTGTCGATCTGATCCCACAAGGTCTGACTGTCAATGACCAGGCCGGCTCGAGCCATGGCACGCACCTGGCGCTCGAGCGGCAGGTGATCGAGGTACTTGTGCTCGGCCACCTGGACGGCAAAGTCGATGGAGTATCGACCGCCCGCCATGAGCTTGACTGGACCTGGAGCGGTGACCACCTGGGCGTTGCAGGCGCAGCGGTACTTCTGCCGACAGTGGTGGAGGATCTTGTACTCGAGGGAAATGGCGGTGATCTCCTCGGACTCCTCGTACTGCTCACCCATCTCCCTGAGCTCCCCTCCGCAGAAGGAGCACGTGCGCTCATCCTCGTCGAGGGTGTGCACGACCTTTTCGATCGGGAGGTTCGGTTGGGATCGTGGGCCGTGACCTGTCTTGGGCTTCTTCTCGTCCTTATCCTGATCACTGTTGCCGTCGTTTATCGGGCGCCGTTCCGAGGAGGCGGCAAACATGGAGCGTCTCATCGCCTCAAGCTGCTCTTTCAGGAGGGTGAGCTCTGTCTGAGGGCTCACATCCTGGCCCCGTAGACGGGCGTTCTCCAATCGAAGCTTGGTGATTTCTTTGGTTTGCCGGATGACGGTCTTTTCAAGGTGAGAGGCGACCTCCTTGAGAGTTTTCGGGTCGCGGATTTCGGTCACCTTCGACATGCTGTATTGTCTCAATAAATCCCTGTTTTGTCAAGCAGTTAAGGCATAGTTTGCGAGGAGAAACCGGCACTTTCCCGACCAGCAGACTACCCTCCAGAAAGAGCTGCAGCTCGGCCGTCGATAGCTCGATCTCACGCTTGTCCGGACCTGACCACAGGTTCGCAAACTTCCCCCGCTCGAGACGCTTGGCGTACAGACAGAGACCTGTGCCATCCCACAGCAGGACCTTGGTACGTTTCCGGTTCCGGCTCACGAAGACGTACAGGTCGCCCGACAGCGGCTCTCGCCCGAGGTGGGTCTTGACCAAACCGAACAGCCCATCAAAACCCTTCCTCATGTCGACAGGCTCCGTGTAGGCGAAAACTCTCACAGACGGCGAGGCTCCGATCATCGGATGGCCTGCAGCAAATAGGCCACGCTTTCTACATCGAGCCCCTCAATGACGTGACCGTCCGCGGTGGTCAGACGTAGCTGCGATCCACAGTCCGAATGCTGTATTCCCTCCGACGGGACGATCGCTACCGACCGGAATCCCCGCAGGACATCCTCATTCTTTCTTCGTTGTCGAAGCCACCGCGCCAAGGTCGACTCGATGAGCCCGAGACGTTCGGAAATCGGCGCCAGGGCCTCACCGGTCTCCCGGCACGCTACGGCGTAGGCAACAATCTCTTCCCGTAAATCGGATGGGCATCGCCACTTCTGGCCCAAGCCCATCGCTGACTCTCGAGCCACTCGCTCCGCCAGCCGTTCGCAGATCCTCTTGAGATCGGCCTCGTCCATCCCCCAAACCTGCCCTCATTCCCCAGGTTCCGCAAGACGGGGCAGGGCGAGGATGTACAGAGAATCAGCAGTAGCATAAGTCAGCAGTTCGGTGCCTGGCACCTTCTCGGCGACGTGGAGGTTCTAGACCCGGAAGCCGCTGATTGCTGCGCACACTCACGTGCTAGGCTTCAACGGCGCTTACGAAGAACGGAAATTTCTACCCCTCGATGCTTGAATGACAAACGCGAGGACACTCATGGCGGATAGCCTGAATATCCGTTTCGGGAGGAATGATGGATGATCTCCTCTGGATAGCCCCGGCACTGATCGC
>JARFRM010000088.1 GCA_029287235.1 Thermoanaerobaculales bacterium
GGCGGACAGACTGAGGCCGGGCGTGATTGGCGCCCGGGTCACACGCTCGGATCGACGCCCTCCGCTTCGGCCGGATCGGGCCGTCGCCCGGCTCAGCCGGGTCAGGAGCTCGGAGAGGTCTTCCTCGGGATCGGGTGGCGGACCTGACGCGCATTGCCGCATCCGTGAGTCCTCTGGGACGGACGGAAGCGAAGTGCGCTGTATGCCATAGGCGGGAGGGCCTTGAGAGTAGTCGACAATCGGTTCTTCCACGGCCATAGGATCGGGCGATCCGGCAGGCACGAAGAGATCCGGCTCGACGGTTTCTTCGAGCATCAGGCTTCTCCGAAACTCTCTCGAAGCCATCTCAGACGCGTCGGACCGGAATCTCATGGCCCTGCCGATGGATGCGGATGGAATCAGACCCTCCAGGTGCTCGTCGAGGGGCGGCGGGTCCTCAGCGAGCCCGTCAAACGGAACCCTGCCGGCGGCAAAATCGGCGATGAGTTCCTGATCTCCGCGCTCGAATACATCGCGGATCTCGGCGAGTGTCATGGGCGCCGGAAGCTCACCCGCCTCTTCAGCCTCGCGGAGCCGCTTGATGAAGAGGAGGCGGTCGGCGATGAACCGGGGATATCGGGTCAGCCGGCCTCGTCGCCCCACCTTCGGCAGAAGGCCCTCCTGGACGTAGTACGCGATGGTCCGCCGATCGAAACCGGTGAGCTCGGTGAGCTCATCGATGGTGAGGGTTTTGGGGTCGTTACTCATATTCACCTGCCCTGTCGCTCAAGACAACGGCTCCGAGTGATTCTCGACCCGAGGGTATCCGACTGACATTTTACTGTCAAATGGTGTTGACATTCGGCAAAACTGTCATTATACTGATTTCTACTGTGATTATAGTGTCAATAAGGAGGTAGCGCATGGGTGTCATCAGTTCGTTCCTCGATGGAGTGATGTTCGGTGCGGAGCTCGAGCACGAGAGTCTGACCATGTTTCCGGTGCGAACGGGATCCGAAAGCGGTGTCGCGTATCTGAGTCTGGCGGAGGCCATGGGATCCGGTCTGGCTCGGGTTTCCGAGGTCTCTGAGGGCGGAAGCGTGCCGAATCTTCTCCTCGAGAACTCGGCAAGCCTCCCGGTGCTCATCGTCGATGGGGAGGAGTTGGTCGGGGCAAAGCAGAACCGGGTTGCGAACCTCACGATCCTGGTTCCAGCGAAGACCACGACAAAGATCCCCGTGTCGTGCGTCGAGGCCGGGCGGTGGAAATACAGCCGCAAAGGTTTCGCCGCATCGGATCGCGTCCACTTCTCCACCGGGCGGGCGGCGCGAGCACGATCGGTGTCGGTTTCCCTGTGCCGCGACCGCGGGCCGGTATCGGACCAGGGCCGGGTGTGGCGGGACATCTCGGCGAAAGCGGCCCGAATGCAGGCCCCATCACCCACCAATGCGATGGCGGCGATTTTCGAGCACAACCACCGCCACCTCGGGGCCTATGTCGACGCGCTCTCGGTCAACGGCGACCACTGCGGTGGCATCTTCGCCATCGCGAGCACGGTCGCCGGCCTTGACATCTTCGACGAACCGTCCACCTTCCGCGCCATGCTGCCAAAGCTCGTACGCAGCTACGCCGTGGATGCCATGGAACACACCGGGCGAAACGGCCGCGGGTGTTCCAAGAAAACGGCGAAGACCTTTCTCGGCGAGCTCGGTGCGGCGGACGAGAAAAGCTACCCGGCGGTGGGTCTGGGCAAGGCCGTCCGGCTGACGGGGCCCGGGTTGGTGGGCGGAGCGCTCGTGGTGGAGGGACAACTGGTGCATCTGGCGGCGTTTGCAACGCCCGGGACTGAGGCGGGTGGCGAAGACGATGACTCTCGTCCGACGATGGCGAGGACGCTCTTCCGACGGCGGATGTACGAGGATAACTGACCTCGGAGCCTGTCGCGGGGGCATCGTCAGCCGCAGCGAACAGCTCGTGAATACTCCGGGCACCGCATTGATGGTGGATGGATTTCGGAGCGTCATTTGTGGCCGCTTATTGCCTGTTTCGCCGGTTCATACTGGTCGTATGGGCCAAGAAACAGGCAATGAACGGGCCAAATGCCGCCCGAAAGGCGCCGCCTATTCTATGCCGTGGAGACTAGGTCGAACGCATATCGCGGAACGGTGCCGGTTCGGCCTCGGGTTCGTCGGTCGGCTCCTCCCTCGCGCGGAGAATCAACGCACGGCGCTGATCGACGCTTCGCAACCACAGCGGGACGAAGGCGGCCAGGTCGCGCAGCTCGTCCTCGACTTTCTGCAGGCTCGACGTCATGCGTGCGCACAGCACCCGCTCGACACCTTCGATGGCTGCCGTCCGTGCGGTCTCGTCATCGACCTGTTGAAGATTGCTGGCCAGCGCATCGAGCACGAGGACCGCGGTCTCGTGCAGCTCAACCGCGCGACGGCACGACTCCGGCAGCTGAACTCCGTGCTCCTGGAGAACATCGAGCTCGTCGATCCGGATCCCGCGAAGACCCACGATCCCCATGAGCCTCGGCGCCAGGCCCGTCTCGATCTCATCGAGATACGCGACCAGACGCAGCCACGACTCGCGCGACGGCAGCCGGCCGGTGGAATCCGTTTGGTCAATCGTCCTTCCCAGATTGGCGTGACGAACCGAGTTGAACTTTCGAAGATCGTCGTCGAGCCGGTTGACCGATGTCTGCAGCCACTCGGCCTCCTCGACGTCTCTGGGAAACTTCCGCGCGAGAAAATAGTCGACATCGTGCCGGCTCCTGGGGTCGGCGGCGAGGATTTCGCCGAGGGTGTCGACCAGAAAACCGTGGAGCTTGCCGATGGCGACGCAGAGGGTTCGCCGGAGGTCGTTGAACTCCTGCTCCCCCGGGCACTCGGTGAACCGGTCGAGGTGGACGAAGACCTCGCTCCTGAGGAAGCTCAGCTTGTCGCGGGCATTGGAGACCGCCTGGTTCAGCTCGGGCAGCGCCGACGGCTGCTCCATCAGATCGGTGACATCCGACCGCAGAACCTGGCACACCTGGCGAACCGTGTCCCAGATCTCGAGCAACCGGGTGGGTGAGCAGTGGAGGATGGCGAAGTTGCTCTCGAGCACACCTTCAAGACTTCGAACGCACCCGAGGAGGGATCGGATCCGTGGATTCTGCCACTGCACCTTTTCAAGCGACCATTCGAGCGGGTGGATGACCATTACCTGCCTTTCGCCAATACGAAAGTACCACCTCCGGCCGAAGTTTCGGCGTGCGCCGGCTCAGGCTTTCCGCGGCAGCCCGGTTTTGCCTCGCCGCACCAACCCGCGTTTCGTTTGCCTCGCGAACCTCGAAAAGAAGAAATTGCCAATGGATACGCCCGAGGATTCCAACAATTCCCAGATCTCGTGCGAGTCGTGACCTCTCCCCGGCCTCCGGGTTTCGGGTTCCGGGATATCGGATCGCTCTATCGGCGGTGGTACAGTTAAAAAAAGTCAAACGCGTCCTGAAAGGATGGTGACACGATGAAAACCCAGATGGCCGTGGCGGTGATCGCGCTCCTCCTAGCGGTGGCGTGCTCGGGCCAACCCGAAGTGGAAAAGGCACCCGCAGAAGAGGTTGCGGTAGTGGACACCGGCTGGACGACGGTCGCGGTCGACGACCTCTCGGAAACCCAGAAAGCCCAACAACAGCGTGGTCTCGACGCGATCCAGGCCATGGCCGGGAGTCTGATGGGCGAGCTGACCACAGCCCTCGACGAGGACGGACCCGACGGCGCGATCGAGGTCTGCAGCATGCGGGCCCCCGAGATCGCGGCAGTGATCTCGAACGAGTATGGTGTGCTGCTAGGACGGACCTCGCACCGGCTGCGGAATCAATCGAACCTGCCGCCGGAGTGGGCCGCAGAACTGGTCCGGGACGAGGTCGCCGGCCCGACCTGGCTGGTCGGCCCCGACGGGCAGGTCGCCGGCCTGCTGCCGATCCCAACCAAGGCCGAGTGCGGGATGTGCCACGGATCACGTGAGGACATGGCGGACGAAGTGCTGGCGAAGCTCGACGAGTACTACCCGGCCGACGCCGCCACCGATTTTGCCGAAGGCGATCTTCGCGGCTGGATCTGGGTCGAGGCGCCGAAGAGCTGACCGCGGCACAACAGGAAGATCCGAGGCTCGGTTGTCTTCTCCTCCCTAAGGGTGAGCCGTTGGGGTATCCTGCCGAGGCATTGAGTGACCCGGCCAGGGGCATCAGAGAAAAATATCTGAAATCAAAGAAGATATCTGCTATAGTATGTTTTCTGTTGCCGGCCGACGGGGCCGGCATCTGTATAGGCGGACACAGAGTCCACCACGATCGAGCCCGCTCATCTCACCAGCTATCTGCTGCGGAACGCAATGCACAGCGCCTTGCGCCCCTCGCGACGAAACCCGGAGAGTCAAGCGAACTCGAAGACGGGCGCTCCCTCAACCGGTAGCGTTCACGGAGAAAGAAGAGATATGTCTAAGAAGCTGTTTGTTGGAAGTCTGAGCTGGGGAACGAACGATGACGCCTTGCGCGATGCATTCAGTGTGCACGGCGAAATCAGTGAGGCCGTTGTGATCAGTGATCGCGACACCGGCCGTTCGCGAGGCTTTGGCTTCGTGACCTTTGAAGAGGACGAGGCAGCCGACAAGGCCGTAGCCGCCCTCAACGGAACCGATCTTGACGGACGCACCATCCGCGTGGATGTGGCCCAGGCGAAAGAGCGCAATCGTGGCGGCGGCGGCGGCTACGGCGGCGGCAGCGGCTGGTAAGCCAACCCTCACAACCAACTCAACCCCTCCTTCCCGGAGGGGTTTTTTGTCGCCTGACCCGATCTGGAGATCGTCGCGCCTCAGGCGCTCCTCAGCCTCCGAGAGACGCCTTGATGGCCGCCTCGTTGTCGCCACAGCCCATGATGCCGGCCATCTCCACCGCCGTGGTGCCGCCGCGAGTCGCCGGAGCGGGGTCGGCACCGGCTGCGAGCAACTCCCGCACGAGCGAGACGGCGTCGCACTTGCCCGCAGCGTGGAACAGCGGCGTTGCGTTGTTGGTGTCGGCGAGATTGACATCGGCGCCGGCCTCCACCAGAAACGCGGCCACCTCGAGGTCTTCCTCCCCCGAGGTGGTGCGCCGGGTCACGTAGGGGCCGTCAAAGGACACGTCGAGGCCATCGACCGGGGGACCATCCTTGCGCGCGCTGATGGTGTGCAACCTCAGCGGGTAACGCACCGTCACCGTCCCGACGGCGCGGCTGAAGTCCACGAGCTCGTCACCCTCCACCGGCACGAAGCGGATCTCGTCGTGGTGGGAATCGTGATCGTAGAGCCCTCTTTCGAGCTCGTAGGGCACCTCCGCACCCCCGGCGTCATAGAGTGCCGGGTCGACAAAGTCCACGTCGGCGTAGACGCTGTTGTCCGCACTCGGCAAAACCACGTGGATTTCCGGTGTATTGAAGCCGAACCAGGCGTAGTTACGGCCCGAGACCATGGTGATCTGCGCCGCCACCTGCTCGGCCGTGAGCTCGGCGAAGGCGGGCTGCTTCGCATCCTCCGCGAACTTGGGCGTCGCCAACAGCTCATCCCGAGTCTCGGCTGCGACACCTGAGACCAGCACCATTGCGATGACGAGACACGCGGCGCAGCGGTTCGACGGCATCTTCATCCTCCTCATGACTTCTGATCAGACTACCAGGCGACCGCACCAACACAAGACACCGGGCGCCAGGGGTGCGCCCTGCAGCCACGGAGCTCAACCGACGGGAAGCCGGCGCACCAATCGCGGACTCCTGGGCTTTGAGACCGGCTAGCGGATTTGACCTTTGGCAGGGGTCTGTGACCGGGACCACGCGCCCCTTGACGTTCTCCGATATAGCCTCAGCGTTACTGAAGAGCTCGAGATTCCTCGTGGTGCGTCCTGGGTATCGAAACCACGAGGAGGGCACAATGAAAGAGATCGACTTGGTTCTTCGCTTCCGGCTGGGTCCGATCGCAATCGCAACCGGCATGTTGGTTCTGACCGGATCACTCGCCGCCGGGACCACACCCGAGCCGGCGACCCTGGCTGATCTCGTCACACTCGAAAACGTCGATGCCGTCGCGCCGGGCGGCGCCGTCCGGGACGGACGACCGATCTCGTTGGCATCCGGTGACTTCGATGAGGACGGAATCGCCGATCTCGTCGTCGGCGTCGAGCTTGATGGTCACGGGGCGCTGATGATCCACCCGGGTAGCCGGCATGCGATCTATCCTCACAGCAGCGCACCGAAGGTGACCGACGACCCTTTCCTGGCTTCCACGGCCTCCTTGGAAACATCAGCCGGTCCCGATGTCCTGGCGGCGGATGATTTCGATGGCGACGGTCACCGCGATCTTATCGCGGCCGCCCTCGGATCGACCGTTCTCGAGGTCTTTCGGGGACGCGGTGACGGCTCTTTCGAAGCGCCGGAGCCCCGGGCGATCGGCGGCCGCCTCACGGCCCTGACAAGCGGTGAGATTCACCGCCGCGATGGGATCGCCGATCTCGTCATCGGGATCGTCGGTGACAACGGACCCAGCCTTCTGGTTCTCAGTGATCCCGCGGGGGCGCTCCACGCACCGGCCGAAAGGCTGGCTCTGCCGGCGCTCGCGGATCAGCTGATGCTCGGATCGTTCGGTCACGGGCCGGCGCACGATCTCGCCCTGGTGGCCGGGCAGAGGTTGTGGATCCTCGCCGGCGGCCGTCGCGGACAAGCGACCAACCTCGAGGCCGTGCGCCAGGCGGGCCCCGTGATCGCCGCTACCGATAGTGGCGGACGGCTCGCCGTGCTCTCACCAACCGGGAAGCTGGCACTCATCCACCGCAACCCGCCGGACACCAAGGCTGTGGGCGGACCCGCGTGGACAATCACACCCATCGGCGAGATCAGCATCACAGAACACACATCATCCGCAAACAACTGGCGGTTGACACCGTGTCGGCTCTCGACCGCACCGACTCCGGATCTGCTGGTCCACGATCTGAGGACCGGGCGGCTCGAGCTCGTGATGACATCGCCGCCGGTCGATCCACCCGATCACATCGTCGCGCTCGCCGCGCCCTACGCCCGGACCGCCGCCGATCTCTCGGTGCACGCCGAAACCGGGTCGGCTTCCTGGCCGCCGGTCACTTCCTCCCGACAATCGGAGAAAATCACCCACGAAATCGGGGCGGTTGCGGCCGCACTGACCATGCGATTGAGCCCGGACGCCCTCGACGATCTGGTTGTTCTCCCCCATTCCGGGCCTGCCTCACAGGTGCTGATGACCCGCGCGCGCGCCACATTCATTGTCGATTCCACCGGTGACGAAGAAGATGCCGCCATCGGCGATGGCCTCTGTGCCGTCGGATCGGGTGAGTGCACCCTACGTGCGGCCATTTCAGAGGCCAACTTCGCAGCCGATCTCGACACGATCTCGTTCGCCATCCCGGACCAGAGCGATCCGGGCTGCGACCCGGTCCGCGGAATCTGCACCATTCAGGTAGGGGCCGGCGGTTTCGCGACCATCATCCAACCGGTGGTCCTCGACGCCACCACCCAGCCGGGCTTCGCCGGCACACCGCTCATCGAGCTCGACGGCACCCTCACCGGGACCAACATCAGCGGGTTCGCGGTATGGGGCGGCGGCACGACCATCCGCGGCTTCGCCATCAATCGCTTCGCCAACAACAGCGACATTGCGGCGTGGAATCTCGGCACCAATGTCTTCGAGGGCAACTTCCTCGGTACCGACCCCACAGGAACCACGAATCTCGGATCGCTCAACAGCCTGCACGTGTCGGGGATCACCGAAACGACGATCGGCGGCACCGCATCAGAGGCGCGCAATCTGATCTCCGGCAACACCGGCCCCGCGCTCGCCCTGAACAACGCCGCCTTCGACAACCACGTCGAGGGCAACACCTTTGGTCTCGATGCCACGGGCACCATCGGCCTCGGCAACCTCGGCAACGACATTCTGGTGATGAATGGTTCGACCGGCAACACCATCGGCGGCACGGCGGCGGGCGCCGCCAACACCATCGCCGCCAACCAGGCGGCGGATTATCCGAGCTTCGGGGTGGCCTTCAACTCGTCGGGGAACCTGATCCAAGGCAATCGGATCGGTACCGATGTCAACGGCGCCGACAGCGGCAATCTCGGGATCGCAGTCACCATCGTCGATGCGGCCGACAATACCCTCGGCGGTGTCGTTCCGGGCGCCGGAAACCTCATCGCCTACAACGGCCTGGGGGTCGATCTGCGAGGCGACACCAGCACCGGAAACTCGATCGTCGGCAACTCGATCCACTCCAACGATTTCCTCGGGATCGATCTCTGCGTCGACGAAGATCCGGTCACCGGATCGTGCCTCGATGTCGATGATGTGACCCCGAACGACCCGGGCGATCCCGACATCGGATGCAACAACCTGCAGAACTTCCCCGATCTGACGACGGTCGACCGGGTGGGCTCCACGGTTGAAGGATCGTTGGATTCGATCCCATCTTCGGCCTTCACCATCGACCTCTATGTCAACGCGACCTGCGATCCTACAGGCAACGGCGAGGGTGAGAGCCACGCCGGCTCGACCCCGGTGGTCACCGACGCCGGCGGGATCGGCACGTTTACCATGAGTCTGCCCTCCCACACCGTCGGTGGCGCCTTCCTCACTGCTACGGCCACCGACTCCGGGGGCAGCACCTCGGAGTTCTCCGCCTGCCTCGAGATCCCGCCCGCGGCTGATCTCCAGCTCGAAAAGAGCGACTCTGCCGACCCGGTGTGGGTCGGGGGCAGCCTGATCTACACCATCGATTTGACCAACAACGGCCCGGACGACGCCACCGGGGTTGGGATCACCGATGTGCTGCCGACGGACACCGTCTTCGTCACAGCCTCGCCGTCGTGCGTCCATGTCTCAGGTACGGTGACCTGCACCGTGGGAGACCTTTCCACTCTCGGCGCCTCCTCCGTCTTCATCGAGGTGACCGTGGGCGACCCGCCCGGCGGGCAGCTGACCAACACCGCCACGGTTTCCGCGACCGAGCCCGATTCGGATCCAAGCAACAACTCGGCCACCGAGACGACGCTCGTGGTCGACCCGTTGTTCGCCGACGGGTTCGAGGACGGGACCACGGACCAGTGGTCTTCGACGATCGGGGGGTGATGACGGCTACTATGTCTTGACGTGAAAACCATCTCCCGCGGATCCCCGGCATCGGCCCATTGATCATCGACAACTTTGATGGCGGCACCCTGTTGTGGCCTCCGGAGCGTGACGATGTGATCGTCCTGGATCACGGATCGGTGGCACCGATCCGATGGCGGCTCGAGGCTGACCGCGGCGGCGGCGAGCGCGTCGGGTGTCGTCGCGGAGGTCAGATCCGACGTGAACCAAGCCCGATTGGTGGCATATCGAGCACGAAATAGACCGGCGACGGGCCGACCATGATCCTGAGGCCCTCGGGAGGAACAGTCTCCAGGCCATCGCGGTCGATGGCTTTCCGAGCCGGACACGGCAGATCGGCGGTGGCTTTCTCATCGAGGCTCCAAGCCACGACCACGGTTTCTTCCCCGCGTTCGAATCGGTAGAGCCGGGTGTTCTCGGGGGCGGGGAGGGCGCCGGTGAAGGTGGCTCCCCCGAGCTCGGCGTTGAGAGTCTTCAAGGCTTTGAAGGACGACCGACGGCGAAGGCTGCCATCGGGCTCGGGAGCGATGAGGCCATAACCCCGGGCGACCATCCGCCACCAATAGACCCGCTCGACGGCGCCACTGGCGAGGGCGAGGAGGTAGTAGCGCACCAGATAGTCCGCCTGGGCCTCTTCACTCACGGCGACGGTCTTTCCGGCGGGCGAGTGCGGGCCCTCCGCCAGCGGCCAGTTGACTTCGGTGATCCAGCTTCGCCCTTTGGTGTTGCGGCCGGTGTCGGCGATGGCCTTGAGCAGCAGCACCTTGTCGATGGTGTCGAAGCCCATCTGACGATTCTCAGGGGCGCCACGGCGGTCGACATAGAGCAGGCTGGCAAGAGCGTCGAAGTCGAGACCCCTGGCCGCATGGTTCGCGACCGCCGCGGTGATCTGGAACTCGAAGTCGATGACAGCCGGACCGAGAAGCTCGACGCCGTCGATTCGACGCAGGACCTCGGCAGCGGTCCGGTAGAGACGAACGTACTCGTTGCGGGTCCAGATCCCCCACTTGCTCCGGTTGACGGCCTGGCCGATCTGGAAGCTGGCTCCAAACGGCGCGAACCGCTCGCCGAGCTCCTCCACCGCCGCCCGCCAGCGCGGGAGATCGGTGACCAGATCCCGGATCTGCGGCAGACCGAAGACCAGCTCGTGCCCGCGACGGTGGAGCTCGCGCGCCAGCTCTTCCTCGGCGTCATGATCGATCTCCCAGGGGTGGAGACGAAGAAAGACCTTCTTCACCCCCAGTTCCTCGACCGCGGCCAGATGCGCTTCGGGGTCCTCGGGCCACGGCCGAAGACAGAGCCCGATGCCGTCGATGGGCACGGGCGCGCCGCGGAGCTCGCGCTGGAGGGTGCGATAGCGAGCCCAGATCTTCGGTGCAGAGGCGGCGACCACGACCGCATCGGAAAGATGATGGGGGCTGTCCATCAACCGGATCCCGAGCTTGGACCAGCGACCTGCGTGCTGGTGGGGCTGGTCCGAGAGATGATCCCAGACCGCGAGGTCGCGCTTGCCGGCCTTCTCGGGCGCGGGCGGGAGGTGGTCGTGGTGGCCGCCGCGGTGAGCGTGCTTTCGCCGCAGGTTGTTTCGTCGTATCCACTTCTTGAAGACATGCTTGTTGATGTAGGCGTCGACGCTGAGGCCGTAAAACCACCACTTGAAGGACCAGCGGGCCGGAACCGCGCCCCAATAGCCCTCCAAATACGCGGCCCGATTGGCGGACCCGAGCACCGGCTGGCGGCAGATGTCACGGGTGCGGCGATAGACACCGGGCCGCTGGCGAATCCGGGCGCGGTTGAAGTCCACCACCGAGAGTTCGGGTTCGGGGCCGTCGGAGATGGTGAGCACGTTGCCCATCGAAAGGTCGCGGTAGATGACTCCATTGTCGTGGAGACCGCGCGCGTGTCGCCCGAGCTGACCGAGGAAGTCGAGGGGCTCCACCTCGGGGAACGGCCCGGGCGCCTCGGGCTCGGAGTTGAGGCGGCGGAAGAACTCGCGGACCTCACAGGCGCCGTCGAGTCGCCGGGCGACGAAGAAGGACGGCCCGTCCAACCGGTCGGACTCGACCAGGGCGATGGGTTGCGGCGTCTCGATCCCGAGCCGCATCAGCTCTTTGGCCACGAGCCAGCTGCGGGTCGCCTTGCTGCCGCGCAGACGGCGATCGAGCTTCTTGCGCCAGCCCTGGTTGCGGAACTGCTTGACCACCACCGGTACGACGCCCGAGGCCCCGACGAGATCTGCGGTGTAGAGATAATTGCGGCCCCAGTGGATGGTTGCCGTGGCGGATGCCGGGTCGATCAGGCGCTGGATCTCGGCAATGACGTCGTCAGGCCGGTGGGCGCGGGCGATTTCGCCGTGAATTCCGCGTCCCGCAAAGGGTTCGAACACCTCGGTATCTTCCTGCACTGGGGAAGAATAGCAGGTAGAGGGGGGTAAGACCCGCGGGTTTGAGTATTCTCAACGCCTCTTTCGTCGCCTCGGACGCGACGAAGTCCGCACCGAAAAATTTACTTGACGGGCGCTCTGCGCTCGTCGGAGTCAGGCCGCCGGGCCGATCATCCGAGTGAGTTCGTCGGGTCGGCTTGAGCGAGCGTGGGCTTCCTCGGAGGTGATGGCGCCGTTGCGCACGAGCTCGGTGAGGGCCTGCTCCAGGGTCTGCATCCCCCGGCTTCGTCCCGCCATGAGCTCGTTGTAGAGCCGGTCGACGTTGCCCTTTCGAATGTGGTTACGGACCGCGTAGGTGGCGAGCAGAAGCTCCACCGCCGGTACTCGCCCGGCGCCGCCCTTGGTGGGGATGAGCTGTTGGCAGACGACCGCCCTCAGCGACAAGGCAAGCTGGTGGCGGATCTGTTCCTGCTGCGCCGCCGGGAAGATGTCGACGATCCGATGGATGGCCTGGGCGCTGTCGCCGGTGTGCAGAGTCGAGAAGACCAAATGACCCGTCTCGGCGGCGGTGAGGACGGTGGAGATGGTCTCGAGGTCACGCATCTCCCCCACCAGGATGACATCGGGGTCGCGGCGCAGCGACGCTCTCAGGGCAAGGGAGAACTCGGGGGCATCGCTGCCGATCTCCACCTGTTCGAAGACCGAGCGTATATTGGAGTGCTGATACTCCACGGGGTCCTCGATAGTGATGATGTGGCGGAATTCGGTTCGGTTGAGGCGATCGAGGATGGCTGCCAAGGTCGTCGACTTGCCCGAGCCCGTCGGTCCGCAGACCAGGACGAGACCGTTGGCGGCTGAGGCCAGATCACCGAGGGCAGCCGGCAGACCGATCTCGTCGAGGGGCGGTATGCGCCTCGGCAGGGCGCGGATGGCCGCCGCCAAGCTGCCGCCCTGACGCTGGAGGTTCACCCGCAATCGCCACGCGGCTCGTTCGGCGGACCCGGCGAGGCGAAGCGAGAAGTCGGCGGAACCTCGATCGGCGAGCTGTTGCCGAGCTCGGTGGTCGAGGTGCCGTGAGAAGAGATCGCGAACGGTCTCGTCCCCGACTACGGCCAGACGCAGAGTCTCGAGCCGGCCGTCGACGCGAACGACCGGCGCCGAACCGGTCACCAGCAGAAGATCCGAGGCCTGACGGCCGACCATCTCTCCGAGGACGGCATCGAGGGGTTCGTCGCCGTGGACCTCGCGGAGATCGGGGCCGTCCCAGACGGCGGTCTCCGATGGCGCATCGCCTTCGCCACTCTTCTCCAGGTTCATCTCGTGGATGATTTGTTCGAGTTCGGGGTCGGGGATCAGTTCGCCCATACGGTGATCTTAATACGTTCCTGGACGCGCCATCGTTGAGCTTCCAATTCTGGGTGTCGGTTTCTTCGCGTCGGACGCTCGAAACCGACACCCAGAATTGGAGTTGACGAGCGTCGTACGCTCGTCACGGGAGGATTGATCGGACCAGCCCTTCGGCTATCGCCATACCTCTTGGTGTAGGTTGGATTCGGCGGCCTTCGCATCGCAACTGGCCCTCTTCGGCGAGACGTTCTACCGCGCGCTCGTCAACCACTGCGATCTCGGCGCCAAACCTCTGCTGAAGGTCTTCGACATCGATGCCGTCGGCGGTACGGAGACCGAGCATCACCGCCTCGAAAAAGAGCTCGTCGACGGTGATCTCCTCCTCACCCCCGATCGGGCTCCGACCGTCTTCCAACGCCCTGGTCCACATCCTGAGCTTCCTTCGGTTCCACCACCTCGTTCGCCCCAAAAAACTGTGCGCCGAGGGGCCGAGACCGAGGAAGGGGGTGTGGTTCCAGTACTTCCTGTTGTGCTTCGAGCGATGAGAAGGGGCCGCGGCGAAGTTGGAGACTTCGTAGCCCTCCCAGCCGGCCGCGCAGAGCAACTCGTGGGTCAGGAGGTAGAGCTCGGCCTGGTCGTCCTCGTCGAGTTCGAGAAGCTCGCCTCTGCTGCTGCGGCGGCCGAAGATGGTGCCGTCGTGGACGGTGAGTTGATAGCACGAGAGGTGGTGGACGCCGAGCGAGAGGACCGTCTCGAGCTGTCGCCGCCAGCCCCCCACGGTCTGGCCGGGGAAACCGAAGATGAGATCGACGGAGACCGTGGGGAACCCGGCGTCACGGAGGGTCTCGGCGGCACGAAAGGCATCGGCGGCGCGGTGTTTCCGACCGAGGAAACCGAGAGCCACATCGTCGAAGCTCTGGGCACCGAGGCTGACGAAATCAAAGCCGAGATCACGCCAGGCCGCGGCGGTGGCAGCGTCCACATCGTCGGGGTTGATCTCGAGGTGACGGGTGGCGTCGGGAGTGAGATCGAGCGCGGTCTCGACTCTCGAGAGGATGCGATCGAGTTGGTCCGGGTTCAGACTCGAGGGGGTGCCGCCACCGAGATAGACGGTGTCGAAGCGGAGACCATGGCCGCGGGCGAGAGCGATCTCACGGTCGAGGGCTTCGAGGTAGGCGGCACGACGTTCGTCACCCGCGATGGTGACGGCGAAGTCGCAGTAGGGGCAAACCGAGCTACAGAACGGAACGTGAATGTAGAGGCCGGCGTGAGTCATCGGTTGGGATTATCACAGACTAATCTGTTTCATGAGCAGGCAAGATGCCTGCTCCACAACATCGCGAGGTTCTTTACGGGGCGGGCATCCTGCCTGCCTTCAGTGGCCTTCGAGGGTCACTTTTCCCGATCGGTCTTGAGCACCGCGACGAAGGCGGATTGCGGGATCTCGACGCTGCCGACCATCTTCATCCGCTTTTTGCCCTTTTTCTGCTTCTCGAGGAGTTTTCTCTTTCTCGATATGTCGCCGCCGTAGCACTTGGCGGTGACGTCCTTCCGGTAGGCGTTGATGGTCTTCCGCGCGACGATCTCGCCACCGACCGCTCCCTGGATGGCGATCTTGAACTGCTGCCGCGGAATCGTGTCCTCGAGGCGTTCGCAATAGTGCAGGGCGCGCATCCTCGCGCGGTCGCGGTGGACAAGCTGGGCGAGGGCGTCCACCGGCTCGGAGTTGACCAGGATGTCGACCTTGACGAGATCGGTGTCTCGGTAGTCGAGCATCTCATAGTCGAAGGAGCCATAGCCCTGGGTGGTGGACTTGAGCCGGTCGTAGAAGTCGAAGACAACTTCGGCGAGCGGCATCTCGGAGGTCAGTTCGACTCGGCCCACCGCGAGGTAGGTGAAGGTGGTCTGCTCGCCGCGGCGCTCGCGGCAGAGCTCCATCACCGCCCCGACATAGCGTTCGGGCATCATTACCGCGGCCTTGATGAACGGCTCTTCGGTGCGTTCGATCTCACCAGGGTTGGGGTAGTAGCTGGGGTTGTCGACCCAGGTGACCTTCCCATCGGCGGTGGTCACCCGGTAGCGCACCGAGGGCGCCGACAGGATCAGCGACAGATCGTACTCCCGGCGCAACCGCTCCTGGACCACCTCGAGATGGAGCAGCCCGAGAAATCCACAACGGAATCCGAAGCCCAGCGCCGCGGACGAATCCTTCTCGAAGGTGAGGGCGGCGTCGTTGAGCTTGAGCTTCTCGAGCGCCTTGACCAGCTCGGGATACTCCTCGGTGGACATGGGGTAGACCGAGGAAAAGACCACGGGTTTGGCCTCTTTGTAGCCGGGAAGAGGCTCTTCCGCCGGATTCTCGACCGCGGTGATCGTGTCGCCGACGTTGATGTCGGAGACCGACTTGATGCCCGCGATGATGTAGCCCACCGAACCCGCCTGGAGCTCGGGCACCTTGACCCGCTTGAGCTGGAGCAGGCCCACCTCTTCGAGGTCGTATTCCTTGCCGGTGTGCATCAGCACCAACCTCTGGCCCGGGCGCAGCGTGCCCTGCATGACCCGGACCAGCAGGACCGCGCCGCGGTAGGGATCGTATTGGGCATCGAAGATGAGCGCCTGAAGCGGCGCCTTAGGGTCTCCCGAGGGCGGCGGCAACCGGGTGACGATGGCCTCGAGAACATCCTCGATCCCGATCCCCTTCTTGGCCGAACACAGGACGGCGTCGTCGGCGTCGAGGCCGAGGTCTTCTTCGATCTCTTCCTTGACCCGCTCGACATCGGCCGCGGGCAGATCGATCTTGTTGATCACCGGCACCATCTCGAGGTCGTGCTCGATGGCGAGATACATATTGGCTACGGTCTGGGCCTCAACTCCCTGGGACGCATCCACCAGCAGCAGCGCACCCTCGCACGACATGAGCGAACGCCGGACCTCGTGGGAAAAATCCACGTGACCCGGGGTGTCGATGAGATTGAGCTGGTAGGTCTCGCCATCCCTGGCCGTGTAGCTCAGGGTGACGGTGTTCGACTTGATGGTGATGCCGCGCTCGCGCTCGATGTCCATGGAGTCGAGGATCTGATCGCGGAACTCCCGGTCCTCCACCCCTCCACAGGACTGGATGAGGCGGTCGGCAAGCGTCGACTTGCCGTGGTCGATGTGGGCGATGATGCAGAAGCTGCGAACGTTGTCCATGGTTCCTTTTCGGCCGCACTGAGCGACGGTGGGCATTATCGCTTATAAACGAGTGTTTCCGCCACGCGATTCCCTGAGCCGGGCTTCGACCCGGGCGTAGAGGCCGGCGATCTCGGGATTTTCCGGCTCGAGATCGGCCGCCCCGTGCGCCAGCCGCAGTGCATGGGCGAGCTCCGCATCGGGATCCCCACCCATCGGCCCGAGGACCTCGGCCTTCAGCACAAAGGCCCGGGAGGCGAGCGCGAGCGGCGCGGCCCGCCGTGGACGCGCGATCCCGGCAGCGTTGGCGGCTTCGATGGCCCGGTCGATGAGCTCTTGCGGAGGCTCATCGCTCGAACGGTGGAGTTCGACGAGCAGCAACAGCCGTGTCGCCTCGGACTCGTAGAGCCAGGCGTCACTCCGCGCGACACCCAGGGCTCGCGCATAGGCTTCGCCGGCCCGGCGGAGGTCGGCGGCGGCCCCCTCCGGGTCTCCCCCATCCACACGCCCGGACGACCGCTGGACCAGAATGTCCCCTTCGAGCTGAAGCGCCTCATAGAGCCAGGGCACCCTGTTCGACGATGCGCGGGCCTGGTCGAGGGCGTCATCCAATCGCCCGAGCAGGAAGTATCCCAGGGCGCGGTGATAGTGGTCGCGATCGGCGGTCGCGGGGCCGCGGCGTTCGAGGTTCCGCACGGCCGCATCGACCAGGGTGTCGCTCCCGGGAACGCCGGCGCCTCCGATCCCGGCGGCGGAGAAGACCTGCATGGCCTGGGCGATGCCCAGAGCAGACGCCACCTCCGGGCGGTCGAAACCGCTGTCCACGGCAGACTGAAGCCACTCCTCGGCGCTATCGAACTCGCGCAGCATGAGATGACCGAAACCGAGGGCGTAGTAGGCCGGTCCCCGGGCCAACGGACCGGTCTCGAGCAAGCTCGCCTCGACCTGAGCCAACCGGCGTCTCGCCTCCTTTTCCGCGGCGCTGGTGTCGTGCAGGGGCATCATCCGGGCTCGCCGCAGCAACTGATCAATCTGTTCAACCTCGTTCTGGTGCTCGACCACGAGGACCTGGCGCTGGTTCTCCCGGTAGCGGAGCCACAGCGCCGAGCTCGCCGCCGCCGCCGATGTCACAACCACCAGGGTCAGCGCGGCCGCGGCCAGTCGCCTGGTGCGGATCCACGTGCTCAGCCGGTAGAACGGATCGGCTCTCCGGGTACGAATGGGCTCACCTCTGAGCCAACGGTGGAGATCGTCGGCAAACGCCCTGGCGCTCGGATAGCGCCGAGCCGGATCCTTGGCCATGGCCACCGCGACGATGGTCTCGAGATCTTCCGACATCCCGGGCACGACCAGGCCGAGCCGGAGAGGCTCTTCATTGACGACCTTTTCTTTGGTCTCGGCGCGGGTCGCACCGTAGAACGGCGCCTGCTCGGCGAGCACGGCGTAGAGAGTTGCACCGAGCCCCCAGACATCGACCCGGTGGTCGAGGGCGCGGCCATCGTTGCGAATCTGCTCCGGCGCCATGAAGGCGGGGGTCCCCATGGGCACCGTCGGCGCGTGATCGTCGGGCTCCCCCGATTCGTGGGCGATGCCGAAATCGAGCACGTAGGCGTGGAGACGCCCATCCGGTCGTCGCTCGACCATGATGTTGCCGGGTTTGAGGTCTCGGTGCACGACGCCGACGGCATGGGCCGATTGCACCGCCCTCGCCACCTGCTCGAGCATCTCGAGCTTTTCGTCGAGGTCGAGTTCGCCGCCGAGGTTGCGAAGAGACTCGCCGTCGATGAACTGCATGGCGAGGAATCCCCGGCCGCCGAACTCACCGACCTCGAAGACCCGGCACACGTGTTCGTGATCGAGGCTAGCCTGAGCTTTGGCTTCGCGTTGGAATCGAGCAACCTCCGCAGGATCGCGCGAGCGGAGAAACTTGAGAGCCACCGTTCGTTGGAGCTGCCGGTCGATGGCGCGGTAGACCACCCCCATCCCACCCTCGCCGACACGTTCGATGACGGCGTAGCGATCCCAATCGGGCGCAGGGTCATCAAACAGGATGTAATCCACCGGTCCATCGAAAGGGGATGTCTCTTCGTCCTGTGGAGTGCGGGCCATGATGGGGTCAGCTTAACCGATCTCGAGCATCGAAGTCAGCGAATCCCCACCGCCATACGAACATCGTCCATCAACGGGGCCACGGTTTCGCGGGCGCGATCGGCGCCGGCGGCGAGGATCCGGTCGACCTCGGCCGGATCGGCCATGAGTTCGTCATAGCGCACCCGTGCGTCTTTGAAGGTGGCGAGGAAGTACTCGAAGAGCCTCTTCTTCATGTCGCCGTAGCCGACGCCGCCCTCGGCAAATGCCGTCTCGACCCACCTTCGTTCGTCGGCCGGAGCGAAGATCTTGAGCAGCTGGTAGAGGGCGCTGCCTTCGGTCGGCTTGGGATCCTCCACCGGGGTCGAGTCGGTCACGAGCGACATGATCCGTTTGCGAATCGGCTTTTCGGGGCCGAAGATGTCGATGGTGTTGCCGTAGGACTTGGACATCTTCTGGCCATCGAGGCCCGGAACCACCGCCACCTCATCCTGGATCAGCGGTTCTGGAAGCGTGAAAACCTCTCTGCCGTAGGTGGCGTGGAACGAGGCCGCGATGTCGCGGGTCACCTCGAGGTGTTGCTTCTGATCCTTGCCCACCGGGACAAAATCACTGCGGACGATGAGGATGTCGGCCGCCATCAGCACCGGGTAGGCGAAGAGTCCGTGGCTGGGAACAACCCCCTGCGCGACCTTGTCCTTGAAAGAGTGGCAGCGCTGGAGCAGACCCATGGACGTGACGGTGGAGAGGTACCAGTTCAACTCGGTGACCTCGTGCAGATCCGACTGCCGGTAGATGACGCTGCGGGCCGGGTCGAGGCCGAGGGCGAGATAGCCGGCGGCGAGCTCGCGCACCAGCGCCCGCATCCGATCGGCATCCTGCACCGTCGTCAGCGCATGCAGATCGGCGAGGAAGTAAAAGCACTCGTGCTCATCCTGCAGGCCTACGAACTGCCGAATGGCACCGAAGTAGTTACCGATGTGGAGGGTTCCCGAGGGTTGGACGCCGGACAATACGCGCATGAGTGCTCCTTCGCCGGCGGATGTTAGCACTGCAGCCAAAAAAAAAACCCGGCACGATGTGCCGGGCGTGTTTTCTCGTGGGTGCGGCTACTCGCCGTCGTCTCCGATGGACTCCACCGGGCATGATTCCATGGCCTCTTCGCACTGGGCCTCTTCCTCATCACCTTCCGGCTGTTTTTTGACGAAGGAGTAACCCTCGTCCTCATTGGCCTCGAAGCATTCCGGGGCGGTCGTGCGACACACGTCGCAATCGATGCAACTTGAGTCGACGTAATATCTACCGGGCGCCTGGTCCGGGAGTTTATCATCAGGATCGGCCATGATCAGTCTCCTTCCGGCGGGTTCTTCCCGCGACAATCCGCATGCTACCACAGGCCACGGGCCTGTCAATCTCTCTCAGAAAACCTATTTTTGGGACGGAATCTCGACTGGGCGCCGATCCGTCGAGGCGCCCTTGCCGACACTCTCTCCTCCCCCTCCGCCCCACATGCATTCGACGTCGTAGGGGTAGGCGAAGGAGGGCAGCACCGTCGACGGGTCATTGGTGGTGTTGTGGATGACCGAACCATAGCTCGACATCATCGGAACCGGGTTCGCCGCCTGAGATGTCCACGCCTCGATGGCGACCCTCACCGACGCCCCAACGAAATCGTCGATCCCCCATTCAGTGGAAAACGGCCTGAAGAGCTGGAATTGCGACGCCGGCGGCATCACCAAGAGCGTCGAAATCTCCTCCTCGTTTTCGTCGAGAAAGGGCTCGCCGTTGGCCCGAAAAGGCTGGATTCGAACCGTCAGAGAAGTCAAGGCATCCGACGAATTGACCACCCCGACGTTGTATCGCAGACCTTCCCCTTCTTCTCCGCCGGTGAGCTCTTCGAAACTGAAGTCATAGGTGTCACCCACCGCGCCGCCATCGGCGAAGTTGTACCAGGGCACACCCGGCATGGTCTGACCATACTGGGCCGGGACCTCGATGAACTCATCCACGTTGTCCGGATCTTCGATCCACATCGTGGCGTCGTTGTAGATTCTCGCGTTCGCGATGACGTTCTTGTAAACCCGGGTACCGTCCGGCTCGAGGGTGTCGGCCTCGTACGAGGCGATGACCAGAGCCCCGTTGCCGCTCGCGCCCAGAAGGTTGACCCAGTACTCACCGACAAGATCGCGCAAGACGACGGTCCCGTTAGGGGGGATGTCAGCCAGCGATTCGTCGATCAACCCGAACTCGTCGTCCTCGCGCCCGCCGAGCCAGGTGTCCCGGCTCGCGAAGACAAACGCGTTGTTGACCAGGCCGGACGGAAGATAGGCGATCGCGACATCGATGGCGACATCCTCCACATTGGTGAGGTACAGATCCGTCTGCCAGGACGAGCCGACCGCCCCCGAACTGTGCGACGCCACCGGAATGTAGATCAGATCGGAAGCCCCGAAACCGGCAAGGACCGGGCCGGCCGCCATCAGGCTCAAAAACACTACTCCCACCGCAATACGTCGAATCATCAGAGTTTCTCCCTGCCGGACGCCGGTGCGACCGGTCACTCGCTCATCTTGCCAGTATCGTCGCCCACGGGCAAGACGATTCGGGCTGCAAATCCACTGGGCTTGAGATTTTCGAGCTCGACTCGACCGCCGTGGGCCTCGGCGAAGCGCTCGGCGATGGCCAGACCGAGCCCCGAACCACCACGCCGCTTGGTGAAAAAGGCCTCACGAACCCGGCCGAGGTCGTCTTCAGCGATTCCATCGCCTCGGTCGGTGACTGCGAGAGCGATTTCGGCACCCGCCGAGCTTGCCGAGAGCTCGACTACCCGACGATCCGCCTTGAGATCCGAGACCGACTGGACGGCGTTGAGCACGAGGTTCAGAATCACCTGTCTGAACCGGCCCTCGTCGGCCACCACAACAACATCCGGGATCTCGCTTGCAAGCCGCAGGTGCACGCCCATGGACGTTGCCTCTGCATGCAGAAAAACGCACACATCATTCAACAGGGCCGGAACGCTGACCGCCTCCATCTTCGGTTCGGTGGGCCTGGCGTAGGTGAGAAAGTCAGTCACGAGCTTGGACAAACGACCGACCTCGCGTCGTGTGGTGGCCAGCGAGGCACGGGCATCGGTCTCCTGGGACGCGAGGTCCTCGTCGAGCAGCTCGAGGTTGAGATTGATGGAGTTGAGGGGATTCCTGATCTCATGCGCGAGGTTTGCCGCGAGGGTCCCCAGAGCCGCAAGCTCTTCGGCGTCATGTTGTTTGGCTTCGAGCCTTCGGGTCCTCTGGACCAGGAGCCACACCAAAACGAACGCGACGATCAGGGTGGCCAGGGTGAGCACCGCCACTGCCACGGTCTGAGTCAGAAGCTCCCGCTGCAAACGCCCCATCCGCTCGTTGACCCGGGCGCGGCTCACGTTGAGAACGACCTCGCCGACATCATCTCCCAGGGGCACCATGATGCGGTAGGGTGTCTCGGTCTCCGAAATCTCCTCGTCGGGAGGACCTCCACCCATCTCGAGATCGTCCTGGAGAACGCCGGGAAGATCCTCCATGGACTTGAACTCCGACTGATAGACGATCCGACCTTCGATATCGGTCACGACGATGGACTCGTAGACCCGCCTCCGGGGAATGCCCTCGAGACTGCGGAAGAGACGCTCACGCCGTTGCTCCAGGACCTGGAGGTCCTGAATGTCGCTGCCCTCGAGCTGATCGGCGATCCGCCGCGCATCTTCGCGACCACCGACGAGGAGATCCTCGAGGTAGCGGCGGGACAACGATCGTGAGATGAGGTGGCCGAAGAGAAAGATGATCCCGAGCACCAGCAGCAGAAACACCGCGGTGGCGGTGGCGTAGTGCCGCTGCAATGAGCCTCTCGTGCCGAAGATGTTCCCGAATCGCGCCATCCTGACGTTCACGTCTCCCTATTGACGACCGATGACGCCGGAATCAAGCGATTCCGGCGATCCGGCGACCATCTCATGCAGGCGGTGTGCCAGGGCCCGGCCGACGACCCGCAATCGTGCTAAACGCCGCACGCCGTCCGCAGATCGTCCATCCGGTTTGTGGCTTCCCACGTGAAGTCGGGGTCGTTGCGGCCGAAGTGCCCGAACGCCGCCGTTTTTTTGTAAATCGGCCGCAGCAGATCGAGGTACTTGATGATGCCTCGCGGGGTCAGGTCAAAGACCTCGCGCACCGCCGCGGCGATGCGATCGACGGGCACCTTTTCCGTGCCGAAGGTGTCGACCATGACCGACACCGGGTCCACAACGCCGATGGCGTAGGCCACCTGAACCTCGACGCGCCCGGCAAGGCCGGCGGCGACGATATTCTTGGCCACGTGGCGGGCCATGTAGGAGGCCGAACGGTCGACCTTGGAGGGGTCCTTACCCGAGAACGCTCCACCACCGTGCGAGCCGACACCGCCGTAGGTGTCGACAATGATCTTCCGCCCGGTCAGACCGCAATCGGCCTGCGGACCGCCAGTGACGAATCGCCCGGTGGGGTTGATGAAGACCTTGGTCTGATCATCGAACATCTCCATCGGCAACGTCGGTCGAATGACGTGCTCGATGATCTGCGCCCGTAAATCGTCCGTCGCGATACTCTCGGAGTGCTGGGAGGACACGACCACGGCATCGATTCGCTTGGGGGTCGTCCCTTCGTACTCCACCGATACCTGGCTCTTACCGTCCGGGCGAAGCCAGTCGAACTCACCCGACCGTCGAGTGGTGCTCAGTTTCTGGGTGAGCTTGTGGGCAAGCAGAATTGGCATGGGCATGAGCGCCTCGGTCTCGTCGGTGGCGTAGCCGAACATCAGCCCCTGGTCGCCTGCGCCACCGGTGTCGACGCCCAGAGCGATGTCGCCGGCCTGAGGGTCGATGGACGAGATAACGGCGCAGGTCTCGCAGTCGAAACCGAACTTCGCACGGGTGTAGCCGATCTCGCGGATCGTCTCGCGAACGAGAGTCGGAAATTCAACATAGACATCGGTCGTGATCTCACCTGCGATGAAAGCGAGTCCGGTAGTGACCATGGTTTCGCAGGCGACTCGACCGGCCGGGTCCCCGGCGAGAACCGCGTCGAGAATCGCATCGGAGATCTGATCGGCTATCTTGTCCGGGTGACCTTCGGTCACCGACTCCGAAGTAAATACGTATTTGCCGTTGGGTGCCATGCATCCTCCAAACAGGATTCGATCCCACACCTCCACAAAGGGTGGTCCCTGTGGGATGTGCGGGCTTACCCTAACAGCCTGGCGCAACCCGGTCAATGCGAACGCATCGCGATTTCAGTCGCTGTCAGAAGCTTGACGCCGTTGCGTCCTCCACTCATCATCGACCGATGACGATCGAACCACCCGAAGCCGAGAGATCGCTGTGGCAGATTGATCAAATCAGGGATCTCCAAGAACGGCTGAGAGCTTTTCGAGCAACCTGCAGGGTGACAACTCTGACCGAGGTTCAGAGCTCGACCCGATCGCCTTTTCACCTGTTGGTGTCGTGCGTGATCTCCCTGAGAACCAAGGACGAGGTGACCCACGACGCCAGTCGACGCCTCTTCAGGTTGGCCAACACCCCGGCCGAGCTCGCCGCCCTCGACTTGGAAGCGATCGCGAGCGCCATCTACCCCGCCGGTTTTTACAACACGAAGGCCGCTCAACTGCGGCAGATCGGGGCTCTCCTCGTCGAGGATCACGGCGGCGAGGTCCCGGGGGACGAGGCGGCGCTGCTCGAGCTTCCCGGGGTCGGACGCAAAACCGCCAATCTCGTTCTCGGGTTGGGCTTCGGCATCCCGGCCATCTGCGTCGACACTCACGTCCACCGCATATCCAACCGCCTCGGAATGGTGGCGACGAAAAACCCCGACGCGACGGAGAAGGCGCTCCAATCTGTCCTGTCGAAGGATCTCTGGATCGACATCAACGATCTGCTCGTCACCTTCGGCCAGAACCGATGCCACCCGACCTCGCCCAGGTGCACCGGCTGTCCGCTCGACGATCTCTGCCCAAGAATCGGCGTCACCAGACATCGATAGGACCCGCAGGGGCGTATCGCAGTTTCACCGCGAGGACGCAAGGGGCGCAAGGCATCCCAACGTCGCAACCACGAAGACTCGAATCGTGCCTACGGCACGACCGTCCGGCCTCCAGTTCTTGAAGAATATCGTTCCGCGGCAACTCTTCGTCAGTGTCTTTCCGAATTCCTCCCCATATTCAACAATGATGATTGAGAGCTGAAACCAGGCGGAGCCGACGCGCCGTAGGCGCGGCGAGCTGAGGCATCGGGTGCTCGGGGCGAACGCTTGTGTTCGTCACGAGCACCCGATGCCTCAGTGG
>JARFRM010000116.1 GCA_029287235.1 Thermoanaerobaculales bacterium
GGGTGGAGCCCGAGGATCAGCCGGCGGTGGAGCGTCTCGCCCGCTACATCATGCGGCCGCCGATCAGTCTTGAGCGGGTGCAGGGGGGTGGGGAGGGTGTGGTGCACTATCGGGCGAAAGGAGGCCACGACGGTCGGGCCATGCCGGCCGGCGACGCCGCCGAGGCCTTCGACCCGGCCGAGTTCGTGGCCCGCGTCATCATGCACATCCCGGATCCGAGGCGGCACCTGGTGCGGTATTACGGGTGGTACTCCAACGTGTCGCGGGGCAAGCGCCGGAAGGCTGAGGCTGAGAGTGGGGAGGTTGGGGATACCGGCGTCGCCCCGGGCTCCCGAGCGGCGCGTGCCGAGAGCCGCGACGCCCGCGCCATGCGGCGAAGCTGGGCGCAGCTGATGCAGGACCTGAGATGAGTGACTCTCGACAGCGATCTGCGCCAGAGTCGCTCATCTCAGGCCTCCGATCTACGAGGTCGACCCGCTGGTGTGCCCGTCCTGCGGTTCAGAGATGAAGGTGATCGCGTTCATCACCGAGCACGACGTGGTCGACGCGATCCTGAGGCATCTCGCGAAGACCAAAGCGCGATCTCCTCGCGGCCCGCCAGGCGCGGCGACCTTCCCCGCCATCTCCTGACTCCATCTCGGCCGCAGCCGTCCGTGCAGAGTGTGCTCATGGAGGCTGCGGTCGGACGCGGAGCCGGGGTTCGGAGCGTGTTGCCCTGGGACGCGCTCTGGTTTCTGCCGTTTCGGGGACCGCCCGGGGCATGCGAGCCCATCTTGGGCCCCGAATAAGCGCCTCAACCCCGCGCTAGGCTGGCGCTGAACGAAAGGAATTTCCTATCCCTCAGGCCGAGAATGGCTCTCTTCATCTGCTGGATCCGGAAACCGGCACCGTCGAGCAGTTGATTCCAGCGGTTGGATGAAGGACTGATGCCAACGTTCGCGCGGCTGCCGTGTGAGCGCTGAGGCCCCGGCAGCCCACAGAGCCAGGACGAGCAGCGCTGCGAAGACCTCCGCCGCTCCCTCGCGGTGTACCGGATGGTCTTCGGCCAACCTCGGCAGGAAGATCTGTTGGCGTAATTGGTGGACCGGGTTTCACCGGAGAGGTTGGATGAGTTGCGGGATCTGTTGCAGATTAATTTGAAGCCGAAAGCTGTAGAGTGAGGTGTCTCGGTTCTCTGTCCTGTCTGGAGGTTCGGAGGCTTGGTTGATAGAATGAGTCGAAGGAAACAATCATGGTATCGGTTCTCAACGACAATCTCGGCGAACTCACGCGGCTATGTAAGCAGCATCGGGTCAAACGTCTTGCTGTATTCGGTTCCGCTGTGCGGGGCGATTTCGACGCAGAGTTGAGCGACCTCGATTTTGTCGTTGAGTTCACGCCACTCGAACCGAATGATCACAAAGATGCGTATTTTGGCCTCGTCGAGGCTCTCAGTCGGTTGTTTTCAAGGGATGTCGATCTGATCGAGCTCAGTGCCGTGAGAAATCCATTCATCAAGAAGCGAATCCTCGAGCAACAGGAAACCTTGTATGACGCTGCGTGATCTCGAGGCCTTCCTTTGGGACATTCAGCATGCAGCCGGGTTGATCGGTAGATTTGTCGAACGGAAGACTCTTCAGGACTACCTCACTGATGAGCTGTTGCGCTCAGGGGTGGAACGACAACTTGGAATCATCGGTGAGGCAGCGAATCAGGCACTTCGACACTTCCCTGAGATCGAAGAGAAGATCAGCGATTTACCAAAGATCATCGCGTTTCGGAATCGGTTGATTCACGGATACGCGGAGATATCGGACGAGGTGGTTTGGGCGATCGCGACGGACGATGTGCCGAAGCTGTTAGGCGAGGTAAAGGCTACGCTTCCAGATCTGTCTGAGTAGCCGTCAACAAAGTCCGCGGGCGCGTACTAGCGGTGCCACTGATCACAACCTCACAACTTGGAATGGGTGCCACTGATCTGGGGTTTGGTGGGTCGGGGTGGTTGTAGGATCTGAATGTCCTGTCCGCGCCGGAGGGCAAGCTCATGGCGCGGTCACCCAGAATTTTCTTCCCCGGAGCCATCTACCACGTGTACTGCCACACGACGCGCGGCGAGATGGGCCCACCGCCTCTTCGACACCGCTGAGAGTATTGCGCTCTTCCCTCTTCTGGACGGGTGGTTCCCGAAGTCGACCGCCCCGACATTCGAGAGGTCATCCTCGAAAACTACCGGATCGTCTACCTCGTCGGAGCAACCCGCATCACGATTCTCGCAGTGTTCGAAAGCCACCGGCTGCTGAGAGACGACGACCTCTACCCGACGGCCTCCAAGTAGAGCCCCGCCGTCCCCCGAAGCGTCTCAACGGCCCAGTGCCGGCGATTTGAGGATAGGTACTGAGGATAGGTACCACCCTTAGTAAACACAGCATTGTTCAGCGATGATCACTCGGCAACAGGATAGGGGTTCCAATCAGAACCCAACCGGCCACGAGAACGACACAATGCTAAGAATGCTAAGGGTGGCACCCGTCTGTCAAGGGTGGCACCCGTCTGTCATTACGACTCAGCGTTGATGCAGGGGCGCTCATAACGGTAGGTCCGTTGCCTCCATTGCCGTGCGGACTTCTTCTTTCGCCGAATCGAAGGTATCCGCGTCAACTCCAAAGATCCCAAGGACCGCACCATCGAGGTCCGCGAGACGAAGGGTGCCGTTCGAGCGATAGTAGGGGTCTACAAAGCTGATCGTTCCTTCCGCGGAGGTCACGACCTCAGATTTGCCCTCCGCATAAGCCTTGTACGCATTCAACATCTCTCGCCCAGCCGCCGCGTTTCCCGGCGCCAAAAGAAAAATCTGCGAGCGGGCCCCCTTGATGAGGTAGTCCGCAACAAAGGCCGAGTGGAGGAATTCGTGGCCCAGGAAATCCCGGGCGATGAATCGTTCCGAGTGCGGAATCCGATCGCTCTGAGGCAGAAGATCGAGCGCGCGGGGAAACCCTGTCTCCCCGTCCAATCGTGCGGCAAGCCGCCCAGCCAACGCTACGAGTTCGTCACGTTCGTCGTCGAGCTGTCGGTAGTTCAACATTTTGACGTAGTAGCGCCCTTTGAAGAAGTTGATGACGCCTGACTGGTAATAGCCTTCGGTCCCGACATCAACGAATCGACCTTCGTCGGGCCTCTCCTGGCAGTAGATTCCAAACGCATGGACCCCGTCCCGGTGGCGATACACATCAACCGCCAGGACCACCTCACCATCTTCCTCGTAGCTCTGGACCGTCAGCTCCTCGAAGCCATACGCCAGATACGATTCAGCGGCTCCGTTGATGTACTCGAACAGCGTCTCCGAGTCATAAAGCTCGGCTTCACCCCTGGTCGAGAGCCCATCGACGGGAGGGAAGAAGCCACCGTCCCCCTCGGACATCCCACACGCCATCGCGAGGCCGAAGATGGCACCGACCGAGACGAAGACGAAAATCCGGTTCATTCCGCCGTCAGACCAGGAAATCATCGGGGACCTGTCCGATCCGGGCCACGTCGAGGGCTCGCTCGCGGACGTCGAAGTCCTGCGGACAGTTGACCGAACACGACTCACAGGTCGCGCACGGCAGGTCGCCGCGTCCCAGCCCATTCACCACGTCCTTGGCGGAGAGCAGATTGCGGTAGCCGTGGGCGTACATGTAACCCCGCATGAGCACCGGGATGTCGAGGTCGGCGGGGCACTGATCGAGACAGGTCCCGCATTGTTGACAGTAGAGACCGGCCAACTTCTCCTGAGTTTCAAGGGAAGCCGCCTCCTCGGTGGTCAGGGTCGGTTCCTTCATCACCAGGAGATCGTCCTCGAGCTGATCGAAGGTGGTAAAGCCCGGGATCGCCGTGTGAACGTAGTCCTGACGCAGAGCCCAGCGAAGCGCGGCCTTCATCGGAATCGGCTGGGTACGCTCCTTATCCCAGAAGACCCCCGCCTGGGTTTTCATCGCGACCACCCCCAAACCCTTGGCGGCGGCCCGCTCCATCGCCCGCTCGAGCTCCTCCCGGTTCTTGGTTTGGAAGTTATATGCGGTCAGGACGACCTCATAGACGCCGGACTCGAGTGCCGCTTCGATCACCTCTGCCTGGTTGCTGTGCGTGCTGACACCGATATGGCGAATCTTGCCCTGCTTCTTGAGCGTCTGCATGGCGCTCAAAGCCATCTCGTCAAGCGCATCCTCACGCGACTTGCAGCTGTGCAGGTAGAGGATATCCACGTAGTCGGTATGAAGTCGTTCGAGACTCAGCTCGACCTTTTGGATGAACGATTCTTCGCTCTCGCGGGTGGCCTTGTTGCTGTCCTGGACCTCGCTGCGGTCAACCGTCGAGGCTCGGGCTTTGGTCGCCACGACGAAGCCGTCTCGCGACCGGTCCTTGATCACCTCGCCAACCATCTCCTCGTTGCGACCCCGCTGGTAGTAATGTGCCGTATCGAGCATCTTGATACCACTGTCCAAAGCGGCAGCCACCAGATTGGGGTTGTCCGCGTTCATGACTCCCATGCTGACAAGGGGAAGTTCGAGCCCCGTAGCACCGAGCTTGCGGATCACGATATCCGGGTCAGGATTCGGCACGGCCTCCGCAGCCCCGAGTCGACCCGGAGCCAACCCGGCCAATGCCAGCCCCGAAAGCCCACCAACGATGAACTGTCTGCGGTTTTTGCGATCAGAATGTTCTGTCACCTTACCCTCCCCTGTTGAGCAAACCCATTATGGCAAAGTCGTCTCCC
>JARFRM010000130.1 GCA_029287235.1 Thermoanaerobaculales bacterium
GGGGCGTCGCACGGGGATTTCGGGCCCGGTAGCGGGCCGCGCAGCCTTGAGCCACAGTGACGCTCGACGTCTCCTGCAGCGTGGACGGGCCGCCTCAGCGTGACCCGGACGGCCCCGATAGTCAAGGCGGCCATCGCGCAAATAGTTCACCCTCAACCCGCCAGACCAACAGGAGCGATTCACAACGTTGCTCGCCCGCCTCCCCATGGAGACCGACATCCACGTCGTGCTCTCGATGCGGGATGATTTCGCCTCGATCTGCAGCTCTTTCGAGGTTCTGCAGCCCGTCTTCCACGATCTGACCATGCTTAACCCGCCGACCGGCGGCAATCTCCGCCGCGCCCTGGTCCAGCCCGCCACCAGTTGCGGCTATCGCTTCGAGGACGACGAGCTGGTGGACGAGATCCTCGCCGAGGTCGAAGGCGAGCGGGGGGCGCTGCCCTTGCTCGCCTTTGCCCTCGCCTGCCTCTGGGACAAGCGAGACCGCGAGACCGGCCTTCTCACCCGCCGGGCATACCACGACATCGGGGGAGTGGGCGGCGCGCTGGCGCGCCACGCCGAGGCAACCGTCGACAGCATCGGCGTCGAGCAGATCCCCATCGTCCGCGAACTCTTCCGCAACCTTGTAACGGCGGAGGGCACCCGTGCCGTCCGAGAGTCGGTCTCGTGTGAATGATCCCGTCACCGGTTACCGGGCCAGGCACCGATTCGGCCCGATTTGCGGAACTGTGTTCACGCCATGGCGTGTCTTGATGCAGGCACAAACTCGAGTGCAAGGGATCTGAGTCGAGGCAGGTCAGGTCTATGCGTGCCAGGCTTCAGGAAGTTGGGAAGATTGAACTTCCCAACTTCCTGAAGCCTGGCACCGGCAAAAACACACGATCATCCGATCCGTAAGGGAAGTCATACCCCATTATTCGATGAGAGGCTGGTTTTTACAATGATAGGAAGGAATCAGATATTAATTCGCAGGTTTTACGCATGATCTGCAGACCCCATCCGTTGCTTGCGGCGGGCGGCCATGCCCTGAAAGCGCAATACTCGGTCGATCCGTAAAGTCGATCCAGGCCATCGCGTCGCTTTCTGGTTGTGCCGAGTGCACGTAGTGCAGGCACCGATCTGCCGAGCTGTATCGGTTTCGTGGCCTTCCGAGGTTGGAACCAATCACCAAGCCCTCATTGATCGTCAGTTCGGTGCCGGGCACCTTTGCGAGGCCTGCTCCGGCGACATCCAGCCGACGGTGCCGAGAACCGCCCGCTGCCGGGTCAGCGATGACTCGCCCTGCGCCAGGGTCGGCGCCTCCGGGTGCGAGAAGGGGGCCTCGGTGAGCTTGGCGAGCCCGAAGTCCAGCACCTTGACGCCGTCCGAGGTGATCATCACGTTGGACGGCTTGAGTTCGCGGTGGACGATCCCGGCGGCGTGTGCTCGCGCCATGGCGTCGGCGATTCCGATACCCAGTCCGAGGGCCTCGCTCAGCGGCATCCGCCGCTGAGCGAGGAGGGATTCCAGAGTCTCGCCCTCGACCAGCTCCATGACGAGCACGTCCTGACCGTCCACCGTCACCACGTCGTGCACGGTGACGATCCCGGGGTGATTGAGGGACGACGCCGACTTCGCTTCCTGTAGGAACCGCTGCCGTCTCTCCGTGTCGGCGGTCTTCTCCGGCGGCAGCACCTTGAGCGCCACGAACCGCTCCAACGTCGTGTCACGCGCCTTGTAGACGACCCCCATGCCGCCCTGACCGAGCTGCTCGAGGATCTGGTAGCGATCGATGGTGGTGCCGATCATTGTTCTTCCTGTTGAGGTTGCGGACAAGTCGACCCTCGGGGAAGGCCTGGCGGCAAGCATGACCTCTGTCTGTCGTCTCGAGAATGCGGCTCAGAGCGAACCCGGTCCCCCGACGATGAGGAACACCCTGAAGCTCACTGCGGCGAGGCCGACGTGCAAGAAACCGACAAGGGAGCCGAAGAAAAGGGAAATGGTGCCGGGCAACGAACTGACGACCTGTGCCGCGGCTGTCTCTCCGGCACCCCATCCCACCCATCGCATGTGCGATTGGTGAGGCGCCAACCCGCGACAATTCCGCAGTTCGGTGCCTGGCGCCTATAGGCGCCTATACTGATGATGACCCTCGGAAACACCTCCATCTTGAGGGATTTCACGGTGATTCAGGTCGGCGTGTACCTGGTGGTCATCGTGACGCTCCTCGTCTTCTTCTGGGTGATGGGCGAGCGGAGCTTCAGAAGGAGGCATGCGAAGAAACACAAACCCCTGTTGGATCTGATCGCCGAGTTCAAGGCCGAAGCGAAGTAGCCAAGGCAAAGAAGAAGCGGGCCCGTCACGCGATCTGTGATTGAAACCCCCCGCCCGAGCGGGGGATCCACGTTTCCCGGTGGGCCGCCGCCCCGCCCGCGCCTCAGCCGCCGGGCGGTGCGACGGCGTCGGCCTCGGCATCCCGACCGGCCGCCCGCAGCATTCGGGCCAGGTAGGCTCGGGTGCGCAGCGTGGCGCGGTGGTCCTCGCCGAAGATCCGGCTGCGCGATTCCAGCACCTCCCGATAGAGTCGTTCCGATTCGCCGTACCGTTCATCCTTCGCCAGGAAATGGGCCAAGACGCTCTTGTTCTCGAGGGTGATACGGTGCTCCGGGCCGAGTTCACCTTCGGCGATTTCCACCCGCTCACGGTAGATCTGCTCCGCCTCCTTTTTCCTGCCCTGGAAACTGACGGCGTTGCCCAGGTTTCGCATGGTGGAGAAGCAGTCCGGGTGGGCCGCTCCGAGCGCGGCGCGCTGCAGCTCGAGGCTGGGCCGGAGCAGCCGCTCGGCCTCCTCATAGCGGCCGAGCTGCACCAGCGTGATGGCGAGGTTGCTGACCGCTTTCAGGGTCTTGGGATGGTCCTCGCCCAGGACCGCGCTCCAGCCGTCCACGACCCTCCGTGCCAGGACCTCGCACTCCTCGAACTTGCGGGCGCGGAAGATCACGACCACGAGGGTCGTGGTGGTCGACAGGATCTCCGGGTGGTTCTCGCCGAGCGCCTCGAGCTGCCGGTCGAGGGTCGCCCGCAGCATGCGTTCGGCCTCGTCGTGCCTTCCGAGGTCGAAGTTGAGGCGGGCCACCAGCCGATCGGCGTCGAAGGTGTCCGGATGGTCCTCGCCGAGCACCTGCCGCCGAAGCTCCAGCGTCTCGCGTGCGAGCTCCAGCGCTTCCTCGAAGCGCCTGTCCCGCTGCAGGAGCTGCGCGAGGCTCGCCATGCTGTTCGCTGTCTCCGGATCGTCGCCGAGAGACCGGCGTCTCGCGTCGAGAACTTCACGGAGTATCGGCTCAGCCTCCGCGAAGTCGCCGAGATCGGAGAGCACGGCGCCGATCCGCGCCCGGGTGGACAGGGTCTGGGCGTGCTCCTCACCGAGCCGGTCCCTTCGGATCTCGAGGGCGTCGACCAGGTGCCCCTCCGCCTTGGTGAACTCGCCGATGGCGTGATAGGTCTCGCCGAGGGTGTGGAGCACCGCGGCCCGGATCAGAGGATGCTCGCCGAAGTCGTCGTCGACGCTCTCGGCCGCGCTATCGAGCACGTCGACGACCTTGACGTCGATGCCGTAGCGGTCCGGGTCGGCGCTGGCGAGCATGTCGCGCAGGAAGCTGTTCACTGCCTCTGACTCGGCCTTGGCCGCGAGAGCGGAGCGCTCCGAGGCCTCGGCCCGCTTCTGCGCCCGCCGGGCCTGGACGAAGCCGATGATCGACACCACGGCCGCCACCGCCAGGCTGGCCGCCACCGCGGCGGCGATGAGCCGGCGCAGCCGCCGCCGCGGCCGCTCCCGAATCCACCGCAGCCGCTCTACGGCCTCGGTCGCAGCGGGGCGCTCGGCCGATCGGAAGGCGGTCAGCCTGCCGATCAGCTCGGCGAGCTGGGGGTCGAGGCCGCGCGCCGGGGCGATGTCGCCCCATCTCGCCCGGTGCCGGAGGGTGTCCATGGTGAGATCGTCTCCGTAGGGCAGCCGGCCGGTGAACAGCTCGCTGAGGATGAGCCCGAACGAGTACATGTCGCTGGCGGCGGTGACCGGCTCGCCGCGCGCCTGCTCGGGGCTCATGTACTGAGGCGTGCCCTTGACGTCGCCGATCACCGTCAGGGTCGAGTTCGTGCCGGGTGAAGAAACGGGGACCGAGAGGTCATGGGCGCCGCTCGCCTCGGTCGACTTCGGGGAATCGGCCGCCACCGTCCGCGCGAGTCCGAAGTCGAGCACTTTCACCGTCTGGTCGGGCGTGATCATGATGTTGTCGGGCTTGAGATCGCGGTGGACCACGCTCATCGAGTGGGCCGCGGCGAGCGCGGTCAGGATCTGCTCCGCGATGTCGAAACACTGGGACCTGCTCAGGCCATCCTCCTGGAACTCGCGGAGGTTTTTCCCGCGGATCAGCTCGAGCACCAGGAAGTCGGAGTCGTCCTCTTCGACCAGCTCGTACAGCCGGCAGATGTTCGGATGTTCCAGCTGCGACAGGATCCGCGCCTCCCGAAGGAACTGGTCGCGCGCCCTGGGCTTGAGGCGCCGGTCCGGGCGGATCGCCTTCACCGCCACCCTGCGGCCGAGCCGGTCGTCCACGCCGATGTAGACCTCGCCCATGCCGCCCTCGCCGAGGCGTTCCTCCAGGCGGATGCTGCCAACCGTGGTGCCGACGAGATCCACGGGCGCGTCGCCGGTGCTCATATCGGATCAGTTGACCATTCCGGCGTCGTGATCGACGGCGGAGTTCGCGTCTGTGACCGGGGTCGGCCGGATCATCCGCGAGGGCGGCACCCGATAGAAGGACCGGAAGCGGGTCGAGAAGTGGGCGGGGTTCGAGAAACCGAGACGGTAGGCCACCTCGTTCACCCGGTAATCTCCGCTGAGCAGCTGCTGCCGCGCGGCGCGCATCTTCATCGCGAAGATGAGCTGGCGGGGGGTGCAATCCAGGGTGGCGGCGAGAACCCGCTGCAGGGTGCGCAGCGACACCCGCAGCTCGTCGGCCAGCTCGCCGGGGGTGAGGGGACGGTGCAGGTTGTCGTGGATGCAGAGGATCACCTGGTCGCTGAGGCTCTTCGACTCGGCCGACGCGCCCTCCACCATGGCCTCGACATAGCTCGTGCGGCCGGCGAGGACATCCTCGGAGGGCGGCGGCAGGTTCGACAAGGCATCGTCGGCGGATTCGCCCGAATGCGACGGCTCGAGGCTGACGGCGGGCGATGACCCCGAGCGATGTTTCTCGGGCTCGACCCTGTCCAGCCGCGCCACCAGCTCCTCGATTTGGAGCCGGTGGCGTCGCAGCAGCGCCAGCGCGATCGCCACCAGGATCAGGCAGACGACGAGCCCCGCGCCAAGGGCGAGCGTGAGCGGTGAGATCTGCCACGCCACTGGGTGCCCCGACTCACCGGCCTGCAGCGGCAGGAAGACCACGGCCGACGGTACCGCGAAACCGCGCCACGAGGAACCTGTGCTGGCGTCGTGATGTCGGTTCGATCGGCCCACGGTGTGCTCCCCCCGGGTTCGACGGCAGGATCTGTTCCTGTCTCTCCAGTCTAGCAACGCCGGTGGGGGGCTTTCAGCATCGTCGACGACCTTGCGGCGTACGGCTGGTGTCGCGTTCGCAAAAGGGATTGTCGTCCTCGGAAACGACTCTGTCGCGTTCGCGTCTTCCCGCGCAGCCATTCCGGACCGATCTTGAAGGGTGATGCTCACGCATTGAATGAAACCGGGAGGCGACACGATGAAGGTGCTCAATCGCGGCAGATTCGGCGTTCCCGCGGTGCTGGCGCTGTTGTGCGCCACACCCTGCTTCGCGGCGGTGTGCTCGGTGCCGTCCGGGTCCTACCCGACCGTCCAGTCCGCGGTGGACGACCCGTCGTGCACCGAGATCGTGCTGGCGGCGCAGACCTTCGAGCAGTCGGTGACCGTCGGGCGCGATCTGACGATCAGGGGCGCATCGAGCGCGACGAGCGTGGTCGAGGGTCAGCTCAGCGTGCAGGGCGGATCCACTCAGGTGGAACTGGAAGACCTGACGGTCGACGCGAGTGCGCCCGGGGTGGCAGGCACCTCCAGTGAGGCACTGAACGTCCTGGGCGGCGCCGAGCTCAACGGCCGGGACATCGTGGTGCTGAACGCCGCCTTCGACCCGTTCGCGATATTCGCCGACGGCTTCGAGTCGGGCGACACCTCGGCGTGGTCGACCACGGTGCCATGAGGAGGACGTGATGAAAACGATGAACCACTCACAGTGTTTTGTTTTGGCTTCGATCATCGCGGCCGGGATGGCCGTGCAGGCGGGCGCGGAGACGCCGGCGGTGCCGGCAGGCGTGTCGCCCGGGGCCACGGATCGATACTCGGCGATCCGGGACGAGTGCCCGACCTTCAGCTGGGTGGAGCTGGCGGACACGGTGTTCTACGAGCTGGTGGTGTACGAGTCGACCGAGGGTCAGCGCCTCGAGAGTGAGATCGAGGTGCTGTACGCGACAGTGCCGGGAGGTGCTTCGAGCTGGACGCCGGAGCTCGGCCGGTGCCTGGTTCCGGGAGGGCGGTACGTCTGGTTCGTGCGGGCGGTGCTCGACGAGGTGGACGGGGTGGTGATCGACTCGGGTGAGTGGTCCGACGGGCTGTTCTTCTCGGTGGCGGTCGCGCCATCGGTGGAGGAGGTCGAGCAGGCGCTGCAGGTGCTTCGGCGCTACCTGGATGAGGAAAACCCCGGCGAACTGTCGCTCGATCCGCACCTCGCTGAGAGAGAGGAAGTCAGGAGAGGCTCTCGCCAGCACGGTTCGACGCCCCTCAAATCCCTCGAACGTTCGGTGTTGACCGCACCGGCGGCGATCCGGGGC
>JARFRM010000150.1 GCA_029287235.1 Thermoanaerobaculales bacterium
GTACGAGAAGAGGATCCTCTGGCTGGATGAGCAGCTCAGCGAGAGGGCACTGGCCGCCCAGGCACGTGGCGAGCTCGCGCAGGTGACGCAAGATGAGCAGTGACAGGGGACAACATTGTTAACTTTGTTTCTCCTGGCACAGATGGCACAAATGCCGATGCCGATGTCGGCCGATACCGCTGAGGATCCGGTCGCCCTGGCGAAGGAATTCCTGGAGGCTGACCTGTCGTCTCGTCCAGGCGGTGGATCCAAGGAACTGTCGGTGTTGACGACTGGAGGAAGCGGATTTGACCGAACCAACGGCAGCTGGACCTTTGTCGAGTCGCCGAGCGTGAGAATCAAGGTCTCGACGACTCAACAGAGGGTCGTTGCGATGGACAACCTCGCCGTGAGCCCACGAGAGGTGGCCGTCGAGGACGCGAACGGAAGAACCAGGAGCCCTGAAGAGATGCGCGGAATGGTGGTTCAGGTCCCGGTTGAAGTGGCCCGCGATCGGGGGGTCGAGTACGCCAATCGCCACATCGGTAAGGAAACGATGGGAGGATTGTCCATCTCTGCAGATGGACTGGTCTCTCGTGGTAGCCGTTTCGTCTATCGGTTTGCCTGGCGGACGACCCTCGACGAAGACGGTGTTGCCTTCGGCATGGAAACGGTCTCCGTCGAGATCGATCCCACCTCCGGAGAAGTGCTTCGTTTCAGAAACCTCGTCTCGAAAGTCGACGAAGATCAACCGATCGCGATCGAAGCAACCCGATGCCGCCGGATCGTCGAATCGGATCTCGGCCACCTCGAGGGATTCAAGGTCACGCAGATGGTGCTGGTGTCTCTTCTCGAGGAGGATTCGACGTCCGTTCCTGCATGGGCCGTGGGCTACGAGTTTGTCGGTCCGATGGGGAGGAGGCCCGGCGCGTGCTACGTTCATGCGATGACGGGCAAGCTGTTGAAATAGCACCAGATGATGAATTGAAAAGTAAAGAATCGGTGCAACCGGAATCGGAATCGGTGCCACCCATTTGATGCTCCTTGTCAAGTGGGCAAGGCTTTCCCAGGACGGGATGCAGAGGTGGACCCCCATCTTTGGACAGGTTCGCGGCGTTTCTACGGTGGAATTCAGTCGTCGTTGAATCTCGTTGATAGATCTGCATATCATAGTCAGAATCAGCTTATTATTAGCTATATACCTCCTATCATTTCAAAAACCAGCGATTTGTTGGATGCTGGGTCATGACTTCCATTGCAAATCGGAAATCGGTGCCATCGGCATCGGTGCCATCGGTGTCGGGTAGACCTGGGCGGTTGCCCGCCCAGGTCTACCCGGCACAAATGGTTTACGCAAGATGAGCAGTGACAGGGGACAACATTGTTAACTTTGTTTCTCCTGGCACAAATGCCTGCCTTGTGACGACCCACCCATTCTCGGTGCTGCGCCTCAGGATCGGGTAGACTCATTCGCAGAATTATGCGATCTCTTACACGACGCAACCAGAAAGAGGAGAACCATGAAGAAAACCTTGTTGGCAACCCTGATCATCACACTGCTCATCGCGCCGGTTTGTACCGCAGAAAAGTCCATCGGTCTCACACTCGCCCAGATTGAGGCCGACCGAAAAGCGATCATCGAGAACACGGTCGCGCCTACCGAACAACAGGCGGAGGAATTCTGGCAGGCCTACTGGCAATATCGAGGCGGAGCCAAGATGCTCACCGACCGGGTCGTGGAGGTCCTTGAGGAGTTTTCCGCCGCCGAAGGGGCGCTGTCCGGCAGCCGGTCCGCGGCCCTTGTCCTCGAGGTCATGGACATCGAGAAGAGACGGGTTGCTTTGAAGCAAACCTCCCTGGCCAAGTTTCAAAAGATCCTGGAACCCAGGCAGGTCGTCCGCTGGTACCAGGCCGAGCGGAAGATGGACTCGCTCATCCGAGCCGAAATGGCGGGCACGATTCCCTTCAACGATCTCGCCTCCCGATCCGGTGAGGGGCTCACCAAGGCTGACATCCGCTCAGATCGGGAGGCACTGGCTCTGGCGATCGTGCAGCCGCTGGAGAACCAGTCGAACACATTCTTGTACGTGTACCGAATCTACAACAAGAAAGCCGACAAGATCGACGAGCGCATCTCGAACCTGATCGACGAGTATGTGAAGAGCGAGGCGACGCTCACCGAAAAACAAGCCAAACAGATGACCAAGGAGGCCACCGAGATCGACGCCGCCCGGGTCAAAGCGCTTGAAACCATGATTTACAGCCTGAGGTCCGACCTCACTGGAAAGCAGATGGCGCGCTTGATGCAGGGCGAGCTCAAGATGAATGCGGTCACCGACGTCGTGCTGGCGGCGGTAATCCCCATCCACAAATGACCCGGATGGGAGCGAGGGTTTCCATCTGCGGATGAATGACGGTATCGGGTGGGCCCGGGCGACTCCTCGCCCGGGCCCCTCGTAGGAGATTCCATACCAGCCTTCTGCAAGAAGTTCCTTCTACTGCGCCAATCCACCCTTCGGCAATCGTGGAGGGAGCGTAAAAACCATCTGTGAGGTTCCCATTTGCGGGCGTTCATCCGGCGTGCTCGCCGTGGTGCTGCACGTTTTCGGCTTCGAAGTCCCAGTCCGGTTTCGACCCGCAGAAGATGTGTTGCGTGATTCCGACGCCCAGGGGATCATCGAGCGTTCCTGCGGGCAGGTAGATATTGTTTTCGTCCTCCTCTACGGGTAATGGAGAACCGCACGTCGCGCACCTGGTGACAGAATACGTCGGTCTGAGCTCGTACGAGATTCCATGATCTGCGCCGGCCAGCCAGCGGAAGCGGGCTCTGGGAACGATGAGGATCGCAATGCCGTTGCTGCCGGAGACTTTGCGACACAGGGAACAGTGGCAAACCCAGACGCCGTCGAGCTCCCCTTCGATCTCATAAGTCCGGCTCCCACACAGACAGCTTCCTCGACGAGTGGCCATAGTCCCTCCCGTTTCGATGCATCAAAGCCCGCCACGATCACCATCATGGGTCCCCGACGGGTGTCTTGGCAACACCGCTCCCGGATCGCCGGCACGCTTTCGGCTCGATCAGATCGACGCCGCGATCTCACGTCGAGGCTGACAAACCAACAAGTGTGGAAATGTGTACGTGGTACCTCCAGGAAAAATCGCCCCGACGCCGACCGAAAAAGGCCGAGGTCGGGGCGGGGAGCAGTGCGGCAGGTCTCAGCGGTGCCGCGGGTACTGTTTGAAGCGGTAGAGCAGGTTAGATCCCTCGGCCGTCACAAAGATGTGGCCGGACGGGCTGACCGCGACGCCGCTGAAAGACCACGTCGGAGGATAGCCGGGTGGTCCCGGAGATCCAATCTCGAGGCCCTCGACGATCACGGTCACCTCGTTTGTGTCGAGATCGATTCGGGTCAAGCGGCCGGCGCCGGTTTCCACAACGAGAAGGCTGCCGTCGGTGTTCACGGTCATCCCTTCGGGCTGCACCAGGCCTGAAGCAACGGGAATGAAGACCGGAATCCCGTCATCCACAATCTGGAACACGAACCCGGATGCCCAATCTGCAACCCACAGATCGGACTCGGTTGACGCAAGACCGGTCGGCACAAAGAGGCCGGTGGCGATCGGTGTGTGATCGCCCCGGACCACGCTGCCGGAACCCAGCTCGGCAACCGCGACGTCACCCTGGAAGCCGATGGCGTTGAGTGGAAGATCAAAGAGATGCGGGCCATCGATGAGCTCCAGCGTTTCTCCGTCCCGAATCTCGATCGCGCTGTTGAACCATGAGGCGCTCACGATGTCGTCGCCAATCGGGGCGACGGTCGAGGCGGTTCCGAATACCTCTTCGACCGCTCCGGGCCGGCCGGTACGGGCATCGAACTTGCGGAAGGAGAAAGTGTCCCCAACGACGAGCGATTCCCTACCGTGGCCTCGGGGCAGCACCGCGACGCCACCGGGAGCGATCATCCCACCCTCGCTGATCGTGCGTGCCTTTCCGCTCGGGAGAATCCGGTAGATGGCTCCGTCGACGAAGCTGGAAACGTACATACGCCCC
>JARFRM010000156.1 GCA_029287235.1 Thermoanaerobaculales bacterium
GAGGCCGGGTGGGCGCGCCGCAGGCGCGACTCGAGACGAAGATGGATCCGATCGACACGCGCGTGTGCGTGGGGAGCGGTCCATCGAGGCTCGGTGCCACGGCTCCGCGCCGTGGTTGCCCGGCCGGTTGGCCTCGAGTCACCGCTGCGATGACTCTGCGCCTCTGCGCCTCTGCGTTAGTTGCGGTGCCTGCGATGGCTCACTACTGCTATGGTCTTTGCGATGTTCTTCGCGTTCTTTGCGCTCTTCGCGGTGAAACTGCGATGTGCAGCTCTCACGAACGCCGCGCCGGGTCCTTCTTCGCCTTCGCCAGGTGCGCCGGTGGTTCGAGCTTACCCTCGTCGACGTACTGCTTGGTCCAACCTTTGACCACCCCGGTCAGCAGGAGGATCGAGATGAGATTTGGGATCGTCATCAGACCCAGGGCCAGATCACCGAAGGCCCAGACGAGCTCGAGGGAGTAGACCGCGCCGAGGAAGTGCGCGATGCAGAAGAAGACCCGGTAGGGCATCACCCACCTCGGTCCCGCCAGATAGAGAATGGACCGGTCTCCGTAGTAGGACCAGCTGATGGCCGTCGACAGACCGAAGAGGAAGACCGCCAGGGTGATGAGCAGGTGACCGTAGCCGCCCGCGAGCTTGCCGAGACCGCGCTGGAAGGCCCAGGCCGTCAGCGGCGAACCGTTCTGCATGGCCTTGCCGCGCATGACCAGCGTTCCCTCGAACGGCCGTCCGTCGGCTTCGAGCACCGTCCCCAGTTCCAGCTTGCCCTCCGCCGATGCATCGAGCTCGATCACGCCGTTGAACGCCCGGAGCTTGGTCTGAAGTACGGCGCTGTCGCTGACCAGGAACTCCGGTTCCTCCACGAGGGAGTGGTTGCGGATCGGATCGAATCCCTCGGGCCGACCATGGGTGACCCTGAGCCGACCCGAGGCCAGATCCGAGTCCTTGAGCTCACCGTTGGCCTCGACCGCCGCCCCGTCGACCACCACGACGATGGCCGCCTGATCGTTGATGACAATCTGTTGCTCCTGCTTGTCGTGCCACACCCCGGAGGTCAGAATCACGAGCCCGGTCATGGTGCAGATGAGGAGGGTGTCGATGAACGGGCCGATCATCGCGACGACACCTTCACGGATGGGCTCGTCAGTCTTGGCGGCGGCGTGGGCGATAGGCGCCGAGCCTTGACCGGATTCGTTGGAGAACAGCCCTCGCTTGACCCCCCACGTGAGCATGAAGATGAAGGTCCCGCCCGCGAAACCGCCGATCTGGGCCGCCGGCTGGAAGGCCGAGGTGAAAATGAGCATCAGGGTCGAGGGAACCTCGGCGATGTTGAGCGCGAGGACGACCAACGCCGTCCCGATGTAGATCGCGGCCATGAACGGCACGAGCTTCGAGGTCACCCGGCCGATGCGGCGGATGCCGCCGAGGATCACCAACGCCACAAGCGACGCCATGACGGCGCCCGTGATCCAGGTCGGAACACCCAGGTCCTGCCGGAACTGGTCTGCCACCGTGAACGACTGGACCGCATTGCCCGAGCCGAAGGACGAGATCACCGCGAAGGCCGCAAAGGCCACCGCCAGCGGTTTCCACGACTTCCCGAGCCCTTTCTCGATGGAGTACATGGGCCCACCGGACGCGGTTCCGTCAGTATGGATGACGCGGTACTTCATTGCCAGAGTGCACTCGGTGTACTTGAGAGCCATCCCGAAGACCGCCGTGACCCACATCCAGAAGAGGGCGCCGGGGCCGCCGTAGTGGATGGCGGTCGCCACACCCGCGATGTTGCCGATGCCCACCGTTGCCGAGAGCGCCGTGGACAATGCCTGAAAGTGGGAGAGGTCACCCTCGTGCTCGGGGTCGTCGTACTCGCCGCGGACGACCCGGATCCCGTGCCGGAAGTAGCGGATCTGGATCCATCCCAGACGAATGGTGGTGATCAGGCCGGTTCCGACCAGGAGAACAACGATGAGCGGAAGCTGCTCGGGCCAGCCCCAGACGAGATCGGACAGCGTCACAATGATGTTGCTGATGGCTTCGTACAGGCGGTCCATGGTCCTCCCGGAGCTGGAAAAAGTCGTTCGAGCCGGACAATGCTAGCGGCGCGCGTCGGTGGGGGCAAGCGAGAAGGGTTCTCGAGATGAGGCAAAACCCGCTGGCGGTGTGTATAATCCGCCGCCGGAGGACGACCATGCGCAACTCTCGTACCCTCATTCTGATCGCCCTGCTCGCGGCCCTCGGCTGCGGCGGTTCAACGACCCCCCCGGCCGAAGACGTCGAGACCGCCACCCACGATGGGATGCCCGACGACGATGTTCACGGGATGATGGAAGGCATGCCGAAGGATGACGTCCATGCCGGCGCGGTGGACTCGGTGATGGGCGGCGGCGGGATGCACTCGGGCGGAGGCATCAATGCCGAGGTCACCATTGATCCCGAGATCGCCGACGACTGGAAGGCCATCCGCGTCCGGGTGGTCGATCTGGCGACCATGAACGAGACCTTCCACGAGGTCGCCATCGGCGAGGAAGCCCCCCTCGGCGACAGCGGTCTCACCCTCCGTGCAGTGGCGTTCATCCCCGACTTCGTCATGAGCGAGGGCGGTATCACCACGCGTTCGGCCGACCCACAGAACCCGGCGGCTCGCGTCGTCATCATCGAGGAGGGCAAGGACGACTACGAGGGTTGGCTCTTCGGCGCCATGCCCGAGATCCACGCCTACCCGCACGATCTCTACGGCGTGATGTTGTCGGAGGGCGTACCGGCAAACTAGACCGCCCTTCGGGACCGTAGGCAGGTCTCTTCAGGGCCTGCCTCAGAGTCGATCAGGGTTCGTAAATCACAACGATCCACGAATCCTACCGGATCTTGAAGTGCCTGCGAATCCGGAGCGCCCGTCCAACACCGAACGGCTCTGAGGCGCGGCCTGAAGACCCCGCCTACAGCTCCCGAAGACCCAGCACCTACCGGCAAACTAGACCGCCCTTCGGGACCGTAGGCAGGTCTCTTCAGGGCCTGCCTCAGAGTCGATCAGGGTTCGTCAATCACAACGGTCCGCCAATCCTACCGGGCCAAGAAGTGCCTGCGCATACGGAGAGCCCCTCCATCACCAATCGGGTCTTCGGCGCGGCCTGAATTACCCGGCGTCCGGTCCCGGCGACCCGGGGGGGTCCGGGGAAGGAGTCCGCCCGTGGGGGCCGGGGGGTGGTGGGGGGCGGGCCGGGCGCGGTGGGGGTCTGGGGGGGGGAGTGACAAC
>JARFRM010000165.1 GCA_029287235.1 Thermoanaerobaculales bacterium
CGTGCGATGAGTCATCTGCGTCAATCTGCGTGATCTGCGGGCAGTATGCGATGTTGCGATGGTTCATCTGTGTTGATCCGTGTGATCTGCGGGCCAATTGCGACGTTGCGATGAGTCGTCTCTGTCGATCTGTGTGATCTGCGGGCAGTATGCCATGTTGCGATGGTTCATCTGTGTTGATCCGTGTGATCTGCGGGCCAATTGCGACGTTGCGATGAGTCGTCTCTGTCGATCTGTGTGATCTGTGGGCTGCTGCGATGGTGCCATGTGCCTGCGCATGCTCGGCCGCTTCGGGTACACTGACACCATGGATTGGAAACCCTTCGAGATCGCACCGGGGATCACCGTCGGTGACGGCGGGACGCCCTTCTTCTTTGCCGGGCCCTGCGTCATCGAGTCGGCGGAGTTCGCTCTCGGTGTGGCTCGGACCGTCAAGGAGGTCGCCGAGCGCCAGGGGGTCAAGGCGATCTTCAAGGCGTCCTTCGACAAGGCCAACCGCTCGTCGGTGAGGAGCTTTCGCGGTCCCGGTCTCGAGGCCGGTCTCGACGCGTTGCAGGCGGTCAAGGAAGCCACGGGTCTGCCGATTCTCACCGACGTACACGGGCCCGGGCAGGCGTTTCAGGCCGCCGAGGTGGCTGACGTCATTCAGGTGCCGGCCTTTCTCTGCCGCCAGACCGATCTCCTCATCGCCTGTGGTGAAAGCGGCGCCTCGGTCAACATCAAGAAGGGCCAGTTCATGGCCCCCGAGGACATGAAGAACGCGGTCGACAAGGTGCGCTCCACAGGCAACGACCGGGTGACGCTCACCGAGCGCGGCGCCAGCTTCGGTTATCGCAATCTTGTCGTCGACATGCGCTCTCTGCCGATCATGCGGACCTTCGCGCCGGTGGTCTTCGACGCGACCCACTCGCTCCAGCTCCCCGGCGGGCTCGGCCACGCCACCGGCGGTGCCCGCGAGTTCCACCCCCATCTGTCGCGCGCCGCGGCCGCGGTGGGTGTCGACGGGGTCTTCGTCGAGGTTCACCCGAACCCGACCGCAGCGCTGAGCGACGCCACGACCCAGTTGAACCCGGAGGAGTTCGAGCGTTTGGTTGCTCAGGTGACCGCCCTGTCGAGAACGCTCGCCGAGGTGGATGTATGAGTCTGGATCTCGCCCGAAAGGTCCTCGAAACCGAGGCCAACGCCATCAGCCATCTCGTTGACGGGCTCGGCGAGGACTTTGCCGCGGCGATCGATTCTGTCGTTGCCTGCACGGGCCGGGTCGTGTGGACCGGGATGGGCAAATCGGGGATCATCTGCCGCAAGCTCGCGGCCACCATGAGCTCGACGGGGACGCCGTCGCTCTTCCTCCACCCGGCCGAAGCCATCCATGGTGATCTCGGGATGGTCACCGAATCGGATCTTGTTTTGGCGATCTCCAACTCCGGGGCCACTGATGAAATCCTTCGTCTACTGGAGATTCTCCGACGACAGGGCATCAAGCTCATCGCCATGACGTCCTATCCCGAGTCGCCCCTCGCAAAAGCAGCAGATCTCCACCTCGACCTCGGGGTGCGGAACGAGGCCTGCCCGCTCAATCTTGCCCCCACGGCCTCAACCACCGCCAGTCTCGCCCTCGGCGATGCGCTAGCACTCTCAGTCGCGGTTCGCAAGGGTTTCCGGGAGGAGGACTTCGCGCGCTTTCACCCGGGCGGCAAGCTGGGCAAGAAGTTCCTCAAGGTCAGGGACCTCATGCACTCGGGCGGCGAGATGCCCGTGGTCGCCGCCGAAACGGCCATGAAGGACGTGATCTACGAGATGAGCCGCAAGGGGCTCGGTTTGGCCACGGTTCTCGACGAGGGCGGCGCGCTATTGGGAGTGATCACCGACGGTGATCTCCGCCGGCTCATGGAACGCGATCCCGACCCGCTTTCGCGTCTCGCAGAGGAGGTCATGCACAAGGGCGGCGTCTGCATCTCCGCAGATGAGCTCGCCACCGCCGCGCTCGGCAAGCTCGAGGAGAAGAGGATCACCTCGCTTCTGGTCTGTGCCGGCGATGGCAAAGTTGCCGGTGTGTTGCACGTGCATGATCTTTGGGGTGTCGGGTTGTTCTGACGGCTCCGGGAGTGCGAGGTCCCAACGTCAGAGCGGACTCCTGAAGCGCGATGGGAGGGGAGCCGGGAACGCAACGCTGCGTCGGACGCAACGTCGGATGCCAGGCACCCATCCGGCGATCTCTGGAGGCGTTCCGGTTCCGACGCGAGCAGCCAGGATGGCTGCTCCACAACGGGAGCTCGTGTTGTGGAGCAGGCTTCCAGCCTGCTTGGTGTCCTACAGGGAAACTGGCATTCCTCGGGATTCTCAGAAGCGCGATGGGAGGGGAGCCAGGAACCCTCCTCGCGATCTTGAATCGTAGGTGGGCGCGCGCGGTGGCGGTGCCCGGCTCGCGTTGTCTCTTGCGAGTGGCTGCCTGGCGTCCGCTCGGGGTCAAGATACTCGTGGCGCTCCTTGGCGGTGCCTGGCTCTCTTTTCGTCCGACGAAAAGGTGCCTGGCATCCGCTCGGGTAGATCGTTGATAGAATCAAATTCAGGAGCGCGTTGAAGGACACCACATGCGACTCACAATCCTCACCACAGGCGGAACCATCGACAAGACCTACAACGAGTTCGACGGCTCGTTGGCGAATTCGCGCTCGGTCCTCGATGTCATCCTCGGTTCGCTGCGTCTGCCGGATCTCTTTGTCCGCCACACGGTGGTGATGCACAAGGACTCTCTCGACATGACCGAGGACGACCGGCTGATCATCGTCAAGGCGGTGCGCGACGCCCTAACCAACTCCGACGCCGTCATCGTCCTCCACGGTACCGATACCCTGTCCAAGACCGGAGAAGTGCTCTACCGTGAGTTGGGCGAGCTCGAGATTCCGGTCATCCTCACCGGCGCCATGCGCCCCTACGAGTTCCGCGACACCGACGCGCTGCAGAACGTCACCGAGGCCTTGGTCGCCGCCCGCCTCCTCGATGGCGGGGTCTACGCCGTCATGCACAACCGCGTACTGCCTTTCCCCGGCGTGACGAAAGACCGCCAGGCGAGGACGCTCGTCCCGAGCTGAGGACCTGAGGGCTTGAGGACCTGAGGGCTTGAGGAGTTGAGGTTGGCTTCGGTTCTTCGAGTCCTCCAGCCCAGGCGCCGGAGGCGCCGGCCATACCCCTTAGCCCCTGACCCACAGTGGTCGCCAGCGGTTCGACCGTGCCCGACGTTGCACCGTGCCAATGCGTATTTTCGCAGTTCTGGTTGCTCAAAATTCGGCTGAGACGAGCCTCGTTTGAGCCCTTTCTCAAGTGGAATGTCGGTCAATGGCAAGCTGTTGAACTCAGCGACACTACGACTTGATTTCGACTCAAAAAGGAGAGCTCAGCATGAAACGTCTCTTTGTGATGATTGCTGCGATCGCGATCGCCGCTAGCGCCGCCGCCCAGGACAAACCGAACATTCTCGTCGTCTGGGGAGATGACATCGGTCAGTCGAACATCAGCGCCTACACCATGGGGATGATGGGCTACAACACCCCCAACATCGACCGCATCGCCAACGAGGGCATGATCTTCACCGACTACTACGGTGAGCAGAGCTGTACCGCGGGCCGCTCTTCGTTTATTACCGGCCAGAGCGTCTTCCGCACCGGTCTTTCCAAGGTCGGGCTTCCGGGCGCCGATCTCGGGCTTCGGGTCGAGGATCCGACCATTGCCGGGATTCTCAAAGCCCAGGGCTACGCTACCGGCCAGTTCGGTAAGAATCACCTCGGCGACAAGGACGAGTTCCTGCCCACCAACCACGGGTTCGATGAGTTCCTCGGCAACCTCTATCACCTCAACGCCGAGGAGGAGCCCGAGAATGAGGACTACCCCGGTGACATGGTCCTCGCCGACGGATCCACCTTCCAACAGAAGTTCGGGCCCCGCGGCGTCATCCACAGCTACGCCGATGGCCGCATCGAGGACACGGGCCCGCTGACCAAGAAGCGGATGGAGACCATCGATGACGAGACCGTAGCGGCGGCCATCGACTTCATCGAGCGCCAGGAGGCCGCGGATAAACCGTGGTTTGTCTGGTGGAGCGGCACCCGGATGCACTTCCGGACCCACGTCAAGGAAGAACTCCGCGGGATCTCAGGCCAGGACGAGTACTCTGACGGCATGGTCGAGCACGACATGCACATCGGCGAGTTCCTCGAGGTGCTCGACAAACTTGGGATCGCCGACAACACCATCGTCTTCTACTCCACCGACAACGGGCCCCACTACAACACCTGGCCCGATGCGGCTTCGACCCCCTTCCGCGGTGAGAAGAACACCAACTGGGAAGGAGGATGGCGGGTGCCCGCGATGGTCCGTTGGCCCGGCAAGATCGCTGCAGGATCGGTGACCAACGAGATCGTCCACCACATGGACTGGCTGCCGACCTTTGTCGCCGCCGCGGGCAACGACGACATCAAGGCCGAGCTCAAGGCGGGCGGTTTCCAGGCCATCGGCCGGAGTTACAAGGTCCACCTCGACGGCTACAACATCCTGCCGCTTCTGACGGGTCAGACCGAGAAGAGCCCCCGCCACGAGATCTTCTACTTCTCCGACGACGGCGATCTGACGGCGCTCCGATACGACGACTGGAAGCTCATCTTCATGGAGCAGAAGGCCCAGGGTGGCTTTCGGGTCTGGATGGAGCCCTTTGTCCCGCTGCGGGTGCCGCTGATCTTCAATCTCCGTCGCGACCCATACGAGCGGGCCGAAGAAACGTCGAACACCTATTACGACTGGCTCCTCGATCGCGCCTATCTGTTGGTTCCGGCGCAGGCTTATGTCGGGAATTTCCTCGCGACCTTCCAGGAGTTCCCGCCGCGCCAGAAAGCGGCGAGCTTCAGCCTCGACCAGGTCATGGAGAAGCTCGCACCGACATCTCACTGACCGTGTGTCGACGACAATCATCGGCGGGCCTCCGGGCCCACCTTTTTCTCCAAGGAGTGAACCATGAGATGCGCAATATGCCTTGCCGGCTCCCTCGCTCTGGCTCTGTCTTTGGGGTGCGCCCCGGCGCCCACCAAAGATGAGCCGGTTGTGTCCGTTGATCCTCTCCCGTCGTGGAATGACGGTGCATCTCGACAGGCGATCACCGACTTCGTGAACCGGGTGACGGATCCGGCGAGCCCGGACTTCGTCCCTGAACCTGAACGAATTGCGGTCTTCGACAACGACGGGACTCTGTGGGCCGAGCGGCCGCTCTACTTCCAGCTGATCTTCGCCATGGACCGGGTCAAGGCCATGGCGGGCGAGCACCCGGAATGGGCCACCCAGCAGCCCTTTCAGGCGGTGCTCGAGAACGACTTGGAGGCCTTGGCGGCGTCCGGCGAGCACGGCCTATTGGAACTCGTCATGGCCACCCACGCCGGGATGACGACCGAGGAGTTCAAACTCGTAGTCGAAGAGTGGATGGCGACGGCAAAGCATCCGACAACCGGTCGGTCTTTCACCGAGATGGTCTACCAACCCATGCTCGAGCTTCTCGACTATTTACGCGCCAGCGGATTCAAGACCTTCATCGTCTCTGGCGGCGGCATCGAGTTCATGCGGCCGTGGACCGAAGAGATCTATGGCATTCCTCCGGAACAGGTGGTCGGGTCAAGCATCAAGACGACCTATGAGGTTCGTGACGGCAAACCGGTCGTCGTTCGCGTTCCGGAGATCAACTTCATCGACGACAAGGCGGGCAAGCCAGTGGGCATCCACTCGCACATCGGCCGCCGACCTATCGCCGCCTTCGGCAACTCGGACGGCGATTTCCAAATGATCGAGTGGACGACGTCCGGTGACGGGGCGCGTCTCGGCGTCTACATTCACCACTCCGACAGCGAGCGAGAGTGGGCCTACGACCGTGATTCCCACATTGGACGCCTCGATCGTGGATTGGACGAGGCCGCCGAGCGAGGCTGGGTCATCGTCAGCATGAAAAACGATTGGGAGACGATCTATCCCTGACGGAGACGGCATCATGAAGTCCATTCGAGTGGTTCTCAACGGCAAGGGCGCCGCCAACCCGCAGGTGCGGGCGGCGATCAACGCGATTCGAGACGAAGGACAGGCCATTGAGGTGCGGTGCACCTAGGAGGGCGGCGATGCCGTTCGGTTTGCACAGGAGGCTGTTGCTGACGGCATCGAGGTCCTCGTAGCCGGCGCCGGTGACGGGACAATCCACGAGGTGGTCAATGGGCTCATGACCGGGGGCGGTCCGGCCGGTTTGGCCCTCGGGTGCTGCCGCTCGGCACCGCCAACGATTTCGCCCGCGGATGCGGCATTCCTCTCGAACCGTATGCGGCGCTCAAACTGGCGAGCGAGGGAGCGGCGAAGGCTATTGATGTCCCGTCCGCCAATGGCGTCCACTTCGCAAACGTCGCCTCCGGCGGTTTCGGCGCCGAGGTCACGGTCGGCACCGACCCGCAGCTCAAGAAGGCGCTGGGCGGTGGCGCCTATGCCCTGACAGGGATCGTCACCGCTGCAAAGATGAAGCCCTATGAGGGTTCGTTCGTCAGCGCGATGGAATCGGCGCGGGGCAACTTCATCGCGCTCGCGGTGGGGAACTCGCGTCAAGCGGGCGGTGGGGTGCAGGTGACCCGAAAGGCATTCGTCGACGACGGTCTGCTCGATCCCGCCGTGGTGAGCTTCTTCGAGATGCGGGATCTCGGTCTCGTCATCGAGGAGCTTCAGGACTTCGACAACCCGGACAACCGATTCGTCCACTACCGCCAGCTGGAAAGCGTCGAGATCGAGGTGCCGGGCAAGCTTCCCATCAATCTCGACGGCGAGCCCTACCGTTGGGATCGTGTTCGGTTCCAGGTACATCCGAAGGCGCTGCGTGTCGTGCTGCCGGAGGACTGCCCGGTTCTAAAGGGGTCGTGAGGGTTGAAAGTCCCATGGAAAGCCAAACGGTCGAGAATTAAGTTTGCCAGCGCGAAACCGCGATCTCGAGTGAATTTGCGAGATCGCGGCCGCGTTCGAAACCGCGGTCGGTAATGAGTTGAAGGGCATCGCTGGCGACGACGGCAAGATCGACGTCTCGGGTGAAACGCGGTTCTGCGCGCACAGAAACGGCGAGTCCTCCCACCAAGGCGCAATCGACATCGAGCTGTTTCAGTCGGGTGACGACATCCACCAGGGTGGATTCGAGGCGGTTCACGGTAGCCGAGGCCAGTTGATCGACCGACCCTCAGCGTCGCCGAATTGGGCGCCCGGCCGTTGAAGCAACCACGTCGAGAGCATTGCCTCGATTTCTCTCGGCGAGGCATCCGGGAAACCGCGACGATAGCGCGCCTCCATCATCCGCATCCCCGCCTCGAAGAGCTCGAAGGCAGTGCGCAGACGCTGAGCTTCTACCGTTGGAATCATGCATCTATTATAGCCGAAAGGGCTTGGGTCAGCTGAACAAGGTCTCATCATCCCAAAAGACGGTGTGATGCGATTCCTGAGCGAAGACATTCAATATTGATTGGACCCGCCGCTACTGCGGGGGTCGTCGATCTCAACGGCTTGAGAGATTCGGGCCGGGCGCGGGGCGCTATTCGTCAGTCTGGTCCAGGCACCACTTCACACCGCCGCGGGTGGCCATATAGAGAAAGACAAAGCAGTAGAGAACCGCCAGCTCGCCCTGGTTGACGACGGGGAAAAACGCGGCTCCGAACTGGAACTTCCAGTGGAACTGGAAGTAAGCGACGGCCATGGTACCGCTTGCCAGAAAGGCGGCCCAGCGGGTCTGGAATCCGATGAGAATCAGGATCCCGCAGACCAGCTCGATGATTCCACCGATCCAGAGCTGGGAGAAGACCTCGGTCTCGCGCTCGGTCAGCACCCCGAAGATCTTCTGCACCCCGTGCATCATGAACATGAATCCGGCAATGATCCGGAGCAGGGCATAGGCGTGGTCTGTGTATTCAGCGAGTCGTTTCATTTTCATCTCCTTGTGAAGCTCGGTTGATGAAACAAGGAATCGGCGGTCGATCTTCCGAGCGGTGAGCAGGCTGGAAGCCTACTCCACAAAGGGCCCGCCCGTGCATCAGGGCTGCCTGCTCCACAACGAGTCAGACCTTCCCGGTGGGGTCCGAATTGTGGGGCAGGCTTCCAGCCTGCCTTCAGAGGCGATCCGGTGAGCTAAAATTGTCTCGTGCAGGACGATCGCATCAAAGCCCCGGAGCCCTGCGAGCGTTTCATCGATCCGCGAACGCAGCCATTTGTGGATGGTCGTTCCAGAGGTGACCTTCCCCATCTGCACAAAAGTGGCGGCACCTACTTCGTGACCTTCTGCCTCAACGATGTGGCGCACCGCAAGGCTTTGGAACGTCGCTTTAGGGACGGTGAACGTGCGCCCGACGATGTGGCGAGGTATTCGGAGCCGGGCCCCTCGGAGGGCTCCTGCGTTCTAGGGGTGGCAGAAAATGCTCGAATTGTCGAGTCGGCGATGAGCTTTTTTCAGGGGGTCCGGTACGCGCTTCACGCGTGGGTGGTGATGCCGAACCACGCTCATGTGGTCGTCACCCCATCCGAGGGTCATGGCCTCTCGAAGATCCTGCATTCGTGGAAATCATTTTCGGCGAATCGAATCAACGCCTATCTCGGCCGTTCGGGCAGGCTGTGGCAGGAAGAGTCGTTTGATCATGTCATTCGCTCCGAGGAAGACCTCGTCAAGTTCATCGACTACACGGAGAACAACCCTGTTGCAGCCGGGCTCTGCGACTCGCCCGAGAACTGGCCGTACAGCAGCGCGCGCTTTCGATAGGGGAGTGATAACGAGAACATGAGCAGGCTGGAAGCCCGCTCCACAAAAGCCCCGCCCGTGCATCAGGACTGGAAGCCCGCTCCACAAAGAGCCCGCCCGTGCATCAGGACTGAAAGCCTGCTCCACAAAGAGCCCGCCCGTGCATCAGGGCTGGAAGCCTGCTCCACAATGAGCCAGACCTTCCCGGTGGGGTCCGAATTGTGGGGCAGGCATCCTGCCTGCCTTCAGTGTTGTTCAATGTGCGATGACGATCCGATCTCGGTGATTGCCACCAGCGGTCCGCCCCGCCATCGGTCGAGATCGACCTCACCTTCGATGTACCAGAAGTTCTCGTCCTCGGAGTCGAAGAGTCGTTCTTTCGTCACGACGCCTTGTCGAAGTGGCGGGCGATGAGCATCTTGATCAGCGATTGGCGGGGGACGCCAAGACGCGAGGCTTCACGATCGAGGGACTCGATCATCCAGATCGGAAAATCGACGTTGACCCGCCGCTGTTCGTGGCCCGGCCGCCGGGCCATGGACAGATCGAGGTCGTTCGTGACGTCCTTACCTGCGTCGAATTTCTTGTCAAAATCCTTAGCTTTCATAGAGTTCGATCTCCTCTCTGCGGGACCGGCGAACCGAGATGATTCGAATACGATCGTTCCTGTACGTGATCACGCCGGACCAGTGAGCGTCGCCGATCATGCCAATCACCACGAATCTCGGCTCATCGAGGGTTCGTGCGGGGATAACCAGAAGGTCGGTGTCATCCCACAGTGCCTGCGATTCGTTGAAATCGATCCCGTGTTTCTTCTTGTTCGAGAGGCTCTTTCTGGGATCGAATTCGAAGTTCATGGTATAAAAATTATACCTTTTAGACGCTGTTGTCAATCGTGCGTGGTGGAACAATAACAAACGGCGGGGCCGAAGCCCCGCCGTTGTCTTGTGGGTCGGACGCTCCGGCTACAGACCCGGAACGGTCGTCGGGTCCGAGGTGCCGGAGTCGAGCACCGATCCGTACACGGCGAAGGCGCCGCCGGTGGTGTCGGTCCAGACATCGACATAGGCCGCCTCGATGGGCTTGACGTCGTTGAAGACCCGGTTCCACTGGGTGTTGCCCAGAGGCGGCAGCTGAGTCTGTCCTGTGTTGATGGAGGTCCCGTCGGCCCTGAACCGTTCCCATTTGACGATCAGTGCAGTGTCGGTTCCGTTCTGGAACCCGAGGTTGGAGCGGTAGTCGTTGTTCTCGGTCATGAAGATGACGCGTCTTCGTTCGCCCGCCGGAATGAGATCATCGTTCTCGATTCCGACGACGGCCTGGCCGAATGTCCCCTCGTCGCTCGAGTTGAATGTCCGGCTTATCAGGAGCAGGTCGGGGCTGCTCGAGACGATGGCCAACGCCCCGACGGCGTTGGTGCCGCTGCCGACGTTGAAGACCTGGCCGAGGATGTCCTTATAGCGGACGGAGACCCCTCGTCCGATGGTGAACGTGGCGGACTCGGCGGGCGAGGCGTTGTTGGTGTCGCGGGGCAACCAGAGAAACTTGTATGTCGCCAATCGACCGCCCGAGTTGTTGATGTCGAGGTCGGTGACGAAGAACGAAGAGCCGGCGCCGGCAGCGCGCGCGGCCGCCGGGATGAAGTAGATTTCGTCGAGGTCGCCTCCGCCACCACCTCCGCCTCCGCCACCACCTCCGCCTCCGCCGAGGGTGCCGCAGGCCGAGAGATTTTCGAACTCGAACCTGGCTTCGGACGACGCTTCGGCAACGCTGGCGACATAGCAGATCTCGGTTTCGGTCAGGGCATTTGTCGTGCTGAGCTGTCCGGTGTCACCGGATTGGCCGTCGATGCAGGAGGCGGGTGTGGTGCTGCATCCGGTCAAGACGTTGAGAGCCATCTCCGTGCCGCTCGGTGAGGTGAGACGAACGGTGACGTCACAAGGGGTTTCCGGGGTGAAGCAAACCACCGAATCGGGTAGTCCAGCGGCCGGTTGGCAACCGGCGCCGGCGGTGGTGTCGATGGTGTCGCTGTAGGCGGTGAAGCTTGCGTAGGCGCTGAAACTCACAGTTCCGGTCTGGTCTCCGGTGAGGACCGGTTGCCCGGCGCAGGAAGGAAAACCGAACTGGGCGAAGGCGGGAGTGACCGCGAAACAGGCGGTCAGAAGGGTGCTGATCATCCAATGGCGAAACATACTTTCTCCTCTCGTGAAAACGGGCGAATCACACCAGAGCAACAGCGATGACTGCACAGGTCATCGGGAGTGATTTGGTGGGAAAGATCGGGTCTTCAATCGCGTCAACCGGAGTATTCTACACACGACAGAATCAGAAGCCGTGACCCCGGTCATTCCATGAAGGGCCGGGCCTCTTCGATGGGGTTCAATGGTGAATTACTCATAGCTCACAGAGGTGAATTAGGCTCGCGTTGATCAATCGAAACATGAGCAGGCTGGAAGCCTGCTCCACAAGGGGTCCGTCCGTGAGCCGAGGCTGGAAGCCTGCTCCACAAGGGGTCCGCCCGTGCACCAGAATTGGAGGTCTGCTCCACAAAAGGTCCGCAGGTACACCAATCGTGGGAGCTTTGATCCTCAAAGACGATCACGGTCTCATGAGCAGGCTGGAAGCCTGCTCCACAAAGAGCCCGCCGGAATGCCAATGCTGGAGGCTTTGCTCTGCAGGGACGATCCCCGTCTCATGAGCAGGCTGGAAGCCTGCTCCACAACGGTTGGTTGGAGTGTTCTTGAACCCATGGAGTCCGAATTGTGGGGCAGGCTTCCAGCCTGCCTTCAGTGTTGTTCAAAGGCGATTACGATCCGATCTCGGTGATCGCGACCAGCGGTCCGCCCTGCCGGTGATCGAGATCGACCTCGCCCTCGATGTACCAGAGGTTCTCGTCTTCGGGGTCGAAGAGGTTCTGGGTGATCCTCCACCGCTTGTCGCCTTCTCGGGTGATGACCGTGGTGTCTTTGAGTCGGGCGCGGTGGTCGAAGACGAGCTTGTCGAATGCCTCGTAGAAAGGCGCCATGGCCCCCAAGAACCGCTCCGTCGGCCACCGATCGACCTCATCCTCGGGCTGTCGAACGCTGTTTTCGGCCGCCTCCCAGTCGCGCTGCGAGAGCGTGCGCACGAGCTGACGCATCTCGGCGCGCACCCTGGACCCGAGCTTGCGCTCGTCGGCCCGGAGCTCCTCGATGGCGAGGAGTCGGTGCGCTTCGTGCGAATCCTCCACACCCTCCTCGAGCCGGAGCTCGGGGTGGCGCAGCCCCTCCCGTTCCTCGATGAGGCTGGTATCGACGCGCTCGAGCATGGATCTGAAGTAGCCCACCACATCGAGGACGTAGTCGTCCTTGACGAAGTCGGGGACGTTCTGATCCAGGGTCTTATACAGCTGGGAGAGATTGCGCAGAAGCACGCCTTCAAACCGGTGGAGGCCGTACTTCTTGACGTAGTCGCCGAAATCGAGGTAGTCCTCGATCATCTCCCGGCCGATGGACTTGGGCTTGATCATATCGCCGCCGACCCACGGATGATTGCTGCGGAAGTGCTCGAAGACCGCAAAGAGATAGTCGGCGCGGGGTTGTCTCGGCCCGCCCTTCTTCTCTTCCTTGGTGGTCAGGGGCATGCTGGTCAGCCCCTGGGCGATCTCGGCGCACTCGCGTTGGGTGAAGTTGACCAGATAGATCGGCGCTCGTTTGGTTTCGGCCAACCAATCAACGGTCTCGTGGATGGGAGTCTCGCGATAGGTGAAATCCAACGGGACCGGGCGCTCGGCGGAGGTGACGTGTACCGCCTCGCGGCCGGTGCGGTCCTCGATCTGTTTCATGATGGTCGTCATGTCGCCCAGGGTGGCGGACATGAGGAGGAACTGGCTGGTCGGTGCGTTGACCAGCGGTACCTGCCGGGCCCAGCGCCGGTCGCGGTTGGCTTAGTAGTGGAACTCGTCCATGACGACATACGGGGCTTCAAGCTCCGGCCCCTTCCGTAGCGAGAGATTGGCGAGGACCTCGGCGGTGCAGGTGATGACCAGCGCATCGGGGTTGATGCTGGCGTCGCCGGTGAGCATCCCCACGTTGTCGGCGCCGAGATCCTTGCACAGCGCGAAGAACTTCTCAGACGCCAACGCCTTGATGGGGGAGGTGTAATAGGAAACCTTGCCCTCGTACAGCCCCTTGAAGTGGAGTCCGAGGGCGACCAGCGATTTGCCGGAACCGGTTGGGGTCGAGAGGACGACGTGCCGCCCGGCAATGATCTCGAGCAGCGCCTCCTCCTGCGCCGGATAGAGCTCGAAGCCGATATCGGCTACCCACTCGAGGAAAAGATCGAGGATCTCATCAGGTTCGGTGGTGCCGCCGTCGGGGATGCGCGAGACCAGGTTCGGAACGTCA
>JARFRM010000187.1 GCA_029287235.1 Thermoanaerobaculales bacterium
GTCCAGGGCCTCTTTGGCATCGGTGGGGTCGCCAAGATCATCAACGCCGGCTGGAACGAGGGCAGCCTCAAATGGCGCGAGCTGCCCCGCAACCCGTCGATGATGGCCCAGTCCGTGACCTATATCGACACGGCCACGGGCCTTCTCAACGGCGATTGCAGCGTGATGCCAGTCTACATCTACACCGCGGATCACAAGGCCGAGACCATCGAACGAGTGGTGAGCGCGGTCAAGGACTTCCGCGACCAGCACGGCACCGAGGAGCTCAAGTTCCGGCTTGCGACCGGAAACGTCGGAGTGATGGCCGCCACCAACGAAGCCGTGTCGGCGGCGCAGTTCCCTATGCTGCTGTGGGTGTTCGCGGCGATCATCGCGCTCTGCCTGGTCACCTTCAGGTCGCTCCGCGCGACGCTGTGCATCGTGATACCGCTGATGCTCGTGTCGCTGCTGGCCTACGCCCTGATGACCTTGCTCGAGATAGGGCTCAAGACGTCGACGCTGCCGGTGGTGGCCCTCGGCGTCGGGGTCGGCGTCGACTACGGAATCTACATCTACAGCCGCCTCAGATCTCTCCGCGCAGAGGGCAAATCGCTCCAGGACGCGTATCGGGCGACGCTCAACATAGCCGGGACAGGGGTCCTGTTCACCGGGGTCACGCTGGCCGTCGGTGTGGCGACGTGGATCTTCTCGCCGCTCAAGTTCCAGGCGGACATGGGTGTGCTGTTGACCTTCATGTTCCTGGTCAACATGATCGGCGCCGTCATGCTGCTGCCGGCCCTCGCGAGCTGGCTGCTGCGGGACAAGGAGGCAGCTTCGCCCACGGCGTAGTGGGGGGCATAGACCGCGGAAACCTCCGGGCGGGCCTTCGGGCCCGCCCGTTTGTATGTTCGGGCCCTGAGCACCCGCTTGAGGAAGGTTGCGGGCCCTGTCGTATCCGTTTCACGCCCCCGAGACAACACGATCTCGATTGATGGTGTCATCTGGCTGAAACAGAGAGGTTTCTGCGAGTTTTCGAGGAGGCCGATCGGGAACGGGATCGGGAACGGGATCGAAGACGCGAACCCCCACACATGACCGCAAGCAGGTATGGTTGCTACTCCAAGGGAGATCAGAACGTCAGGCGGAGGCCGACCTCCCAGGCCCGGGGCGTGTCCCAGTCGGTGGGTTCGCCGAGCTGGAAGTCCCCGCATCCGGTTTCCAGCTCACAGACTCCAGTGACCTCTTCCTTTGACAGCGCGTTGAGCACCGAGACGATGAGGTCGAGGTGGGTGGGTCCGATTCGGAAGCCTTTGGAAAACTGGAGATCGAGCCAGGTGTCGCTCGAGCCCTCGCGTTCTCCGCGGGGCTCGGTGAAGAGTCGGCCATAACCCATCTCGGGGATGTCATCCCGGGTCAACTCAGGCGTCCACTTGAAAGGAGACCGCCAGCCGGCGTTGAACGCGATCGTGAAGTCCAGGGGGAGAAGCACATAGCCATTGAGCTTGACATGGTGGCGATAGTGATTGCTCATATAGCCGGAGCGGTTCTCCCAGTGCCATGGGTAGAAGTCCCAGTCGTACTGGAAACCCAGCGAGTCATGGTTGCCCTTGGATTCCGAGAGGGTATACGACGCGAGCACGGTCAACCAATCGAGGGCCCGGGTTTCCATCCTCAGAATGAGCGCTCGGTAGTCACGCTCGAGCTGAGGGAGATTCGTGGCGATGTATGCGCTGCACTCGGCATCCGGCTGGGGTTCCGGGAGGTTGCCGTTGCAGGTGTCCTCGAAGAGACCTCTGGTTCGTTTGAACACGAGGCTGGCTTCGAGCGAGCTCCGCGGCCACAGTGTCCGTTCGAAACCGAGGATGAACTGGTCCGAGTAGGCCGACTCGAGGCCCGGGTCGAGAAACTGATCGACTCCTCCGAAAATGTCGTTTCCCGGATCCAGAGCCCACCCGTACGGATCCCAGTTCGCCGGGTCGGTCTCGCGATACCACCAACCGAAGTCGGCCGCGACGGCCGCGCAGAGAGAGGGATCAAAACCGTAGCTCCCCGCGACGGCCGAACACGACCACCAGCGATAGTCTGTGAACTTCTGCACCCCGAACCAGGGTAGGTTCATGGTCGCCGGGTCCATGTAGCGGCCGGCAGAGGCGCGAAGCACGTTATTGGTGTTGCCGCCGATGTCCCACGCGAGACCGAGCCGTGGCTGCCATCGGTCCATCGTCACACTCGTGCCGGTGCGTTCCATGTCATAGGTAATGCTGTCGAAACGCACCCCGGCCTTGATGGTGAGGTTGGCCATTGGTCGCCAGGCATCCTGAATGTAACCAACCCAGAGAAGGCCTCGGGTGTCCTGGGGCCCGGCGTTGTGCTGCTCCCACAGCCAGAGTGGACTCACCTCGCCATTCACGACGGTGTCGGCGAACTCGTAACCGCTGACGTCCGTACTGCATCGGACGCCGTCTGCCGTGCCGGTCGAACAGAGCGAGATGGTCTCGTTCGTGTCGGTCATCTCGAGCCCAATTTTCAATTCGTGAGAGCCTCCTGTTCCGTTGAGAAACCAGGTGAGATCGGTGGCGATCTGGACCCGTTCCGAGTCATCCCACTCCTGCCCCCGGTAGTTTTCCGAGCTCACCCTGGTCACTACGTTGAAGTGAGAGATCGTTTCAAGATCACCGCTCATGGGTTGCCTTTCGTAACCCGCGCGGTCATAGCCGATTCGAGAGGTCCACAGCAACGCGTGGGAGAGCATTCCGTCAATCCCGATCGACAGGTGGTCGGGAGATCGTTCGACGATACTGGCGGCCTCGGGCATGGTCCAGCGGGAAGCGTTGAGATTCTCGAAGGTCGCCCGGTTGCCGAAGTAGGTCGCGGCGCCGCGCCATGCCGGGTTGATCTGCCACGTCAGCTTAGCCTTGGGGGCGTTGACCCTGGCCATCCAGGTTGTTGGTGATCCCTCGGGGGTAGAGTCTGATTCACCGCGAAAGAACGCGGCGAAGAACCAGAGACGGTCCCGGACGATGGGCCCGCCGAGGGTCGCTTCGATGGCGAGGTTGCGGTTCTCCCGGAGATCAGGGTCGAAGTGGTCGCCTCCCTCCTGGAATGCGTCGGGTTGGTAGCGAACATTGAGGCTCCCGGAGAACCTGTTGCCACCCGATTTCATGACGATGCTGGTGACCCCGCCAAGGGCGCGGCCATACTCGGCCTCGAAACCACCGGTCTTGACCTCGATTTCCTGGTAGGCGTCGATCCCAACATTCGCGGCGCCGGACCTGAGGTTCCCTGTGGCCGACTGGGTGACTTCGATCCCGTCGAGAAACCAGGCGTTCTCCGCCTCAGTTGAACCGAGAACATCCTGGCTTCCCGTGATTCCCGGAACCTGCCATCCGGGGCTTGCGGCGAATCGCTGCCAGGAGCCGATGGCGGTCTTCTCGATGTAGTCGGCATCGAAGACCTGCTCAGTGCCGATCTGTTGCGGATCGACCACCGGGGTCTCGTCGAAGACCTCGATCTCACCCTCGAAGGTTGCTTCGGGCATGATCACGTTGAGCGCCGTCAGCGAGCCGAGCCGGACCCAGACCTCTCGCCGCTCCTGGGTGGCGAAGCCGTGCAGCGTGGCCTTGACCTCGTAGGTTCCCGGCCCGAGGGTGAGAAAGAGCGCCTCCCCCCGGTCGTCGGTCACCTGGGTCCGGGCGCCGCCGATGAGCGACGGCGAGGCGATGGTGACGGCCACGCCGGGCAGCGGCGCCTCCGCGGCGTCGCTGGTGCGCACCATCATCCGCCCGGTCGTGTCCTGGGCGAGAATCGGCGTTGCACACGAAACGATCAGACAAACGACGACGAGAACACCGAGCCCCCTCATGACGTTCCCCCTTCACGATCCTCGCCGCAGCCGCACGGTGAGATCAGCCCCGTGAAACCCTCTGTGGTTGGCCAGCATTATGAGAGCATTGTCTTGATACAGCAAGTTTATTGAAACTCAGGTTCAGTCGCTCATGCCCGGCCGGGCAGCGAAACGGATGGAGGCGTGCACTGTTCGATGTGTGATCCCGCATTTCACACTCCCGCATTGTGGTTCGCGCCTAGCCTGTCAATGCCGAGGACACTTCAAGTTTGGGGCGGGGAAAAACCGGAGTGCTAAAGGCACTCCAAAGGATGGCCGAAACCTCGGTCGGCTTCTGGCTCAGCCCTCGTCAGAGGTGTCGACGGTGACCTCGCGTGACAGCTCGGTGATCGTCGAGCCGAACTCGGCGACCACCACGCGAAGCTGGGCCGCGAGCTGACCGAGGCGGATTTCGTCACCATGGGTGATCGGTGTCGGCGCATCGATCCTCTCACTGTCGAGATAGGTGCCGTTCTTGCTGCCGACGTCCTCGACGACCGCGGTATCCCCGTCGACCACGATCCTCGCGTGCCGGCGCGAGACCTTCGGCGACTCGATGCGGATGTGCGCCTCGGGGGCGCGGCCGATGAGGTTCTCGCCCTGGCGGAGTACGAGCTCGACACCGGCGCCGGTGAGCCAGAACCGCGAACCGCCGGGCCGGACGCGGTCGTGGTCAAGGGGTTCCACGGGTGCGATCAATCTGTAGCCGCGGCGGGGGATCGTCGTGATGTAGGCCGGTGACTCGAGGTCGTCGCCGAGGGCGTCGCGGAGCTCGCCGACGGCCACCGTGAGGGAGGCGTCGCCCACCGTGACGTCCGGCCACACCATGTCCAGCAGACATTGCTTGGTCAGCACCTGGCCGGGGTTCCGGGCCAACGCCGTGAGCAGATCCATGACCTTCGGCCGCAGCCGGACGACGGTCCCGCCGTCGCTCAGCTCGCAGGCGGCTGGATCGACCCGCCACGGCCCGAGGCAGAATGGTGTGCGGCTGTCTCTTATAC
>JARFRM010000206.1 GCA_029287235.1 Thermoanaerobaculales bacterium
CGTCAATCCCGGGCCGCGGCACCTCGAGATCTTGGGCGATCTCATGCAATCGTCCGGAGCGTCGGGACGACTGACGACGGATGCCCACCTCGCCGCCCTCGCCATCGAGACCCAGTCGGAGCTGCACTCCAACGACCTCGATTTCGCGCGGTTTGCTGGGCTACGCTGGAGGAACCCGCTGGAGTGATCGACGACGCCACCTGAGAACAGTGAAGGCGGACGCCGGCATCCGAAGGTGGTATACACTCGCACCAACCAACATCGGGACACTGATCGTATCGCTGCAGAAAGGGATCAGCCATGTGGAAGTTCGTGAAAACGACGCTCTTCGGCGGTCTGGGAATCTTGCTTCCCCTTCTGCTCTTTGTCATCTTGATCAAGGAGTTTGTCGAGCTTTTGATCGGGCTCGCGACCCCGATTGCCGATCTACTGCCGCCGAAGCTCATCGAGAGCGTTCCGGAAACCGAGATTCTCGCCGTGCTGCTGATTGTCGCAGCGTCGCTGATTCTCGGTGTGCTTTCGATGGTCCCGGTCGCCCGCAAGGCAGGTGAGGCCTTCGAGCGTGGGATTCTGAGTAAAGTTCCGGTGTACCTGCCGCTCAAGGGCCTGTTGCAGGCTCTTCTCGGATCGGATCAGGCGGAGAAGTTCCAGCCCGCGTTCGTCAGCAACGACGATGGCTGCATGGAGCCGTGCTACATCGTCGAAGACGTTGGCCGCCCGCGGGTGCTCGTGTTGGTCCCCTGGACACCCGCCTCCTTCGCGGGCTCGCTCAAACTCATCCCTCGGGAGCGCGTGCATCCAATTGATCTCACGTTCGATGAGTTCTCGCTGGCGATCGGACACTTCGGCGTGGGGCTTCATTCGATGCTGCCGGACGAACTGCCGGAATCAAAACAGCTGTCGTAGTTGCTCATCTCGGCGTTGTGGTTGCGGGCCGTGAACGACCCGCCTACGAGGGCAAGGCGCTAGGTTGCGTCCACCTCCTGAGCCGAAGCGCTGAAGTACCTCGTCTCGAGCCAGCGATAGGCAAAGCGAGCGGCGATGAATCCAAGCAGGGCGAGCACCAGGAAGATCATCGACCGGTAGAAGATCCGGTCGATCATGGCCTCTCCCATTGTTCCGACATCGTCGATGGCGGTGGCCACCTGAGGGAGCAGTTTGTCCGCGCCGTCTGAATCTACAAGGCGGTGGGTCGAGCCGACCAGATCGTTGAGATCGTGGATGGCGGCGCTCGCCTGGATCAGCGTCTGGCGGTAGTCCTCGATGTCAAAGGGCCTCACGGGTTCACTGTAGGTCTCGGTGGCAGCCTCGCCCCCGAGATCGAGCCTTTCGGCCAGAGCATCGACCGAGAGGGTGAGCTCATTGCCGGCTTCGATGGTGGTCCGAAGCTCGGTGATCACACCAGTCAGCCTTTGTTCCTCGGCCACCATTTGATCGAGGATCAGTTGGCGCTCCTTCGCGATGTTGTAAAAGACGTGGTCCACCGTTTCCTTCCGCTCGGCGGCAAACTCCTCGGCCAATTGAATGATGGTCTCGGTTCGCTCGGTGGTGATCCGCTCCGGCAGCTGCTCGGCGACGATGACGAGCCGCTCCGACGTCTCGGCAAATGTACTCACATCGCCGAGCACGTCTTCGACCGCCGGATTGGCCGAAAGTCGCGACAACCAGATATCCGCGAAACCGCCGCCCAAGAGGGGAAGCCGCGTCGACAGATACATGGCCCGCTCCGCCAGCATCCGCGTCTGCTCGACCTGGTCGGTCATCCGTCGGACCGACTTGAAGATTCCGCCGCCACTGGTCGCCTTGAGGGATGATGAATCGCGCTTCGACGGGAAGTCGGCGAAGCGGAGGTGGCTGAAGGACGTCAATTCGGGATTGGCGATGTGAAACGCCTCGATACGTTCGAGCAGTTCGGTCTTCTGTGTTGCGGTCAGGATGGGATCCGCGATCTCCCAGACCTGTTGCTCGAGCTTGGTCATGGCCAACATGGCAGGTTCCACATAGCCGCCGTATTCGGGCAGCCGATGGTCCTCGAAGGTCATCCGCCCGAGGGTGGTCATGACGACCATATCGAGAAGTGCAACTTGTGGGTTGGCATCTGCAGCAATCGTGAATGCGGCCGCGGCGGAGAAGACGAGATCACCCATGACAATGCGCCGCAGATCCGGTGGCGGTTCGAGCCGTTCGACATCTTCGATCGCCTGCGCCGCGATGCTCGCGTAGCGATCCGCATAGCTCATCAGGTCAGCCTGCAGGACGGCGTCGGTGATGGCCTGCTGGTCCTGCGCGTCCCGCTTTCCTTTACCCTTGGCGGCCTGTGCGTCAGGGCTTGGTATCACCGCCACCAGAACAGCAATGAACGGAATCAAACAGCGTCCTCGATGGCCCATGGCGTCCTCCTGTTTCCCGATGCGACCTCTGTCGCGCCTTCGATTCGACGAAGATCCGGTACTTCTCTTGCAGTCTCAAGGTGTCGTCGATGCATGAAACATGCCGGAGGCTCGCCGGCACGAGTGCCCGCGGATTATGAGCCGAGCTCGTCAGCAACACGGCCAGCGTGCCGGCTTACATCAGCCGTATCGGCGAGTCGGTCTCTGCAGTGTTAAGGTAGCGCGTATGGCCCCCCCCGATGAGGCTATCGTGACAGCCCTGGGCACGGCGTATGTCGTCGTGGCGGCGCTGTGCATCGTGGTGGGTCTGGAGCACCTAGGCGTCGGTTTGCGTCTTCGGCGACGGCGGGTTCACGTTCTGTTTGCCGGCGCCGCCTTCGCAGCTGCGGTCGATGCCCTGGTCCAGCGGATGTTCAGTTTCGCCTCGAGCCCGGACGCGTTCGAAGCCCTTTTCGCGTGGTCAGCGGTGTCGATCTGCACCTTCCTGGTCCTCCTCATCTGGTTTATCGAGGCACGGACTCGGGCCGTTCGACGCAGTCTTCTGCTCGTCGAAACCGGGCTGCTCGCCACCACAGCCGTGCTGGATTTCCTGCTGCCGTCGGGCATCGTCGCCACCATGGACGTGACCGCGGTCCGGGACGCGGTGATGCCATGGGGGGAGGTCATCTCGAGGCCGGTGGGAGAGGCGAGCCGGTGGCGGATTGTCGGTGATGTCGCCAACATCGGGTTCCTGGCGTTGCTTGTCGACACCACCGTCCGGCTGATCCGGCGCGGCCGTCGGCGGGAAGCCCGGGTCATCGGCGTGAGCACGCTCGTGCTCGCGTTGTCCGTGCTCGCGATCATTCCCATGGATCTCGGCCTCTTCGATCTCCCGTCGCTCCACCCCTTTGCCTTTCTTCTCATCGTCGCGGTCATGGCCTGGGATATGACCGACTCCGCAGCGCGCTCCGCCGAGCTGTCGCGTGAGGTAGCCGCCGGTGAGTCGCGCTGGCGACAGCTGCTCGAGAGCATTCAACTGCTGGTGGTCGGCATCGACCGGGACGGGCGCATCACCCTGATGAACCCCTTTGCCGAGCGTGTCTCCGGGCGCTCGGCAGAAGAGATGATCGGCCGAAGCTATCTCGATTTCGTGGCTGACGACGAGCGTGAGCAGATCCGGCAGTCCGTCGATCGGGGGCTCGGCGGCAACCCGGCCGCCGAAAACGATCGGATTCTGACCACCAGTGACGGCGAACGGCGGATCATCCGATGGCGCAGCGTCGTGCTCCAAGACGCTCACGGAAATCCCAAAGGCCTGCTCAGCGTCGGTGCCGACGTCACTGATCGCCGCCAGTCCGAGTCCAAGCTCCAGCGCACTGCCGCCGAGCTCGAGGCGACGGTCCGCGAGCTCGAGTCGGTGAAGGCGAAGCTGGAGGAGGAGAACGTCTACCTCAAGGAGGAGATCGGCTCGCGGACGGAGCACAGTGAGATCCTGGGCTCGAGCGATGCGATTCTCTATGTCCTGCACAAGATCCGCCAGGTGGCCGCCACCGACGCCACGGTTCTCATCCAGGGCGAGACCGGCGTCGGCAAGGAGCTGGTCGCCAATGCGATTTACAACGAGAGCGAGCGCTCGAAGGGTCCGTTTCTTGCGGTGAACTGTGCGGCGTTGCCGTCGAGCCTGATCGAGAGCGAACTCTTCGGCCACGAGAGGGGGGCCTTCACCGGGGCCGACCGTCGTCGCCAGGGCCGGTTTGAGCTCGCCTCGGGTGGAACGCTCTTTCTCGACGAAATCGCCGAGCTTCCGCTGGATGTCCAACCCAAGCTGCTTCGCGCCCTCCAGGAGGGAACCATCGAGCGGATCGGCGGAACCCGGACGATCGAGGTCGATGTGCGTCTCATCGCCGCAACAAACCGCGATCTCCGGTCCGAGGTCGAGGCGGGCCGCTTCCGAGAGGATCTCTTCTACCGGCTCGAGGTCTACCCGATCACAGTGCCTCCTCTGCGTGACCGCAGGGAGGACATCGAAGTCCTGGCCCGCCACTTCGCCGGCGAGCTCGCCGCCCGCCACGGAGTGGAGCTTCGGGAGGTTTCCCAGGAGGTGCTCCGCACGCTCGAAGCCTACGACTGGCCCGGGAACGTCCGGGAGCTGCAGAACGTGCTCGAACGGGCGGTGCTCAACGTGAGGGACGGTGTCCTGCGCCTCGTGGGCCCGCTCGAGGTGCGCAACGGAGGGGAACCGGCTCCGGCGGACCCGGGAGAACGAAGATTGGGCACCCTCGACGAGGTCCAGCGCGACCACATCGTCGCGGTGCTCTCGGCCTGTGGTGGCCAGATCGCGGGCAGGGGTGGGGCTGCGAGCATCCTTGGGATGCACCCCAACACGCTCCGTTCACGCCTCAAGAAGTTGGGGATAACACCACCGAAATAGCGTCCATCACGAAATCTCGTCACGACATTTCGTGCTCGAGCCGGGTAGTCCGCTCGATAACCGATTGTTCCGCAGTGTGTAGATCTTGAAACTCAGTTTCGATATACGATCAATCAAAGAGCTGAAGCGGCTTGGTTTATCCCCTCCAATGCCTCTGTCCGTTCGACTGTTCTTGCGGCTTCGTCGATCGTCGCAAATGTCTGGACGCCCGATCTTCGGCAGATCTGGCACGCACCGTGCTCTGTGCGATCTCGATGGAATATCCACAACCCGAGGGTCGCTGCGGCATCGAGGTGTCCATGTCTACCAGTCAAATCCACCGTCGGGAGCTGGTCCAGACCCTCGATGGTCTCAAAGCTCGAGTCGCCGCCGAAGAACCGGAGTGTGCGTGCGAGTTCTTCGAGGATCTCGCTCGGTCCAATCGGTTTCTGTGGAAAGAGTGGTGGATGACGAAGGAGGAGGCGGACCTCGCACGCGCCTCGGATCGGTTTCGGGCTCTCCTTGGAGCGGTCAAGGTGCTCGGCGACCTCGAGTATGTCCGCCGGTTGAGCCAGCAACCCGACGGTGAAGAAGAAACAACACACGAAACACATTCGGAAAACGACGCATGAAGGTGCGTTCAAGGAGGAATCAGTCAATGATCAATGATCGACCATGGACCGTTCGGGGCAGAGCTCTCATCGTCACCGGGTTCATGCTGCTTGCAGCAAGCAGCGCAATGGCTCAGGAAGAGGAAGACCCGCTCGGCGGTCAAAGCCTCGAATCGGCGGCAAACGACGCGACGGCGTCCATGTGGACGTTCCAGCTCTCGCTGGAGGGCCGTACGTGGCTCGATGAGACCGGACCCGACGGCCAACCCCGGCCGGAAGGCAACCGCGACCAGCTGATGCTTCGTTTTGTCGCGCCGATCCCGCTGGGTAAGAACCTCAAAGTCATCAACCGCTTCACCATGCGCAACAACGAGGCCGCCGACCGGTCCTCAGGCGCGGGTGACGCCGAGTACTTTGCGCTCTTTGTGCCCTTCGAGTGGGCCACGGGCCGCTGGGGCATCGGACCGCAGGTCAATTTCCCGGCAGAGAGCTCGAAGTTCGGCAGTGACAAGTGGCGCTACGGCTTTGCCTCGGCCTGGCTCGAGCGGGTCGGCGACAAGGTTCTCACCGGTGTCCTGGTGCAGCAGATCTGGGGTCAGACTGACCCGGAGGATCCCAACAAGCAGGTGGCGCAGCCCATCACGATCCAGCCGGTCTTCAACTATTCGCTCAAGAAGGGGCTCTACATCAACATCGGTGAGACCGCCTTCAGCTACGACTGGCAGAACAAGGCCTGGAGCATTCCGCTCGGTTTCCGCTTCGGCAAGGTCTTCGTCACCGAGAAGGGCTCCGCCTGGAACCTCTACGGCGAGATCCGCAAGACCGTGTACCACAGCGACGAGTGGCGCGGTAGCGTGCTCGACACCGCGTTGCGCGTCAATCTTTCGTACGCGTTTCCGATGTGATCGCTCGCAAACGGAATATCGAGAGATTGAACGATCAACTGACACCAAGGAAATAGGGAAAGGTAAAGAAAAATGAGAAGGCTCTTCGGGATGATCGTAGGAGCGATGTTGGTAGCGGTGCCCGGATTCGCGCAGAAGGTGAACATCGACTACGCCCGTGATTTCGATTTCGAGAGTGTGGCGACGTTTCAGTACGTTGTGAACGATGAGGGCGGCATCACGGACAACGCCATGATGGCCGACCGGGTGGTGAGCCTCATCAAGAAGGAGATGATGGAGGGCGGTTTGCGGGAGGTCCAGAGCGATCCGGATCTCTACGTGACCTATCACTTCATCAGTCAGGAGCGAAAGGGCGTCACCACGACCTCGATGGGCTACGGCGGCTACTGGGGCGGTTGGGATGCCTGGGGTCCATATGACTCTTTCGGCGGGCCGATGATGGGCTCTTCCGTCACTCGCGAATACTCCTACGAAGAGGGCACGCTGGTCATCGACGCCTATGACTCAACAGAGAAGAAGTTGGTGTGGCGCGGTATGGGCACCGTGACCGTCAAAGACAAGCCCGAGAAACAGATCAAACAGGCCGAAAAGATCCTCACCAAGATCGGCAAACGCTGGGACAAGATCCTGGACGGTAAGAAGAAATGACGAGAAAACGAGAGGAAGCTGATATGAAGACGAGAGTGTTGACTGTCATTGCGATGGTCGGTCTCGGGGCCGCGTTCGCGCTCCCCGCGCTGGCCTCCGAAGGCGATCCGGTCGGCATCGTGCCCACCGAGGACGACGTCGCCAACGCCAACATGAAGAGGCCGTATTCGCCCTATGCCGGCCGAAACTACCCGACGCAGGTCTATTGGGGCGACACCCACGTCCACACCAACAACTCGCTCGATGCCCGCGGTTTCGGCGTCATCATCGGTCCGGAGGAGGCCTATCGCTTTGCCCGTGGCGAGGAGGTCACGACGTCCCACGGTGAGTTGTTCAAGCTCTCGCGTCCGCTGGACTGGCTCGTGGTCGCCGATCACTCCGACGGGATGGGCGCCATGAAGGAGATCATCGCCGGCAACCCGCGGCTGCTCGCGGACCCGACGGTGCGCGGTTGGCACAAGGCCTTTGCGGCCGGTGGTGAGACCGCGTTCCAGGCGACCATGGAGGTGATCAATGCCTTCGCTCTCGGAAACACCCCGGAGGTAGTCCTCGACCGCGAGTTC